>JBCCVL010000228.1:0-7844 GCA_039195375.1 Actinomycetota bacterium
GACCCGCGGCAGCGCCGACCGACCATGACACGCACCGTTCTCGTCGCCATCACCGCTGCGGTCCTCGCATCGGCCTGTGGATCCACCAGCTCCGGTTCGAGTGGCGAGGTGGTGGCGCCAACATCCGGCGTCGAGCGGGCCAGACCGGTGGCCGATGCGCCGGTCGATGACCTGGTCACCGGCTTCACCGACGGCGGCCTCGATCTGATGCGGACACAGCCGATCGACGGCAACCTCGTGTTCTCGCCCCTCAGCATCGGCCACGCACTCCTGATGGCCCGCAACGCAGCCGACGACGCGACCGCCGCGGCCATCGACGACGCGTTCGGTCTCCCGGCCGGCCCGGCCGCCCACGATGCGTGGAACACCCTCGACGCCGAACTGGTGGCCTCGAACGGAACGGCGGTGGCCATCGACGAGACCGAGACACCGATCGTCACGGTCTCGGATCGGCTGTGGCCATCGACGTCGGCCACGCCCGATCAGGACTGGGTCGACCTGTTGGCCAGCCACCACGGTGCCGACGTCGAGACGATCGACGTCACCGACCCGGATGGCTCCCGGGAGCGCATCAACGGCTGGGTGTCGGAGCAGACCAACGACCTGATCCCGGAACTCCTCCCGGCCGGGTTCATCAACGGTGACACCGTGCTGGTCCTGACCGACACGGTCTACTTCAAGGCCCAGTGGCGCACGATCTTCGGGAAGTACGGGCCGCTGGACGGGCCCTTCACCCGGCTCGATGGCACGACGGTCGACACGACCTACCTGGTCGACCTCGAGCAGCCCGGCCCCCGCGGGGTCGGCGACGGGTACGTCGGGGCCGAGGTTCCGTACCTGGGCGACGACTACACGATGTTGCTCATCGTGCCGGACGACGGCCGGTTCGACGACGTCCGGTCCCGGTTGTCCTCGGACCTGCTCGCGGAGATCGACGCCGTGTTCACGACAGGCCCCTACGAGCTGCGCATGCCCGAGTGGGAGACCACCACCGCCATCGACCTCCTCGGCTGGCTGACCGAACGCGGCATCGCTCCCGGCGCCTATCCGGGTATCGGGCCCGGCGTCTTCCTCGACGGTGCGGTGCACGGCGCCGACATCGCGGTCGACGAGATCGGGACCGAGGCCGCAGCGGCCACGGCCCTCGGGTTCGCCACCTCGGGGCCGCCGGAGCCCGAGTTGCTGGTGGCGGCCGATCGACCGTTCTTCTACCTGATCCGCCACGCCAGCACCGGCGCGGTGCTCTTCGCCGGCCAGGTCACCGACCCGACCGGCTGACCACCCGGTTCGACGTCATCACCTCACGATGCCGATGGGCCCGGGGTCCGCCAACCCGTTGACCGCTCGGCCATCACCTCGATCAGGGACTCGCGGCGCGGCACGGGAACGGTTGGACGAACGACGCTGACGCCTCGGGCGCAGGCCGCTCGGCGCCGCGGGCCAACAAGTCGTCCCACGCCCGCTTCGGCGTGCCGTCGTCGCGGAGGATCCCGAAGTTCCACTCCAGGTCGTCCGGCGCCTCACGAAAGTCCCGGAGGGTGTAGAGCAGGATCGGACCGAGCCAGGGCCACCGGCCGGCCGCCTCGAGCGATTCGGTCAGCATCGCCGCCTGCTCGCGCTCGCTCACCGCTCGGTCGTGCTCGCCGGTCGGTGCGCCGTACTCGGTGACCCAGAGGCAGCGGGGGCCGGCCTCCGCCGCGGCGATGCGTTCGTACAACACCGGCAGGCGGAGGAACGTGTTCCACGGGGCGCTGTCTGGATCGAGCGGACGGGCCGGGTAGCTGTAGGGATGGATCCCGACGGCATCGACCTCCGCGAGGGCCCCGGCGTCGATGAGCTCGTCGAGGAAGGTCTCGGGCGACAGCCAGCCGTCGTCTGGGCGGTCGAGGCCAGGGGCCAGGCCACCGCTGACGATGATGGCGTGTCGGTCGCCCGCCCGGATCGCGCCGGCGGTGGCCTGCAGCAACCGCCCATACCGCTCCGGGTCGGGGCCCGTCGACCAGAACAGGGCCGAGTTCGGCTCGTTCCACACCTCCCAGGCCCGCACACCGAGCGGCCCGTATCGGGCGACGGCCGCCCTGGCGAAGTCGACGAAGGGCTCGTCGTCGATCGGTGGGTGTTTGTCGTCGGTGCCCACCGGGCGGGCCCACGCCGGCGTGTAGGCCAGCATGCCGAGCACGTCGAGGCCTGCAGCGGACGCCGCGTCGATCAGCCGGTCACTGGCCGACCAGTCGTAGCGACCCCGCTCGGCCTCGACGACCGACCAGTCGATGTCGAGCCGAATCCAGCTGGCCCCGACCGTCGTCATGGCGGCGAGGTCGCCGGCCAGCCGTGCGTCGTCCTGCTGACGAAGCTCGGCTCCTGGCGAGAAACCGAAGTGTTGTCGGTCGGTCCATTCATCGCCGACCGTCGACGAGTTCGACGATGCACATCCGACAAGGAACAGGGTGACGGCGAGAGCTTTGGTAAACGTCGCCCGCGTGTATGACGTGATCGACGTCCGATCTTGTCGACCGTCTTTGGTGGCTCTTGCCTTCCCTGATGACCCGTTCATGGACTCCAACCGGCCTCCGGCATCCACTGATCGGCCGATGGGACGTCGACGTTGGAGCGACCCATCAGCCGACCCCGACCGCGGTCCAGGCTGCCAGCCGACCCCGATCCTGCCAACATCTTCCTCCCGAACGACCCCGCTCCGAGCCTACATGAGCGCCGATCTGGGCTCGGACGAGGGTCGGGACCCGGTGGACGCGGTCACGAACCTCGACTTCACTGTCCGTCGTGATCGCCTGGGCCAGACGCCAAGTCGCCTCGCTCCCCCGCGAGGTGGCCGTGGCGCTCCTCGCACTCCTCGCCATCGACGTCGTCCTCATTGGGGTGCATGCGTTGCACGTGCGCTATGGACTTCCCGGTGGTGGGATCTGGTTGATTTCGAGAGACCGGGGCATACCCGAATCCTTCCAGTACCTCAAGATGGCGGCGATCATTGCGCTCCTACTCATGAGTCATCGCCGACATCGGTCGGCGATCTACCTGGCGTGGGCCGCCACGTTCGGTTACTTCCTGGTCGACGACTCGGCCGAGGTGCACGAGACACTCGGCGACCTCGTGGCCGACGGCGCCGGGTTCGACCAGCCGCTCGGCCTCGAGGGTCGCGACGTCGGGCAGGTCCTCGTCTCGGCCTCGATCGGTGTCGTGCTGCTGGTCGCCATCGGCGTGGCAACGAGCCGCGACCGCTCCCCGGCCCGGCCGCTGACGATCCGGCTGCTGCCCCTGCTGGTGGCCCTCGGCTTCTTCGGTGTCGTGGTCGACGTGATCGACGCCATCGACGTGCTCGGCCTGGTCGAGGACGGCGGCGAGATGGTGACGATGACCGTCGCCGTTGCCGTCGTCGTCGACCACTGGCGACGGGTCGGACGGTCGCTCGACGCCCATCAGTCGGGCATCTCGACGAGCGTGACAGGTGATAGTACCCAACCCGCCTGATCCACGAGACCCGTGGCGTCCTTTGTAGCTAGTCCGCCAGGGATCTCGTCGAGAGAGTGTGTTGAGCCGCAACTGGGTTGTCACGAGTGATGTCTTCGGGCCGGTCGCGCCTCGACGCGCCCACCGGTCGATCCGTTCGTTCGACCGACCTCGACGTCGACCTGGCGAGGAGCCGTCGTGGCCCTAGCGACGACGTCGGCCCCCCCACCTCGCCAGCGGCTCGCACCCTCGTTGCTCTCGAACAGCGCCGGTGTCGGCCTGCTCGTGGCCACCGACGCGCTGGCCGTCACCGCGGCCATCGTGCGCTTCGGACAGCTCACACCCAACACCATCGTGCTCGTCGGCCTGGCGCTCTGGGCCCTCGCCCTCGGCGGCCACTACCGGCTCCGGCTCGACCTCTCGGTCATCGACGACGTCGCCGACATCGCCGGCCGGGTGGTGCTCGCCATCTCGCTCGGTGCCGCCTACCGCGAGCTGGTGTCCGGACACGACGTGTTCACCGTCGATCGCCTCTGGGTGCTGATCGGCGCCGCCACCTTCGTGCTGGTCGGCCGGGCCGTGGCCTACGCGGTGATCCGATGGCTTCGCCAACACGGTCACCTCCGCCGCTCGACGATCGTGATCGCACCGACCGGTGCTGCGGTCGACGTCGAGGAGGCGATCGCCGCAACCCCGAGCTGCGGTCTCCGCCCGATCGGGCCGGCCATCGAGCTCCCGGTCTCGGCTCCCGCCATCTCCGAGCTCGGCGCCGATGCCGTCATCGTCGCCGTGACCGAAGCCACCAGCGACGCCGCCACCGAGCTCGTCCGCCAACTGCCGTCCGTCGGCCTCGAGGTCTACCTGCTCCCGGTCTCGCTCATGCGCTACTCGGCCGCCGTCCCCGGGGCCGACCACCTGGCCTCGCTGCCGCTCGTCCCCGTCCGGCCGGCGGCCAACCGCTCGTTCCGGTGGAAGCTCAAGCGGATCCTCGACGTGGTGTTCGTCCTTGCGCTGCTGCCGATCGCGCTCCCGATCATGGCCGTCGCCGCGCTCGGGCTCGCGCTCGAGAGCGGGACCCCGGTGCTCTACCGCCAGGAGCGGGTCGGCCAGGGCGGACGCCGGTTCACGATGTACAAGCTCCGCACCATCGCCCCTGACCGCCCGGGTGTCGACCAGGTCTGGAGCGTCGATCCGGCGACGATCAAACCCGTCGCCCGCTTCTGTCGGGCCACGTCGATCGACGAGTTGCCACAGCTGTGGAATGTGCTCCGGGGCGACATGAGCCTCGTCGGGCCGCGGCCGGAACGACCTCACTACGCCAGCCGGTTCGCCGAGTCGATCCCCGACTACGCCAACCGCCATCGGGTGCCGGTCGGGCTCACCGGCCTTGCCCAGATCAACGGGCTCCGTGGCGACACGTCGATCTCGGCTCGGGCCCGCGTCGACAACAGCTACATCGACAACTGGTCGCTGTTCCACGACGTGAAGATCCTGGCCGTGACGATCACGTCGATGTTGACGAGAGGTGGACGAGGCCGATGAGCGTGGCGTCAACCGGACCGGAGCGAGCGGCGGGAGGTCGGCGATGACCTCGACCTGGGAGCCGGGCCTCGGCGACCACCTCCGCTCGATCTGGCGGCGGAAGTGGCTGGTCCTCGGCGGTGCCGTGTTCGTGGCCGAGGCGGTGTTCTTCGTCCTGACCTACGCCGTCACCCCCCGCTACGAGGCCGAGGCGTCGCTCCGGCTCATGATCGAGGCCGACGGCGGCCTCGTGCTCGACGAGAATCGGGTCGAATACGCCAGCCGGGTCTACGCCGAGCTGGCGGAGACCCCATCGACGATCGGCGACGCCGCCGACCGAAGCGGACTCGATATCGACCCGGACGCCGCGGCCTCCGCCATCGACGTGCAGTGGGCCCGGCCCCCCGGCTTCATCGACGTGACGGCGTCGGCCGACGACGCCGAGGAGGCGGCACTCCTGGCCGATGCGATGGCTGCGTCCATCGCCGCCACCATCGCCGCCGACACGGAGCGGCTGGATGCATCCGACAGCGGCACCGTGCTGGTGGCCGAGATCGTCGAGCCGGCCATCGCCCCCAGCTCTGCGGCCTGGCCGCGACCCATCCGAGAGTCGATCGTCGCGTTCCTGATCACCCTGGTCGTACTGGCCGAGGTCGTGGCGCTGTGGCGACCACTGCGGGGGCTCCTCCCCCTCAGCCGGACGGCGGAGCTCGTGACCGACCTGCTCGGGGTCCCGTGCATCACCCTCACCGGCGACCCCGAAGATCGGACCCGACTCGGGTCGTTTGCGGCGCGGCACCTGGCCACGGCCCCGGCGATCGCGGTCGTCCAGACCGGACGCGACACCAGACCGGCGGTCCCACTTCGGCTCGGAGAGGCGTTGACCGCTTCCGGTCGACCCACCCTCGTCGTCGACGGCGATCCGCTCGACCCGAGCATGCACTGGTGGCTCGGCCTGCCCCGGCGGCCGGGGCTGCAGGAGGTCATGGCCGAGGACCGTTCGTTGGCCGACGCCGTCTACCGGCCGGTCGGCCGGGCCGAGGTCTCGCTGCTGACGGCCGGCGGCGAGGGCGACGACCCCGCCACCCGGGAGCGGGAGACCGACGGGCCGATCCTCGATCGGCTGCCCGGCTACGCCTGCGTCGTGGTGTCGGTCGGGTCCGACTCGCCGATCGACGACGTGGCCGCCTCCCTCATCGAGCTGCGCCGCTCGACGGTCCTGGTCGTCGACCCGGAGCGGACGACGCGACGCCGCCTGGCCGAGCTGGTCCACGGCTACGGCGGGCAGGAGGACGTCATCGCCATCATCCTGATGGCCAACCGCGCCGCCGTCGCCGAGACCAAGCGCCTGGCCGCCCGGTCGTGGGAGCGCGAGGGCTGGTCGGGCGACGGCGCGGCGACCCGCCCCCGCCGCCTCACGAGCCTCGGCCAGCGGCGGCAGGCGTCGTGAGCCCACGTCTGGTCGTCGTCCACGAGCGCTTCACCGAACGGGGCGGGTCGGAGCAGGTGGTCCAGCAGCTCATCGGCCTCAGCCAGAACAGCCGCATCTTCGCCCCGCTGGTCGACCGGGCACTGCTCGACGGCGACCTGTCGGCCACCGAGGTCCGGTCGAGCCGCCTCCAGGCGCTCTACCGGCGACCCGGCGCCTACGCCCACCTCCTCCCCCTCCTGCCATTGGCCATGCGCACCGCCGACCTGTCGGACGCCGACGTCGTCGTCGCCAGCCACCACGCCTTCGCCAACCGGGTCCGGGTCCCCGATGGCGTTCCCCTCATCGGCTACGTGCACAGCCCGGCCCGGTGGATGTGGGATCGGGCCAAGCTTCGCGGTGAGCTCGGCGGTCGGACGGGGGCCGCCGCCCTGCGGACGTTCGGCGCCGCCAGCCGCCCGGGCGATCGGGCTGCGGCCGGCCGCATCGACCATCTGGTGGCCAACTCGCGGACGGTGGCCAACC
The DNA here is from genome assembly GCA_039195375.1 of Actinomycetota bacterium. GTDB lineage: Bacteria > Actinomycetota > Acidimicrobiia > Acidimicrobiales > SZUA-35 > JAHELU01. Next base: position 6,941 of record JBCCVL010000228.1, read on the forward strand.
GCATCCTGCGGTGGTGGCGGCGCCACGCCGAGGTCATCCACCCGCCGGTCGACGTCGAATTCCACCACCCGGCCCCGGTCGAGCGCGAAGACTTCTTCCTGGTGGCCGGACGGCTGGTGCCCTACAAACGGGTCGACGTCGCCGTCGCCGCCGCCACCCAGCTCGGCCGGCGGCTCGTCGTCGCCGGCGACGGGCGAGCGATGCCCGAGCTGCGGGCGATGGCGGGCCCGACCGTCGAGTTCGTCGGCGCGGTCGACGACGTCGAGTTGCGCGAGCTCTACCGCCGGTGCGCGGCCCTGCTGTTCCCGGGCGAGGAGGACTTCGGCATCGTGCCGGTCGAGGCCCAGGCCTGCGGAGCACCGGTCATCGCCAGCGCCGTCGGCGGGGCCGTGGAGACCGTGGCCGACGGCGTCACCGGCGTGCTGGTCGACGTCGACGGCCGGGATCGGGTCGAGGTGTTCGCCGAGGCCATGGCGGCCTTCGACCCGACCCGGTTCGACGGCACCACCATCCGGGCCAACGCCGAGCCCTTCTCCCGGGAGCGGTTCCGGTCGGAGATGCACGACTACCTGGAACGGCGGGTCGACGGGTGGGAGCGACCGGCGGTGCCAAGGACGCTGCGGCTGGTCGGCCGGTGACCTCGGTGAGCGTCGTCATCCTCAACTACAACTACGCCCGCTTCCTCCCGGCGGCGATCACCAGCGCCCTCGAGCAGACCGAGCCGGCAACCGAGGTGATCGTGGTCGATGACGGCTCGACCGACGGGAGCCGGGCCGTGATCGAGCGCTACCGCCCCGTCGTCCGCCCGGTCTACCACGAGACCAACCTCGGTCAGGGGGCGGCGATCAACACCGGATTCGGTGCCGCCGACGGCGACCTCATCTGGTTCCTCGACGCCGACGAC
>JBCCVL010000229.1:0-7732 GCA_039195375.1 Actinomycetota bacterium
CGGTATGTGAAGCCGCAGTTCCAGGGTGTGGCCAAGGGTCCGGTGCGGGCGGAGCACCGGGCGATTGGTGAGCATCAGATCCTGGGTGATCGGGTCGAGCGGGCGGTCCAGGCCGCTACCGACGCCCACTTCGACACCAAGCAGTAGCGGATCGTCGCTCGGGTGCCCGGCGTCCCATCGGGTGCGGATCCGGTGGGGCGCCGAGCGGCGCGCCCGGGGCCGATGGACCCCGCTCGCGGGGTCACGGTAGCTTCGGCCCCATGACCGACGTCCACACGACCCCGGGCGGGATGTCCTTCGTCCGCACGCCCGACGCCCGCTTCGACGGGCTCGACGACTTCGCCTACGAACCCGCCAACGTCGACATCGACGGGCTCCGCATGGCCTACGTCGACGAGGGGCCGGCCGACGCCCCACCCGTGCTCCTGCTGCACGGGGAGCCGACCTGGAGCTACCTGTACCGGCGCATGATCCCGATCCTGGTCGAGGCCGGCCACCGCTGCGTCGCCCCCGACCTGATCGGCTTCGGCCGGTCGGACAAGCCGACCGAGCGGTCCTCCTACACCTACGCGGCCCACGTCGCCTGGCTGCAGGGCTTCCTCGACGCCATCGACCTCCCGCCGGCCACCCTCTTCGCCCAGGACTGGGGCGGTCTCATCGGCCTGCGGGTCGCCACCGAGTCACCCGAACGGTTCGACCGCATCGCCATCGGCAACACCGGCCTCCCGATCGGTGAGTCACTCGGCCCCGGCTTCGACTTCTGGCTGGAGCTGTCGCAGGCGACGGACTTCACCGACACCGGGGCGCTGATGGAGCGGGCGATACAGGCCCGTGCGCTCACCGAGGGGGAGAAGGCGTCGTACGCCGCGCCGTTCCCCGAGTCGATCTTCACCGCCGGTGCCCTCGAGTTCCCGTGCCTGGTCCCGATCACGCCCGAGCACGCCGGGGTCCGGGAGAACCTCGCAGCCTGGAAGGTGCTGGAGTCGTGGTCGAAGCCGTTCCTCACGCTGTGGTGCCCCGGCGACCAGGTGCTCGGTCACCTCGGGGCGGCGTTCATCGAGCGGGTACCCGGCGCCGCCGGCCAACCGCACCAGACGTTCGAGCCCGGTGGTCACTTCCTGCAGGACGATCGGGGCGAAGACGTGGCCGCCGCCCTCGTGGCCTGGCTGGCGGGCTGAGCCCGCTCGCGTCGGCGCCGAGGCTCAGGCCACGTTGGCCCGCTGCAGCCGCCACGTCGTGAAGGCGAGGGCCACCCACGTGATGGCCAGCAACACGATGTAGCTGGCGGTCAGCGAGCGGTCGGCCAGGCGGATGCTCTGCCCGGAGTAGTCGGCCAGCAGCGACGAGGCGTAGCTGTTGATCGACAGCCTGGCCGCACCGTCGCCCGCCCTGGCGATGAAGAACTCCCAGATGAAGACGTAGACGAGGCCCCACAGGAGGGCCCGCTTGACCAGCAGGCCGAGGGCGACGAACACCGCCACGTAGGCCAGGCTGCCGAGGGTGCTGCCGATCACGGTGCCGAGCAGGGCGTCGGCGTCGCCGCCCGAGCCGAGGGCGGCCATGATGCCGAGCGAGAACACGGTGATCGGTACGGCGACGGTCGCCGCCGCAGCGACGGCGGCCAGGGCCAGCCGGGACCGGGCCACCGGCCGCAGCCACACGTAGACGAGGGTCTCGTCCTCGACCCAGTTCCCGAGGGCCGCGCTCCCGAGCACCAGGGCGACGACCGGCACGATCAGCCCGAGCCCGAAGGCGCTGACCACGTCGACCGTGTCGGCGACCCGGGTCACGTTGCTGCGACCGATCAGCCAACCGAGGATCGTGCAGATCGTCAGGATGACCCCGAACAGCACGAGCCGGCCACGGGTCAGCTGGTGGCGCAGCACCAACCGGTAGAGGGCGCCGATGGCGCCGGGGGTACTGATGCGGCCAGGCGACGGGTCGGCGGCCGCCGGGAAGCTGGCCGGCGCAGGTGCCGGCATCGGTGCGGAGGGGGGCTGCGTTGGCGTGGTCATGTCGTCGGTGCTCCGTCTCGTCAGGGGCCGACCAGGTAACGGAAGACGCTCTCCAGGTCGGCGTCGAGTGGCGTGAGCTCCTCGAGCCGGATCCCGGCGGTGCTGCAGATGGCGGGCAGGCGTCGACGGAAGCCGACGGCATCGGCGGTGGTGATCTCCAGTGCGTCGCCCCTGGTCAGCTCACAGCCGGTGATCAGCCCCTCACTGATCAGCTCAGCCGCCACCGTCCGCGGGTCGGAGCAGCCGATCCGGTAGGTGAGCGGCTGGTCGTTCATCAACGCCCGGATGGCCCGGAAGTCACCCTCGGCGGCCAGGCGGCCCTTGGCCAGCACCAGGACCCGGGTCCCGAACCGCTCGACCTCTTCCAGCACGTGGCTGGACACGAGCACCGTGCGGCCCTCGTCACCGAGTCGGTGGAACAGCGAGATCATCTGCCGGCGCTGCTTGGGGTCGAGACCGTTCAGGGGCTCGTCGAGCACCAGCACGGGCGGCTGGTGCACGAGCGCAGCGGCGATCTTGGCCCGTTGGCGCATGCCCTTGGAGAAGGCGCCGAGGGGTCGCTCGAGGCCGGGGTCGAGCTCAACGGCGGCCAGCGCAGCCCGGGCGGCGGCCTGCGGGTCGCCGACGCCGGCCAGGACGGCGGCCAGGTGGACGAACTGGTAGACGGTGTCGCGCTCGAAGATGCCGTCCTGTTGGGGCACGAGGCCGACCCTGGCCCTGGCCGCAGCGTCGCTGCGGGGGTCGCCGCCGCCGATCAGGATGCGGCCCGTCGTCGGCGGGGTGAGACCGCAGAGGACCCGTAGCAGGGTCGACTTGCCGGCGCCGTTCGGGCCGAGCAGCGCAGTGACCCCCGGCTCGATCGCAAACGACACCTCGGACACCGCCACGAGGGAGCCGAAGGCCTTCGAGACGTTGTCGACGACGACGGTGGCCCTCGGCGGCACGAGCAACGCCGGTCGGGCCGGCGGCTGGGTGGCAACGGGAGGCCCGGTCGGTGGCGGTGGCATGACGGCCGCGGCTGCGCCGTCGGAGGGCGGCGGTGGCGTCGAGTCGATCGTCATCGGGCCATCTCCTCGTCGATCGAGTGTGCGCTCATCGCCGCACCAGCATCCGCCGGTAGCGGTCCCAGACCCAGGCACCACAGCCGACGATGATGCCGAGCACCGTCAGCCAGATCAGACCGGTCGAGATGTCGCGGCTGGCCCAGTCGCCCTCCTCGCCGTGGATGCGGGAGGTCAGCTCGAACGGGAGCGACACCAGGTCGGCCAGGCGGTACAGCTCGGACTGGTCGCCGGCTTCGACGACGGCGTTGCTGATGGCCAGCGACCCGAAGAAGAGGCCGATGATGGTCGCGGTCGCCGCACCCTTGCGGTCGGTTGCGGCGCTGACCGCCATCGAGATGGCGGCGTAGAAGGCGCTCATGACCGCACCGGACAGGATGATCCGCCAGGCCAGCTGCAGTCCCTCGCCGAGACCGTCCGGCCCGGAGTCGGCCAACCAGAGCCCGATGAGCAGCACGAGCGGCGGGCCGATCGTCACAACGGCGAGGATGCCGCCGATGGCCAGGGTCTTGCCGAGCAGGTACGTCCGACGGTCGAGCGGGGAGGCCAGGTAGACGCCGAGCATGCCGGTGCGGCGGTCGGTGCAGAGCAGCTCGGGGGCGACGAACGAGGCGAACAGCAGCAGGGCGGCGCTGACGAAGCCGTAGTAGCCGGCGTAGGTCGGCAGCACCTCGCCCTCGATCTCGTTCGGCAGCAGGGCGGCGACGCCGAGGAAGACGGCCGCCGGCGTGTACGCCATCAGGATGACGGCGACCGGCATGACCTTGTGGCGGGCCGAGCGGCCGATGCCGAGCACCGCCCGGGCGCTGTGGGCGACGAGGGTGCGGATGGCGCCACCGACGCCGGTCCGCTCGCCGCCGTACGACCGGTAGCCCTGTTCGTAGATGGCAGCATCGGTCATGACGTCGTCTCCAGGAACACGTCTTCCAGGCTCAGTCGCCGTCGGCTCAGCCGGGTGATGCCGGCGCCGGCGTTGGCGCAGACATCGCGGGCGATGTCGAACACCCGGTCGTCCTGACCGGTGGCGACCAACAACCGACCGTCGACGGTCACGGCGATGTCTCGGGCCTGCAGGCCGGCCACCACCGGTTGCACGGTGGCGGCGTCCTCCAGCTCGACGACGATGTCGGAACCGCCGCCCCGGAGCTCCTCGAGCGAACCGGAGGCCAGTACCCGACCGTCGCCGATGATGACGGCGCCGTCGCAGATCTGCTGGACCTCGTCGAGCAGGTGCGAGCTGAGGACGACGTCGATCCCGTACTCGGTGGCGACCCGTCGGATCAGGACCAGCATGTCGTCACGCTGCACCGGGTCGAGGCCGTCGGTCGGCTCGTCGAGCAGGACCAGGCTGGGGTCGTGGGCGATGGCCTGGGCCAGCTTGACCCGCTGGCGCTGGCCGGTGCTCATCGTGCCGAGTGGGCGGAAGCGCTCCTCGCCGAGACCGACGAGCCAGAGGGCGTCGCTGGCCCTGGTGGTGGCCTCCCGCTTCGGGAGCCCGTGCAGCTCGGCGACGTGGCGGACGAAGTCCGAGGCCTTCACATCCGGCGGCAGGGTGTGATGCTCGGGGGCGTAGCCGAGCCTGGCCCGCACCTCGGCGCCGGCGCTGTAGGGGTCGATGCCGAGGACCCGGAGCGACCCGCCGTCGGTCTGGTGGAGCCCGAGCATCATGCCGAGCAGCGTGGTCTTGCCCGTGCCGTTGGCCCCGAGCAGGCCGGTGATGCCGCCGCCGATGATGAAGTTCACGCCGGTCAGCACGGTGAACGACCCGTAGCGCTTCGTCACCCCATCCGCCGCCACCAGGGCGCCCCCGTGCTCGCCTGAGACGGTCGTCATGGCTGCCATCATGCCTCGGACCGGCGGGGAAACGGCATCGGGGTCAACCCTGATCGAACCCCGAGACACCCCCGGCCGTTCGGTCGGGTCGACACCGGCCGCTCGGTCGTCGACCGGCCGACGGACGACTCAGGCCTCGAGGAGATTGGCCGCCACCACCGCGCCGAGCTCCCAGCACCGATCGAGGTCCTCCGGGCCGGGGCCGCCGGTGACGACGACCGGTTCGCTGACCGCACGCCAACCGAGGCCGGTGATGATCGTGTCGGCCGCCCGTAGCGCGCCGGTGCAGTCGTCGTTGCCGTGCAGGTAGACGCCGTTTGGCCGGCCGACGGTCTCGGTCAGGCAGGGGTAGTACACCGTGTCGAAGAAGTGCTTCACTGCGCCGCTGAGGTAGCCGAGGTTGGCCGGCGAGCCGATCACGTAGCCGTCGGCCGCCAACACGTCGCTCGGGGTCGCCGCCAGTGCGGCCCGGGTCACGACCTCGACGTCGGCCAGCTCGGGCTGCGTCGCACCGTCGAGGACACGGTCGAGGAGTGCGTGCAGGGCAGGGGAAGGGGTGTGGTGGACGACGAGCAGGCGTGGCATGTCAATCGGGCGTCTCCCGGTCGCCGAGGAGTTCGGGCCCGACGGGTCCACGGTCCCGACCGACGGCCCGGAGCACTGCGTCGACGAGCAGGTCCTCCCGCTCGTCGATGAAGGGCAGGTGGTTGTTGATCTCCAGGGCGACGAGCCCGTGCAACGCGCCCCAGGTCGCCACCATCTGCGCCACCGCGCCGGGAGGTGCACGGTCCGGTTCGTCGACCGAGGCGATCTGGCCGATCGCCAGCCCGAAGGCGGCGATCAGCGGGCGGAGCATGGCCACCTCGGCGTCGACCGTCGGCCCGCCCGGCGGGGCGGCGTAGCCGGGGATCTGGTCGGTGAAGATCAGGTTGTAGTGGGCCGGATGGTCGAGCGCCCACCGGCGATAGGCCCGGACGACGGCGACGAGAGGCACCGGATCGGGGCGGACGGCCGACCCAACCCGACGATCGCCGAGTGTCCCGCCGGCGGTCGCGCGGTTGTCGGTCGCGCCGGCGGTCGCGCGGTTGTCGGCCGCGCCGGCGGTCGCGCGGTTGTCGGTCGCGCCGGCGAGGGCCTCGTCGAGGGCGTCGGCCAGGCCGGCGTAGGTGTCGATGATGACGGCGGTGAACAGCTCGTCGAGGCTGGCGAAGTAGGTGTAGAGCGACGCCGGGTTCATGCCGACCTCCCGGGCGATGGCGCGCCACGAGACCCCGGCCCGCCCCCCATCGGCCAGCTGGCGACGGGCGATGGCGATGATCTCGGCCGTGAGCTCCCGCCGTTGTCGGTCCCGGCGACGTTCCGGCGCGGCACTCTCTGCCGCCTCGGGAGCGGACGGTTCTGCCTGCATGTGACCGACGTTACTCAAACGATCATTGCTTTTCAAACACTGTTTGATCGACGATGCAGGCATGAGTCAATCATCGATCGGAAAACAAACAGTGTTAGGCAAAGCCTCCGCTCGTGATGCAGCAGCGTCCGAGCCGTCGATCCTGGCCCGGCCCGTCGTCCTCGGTGCCGGTCCGGTCGGCCGGGCCGTGGTCGACGAGCTGTCGGGCCGGGGCCTCACGCCGGCGGTGGTCACCCGGTCGGGGACGACCGTGCCCGGTGCCAGTGCCGTCGCCGCCGACCTGACCGATCGGGTCGACGTCGAGCGGGCGATCGACGGTGCCACCGTCGTCTTCCAGGCGGCTCAGCCGCCCTACACCCGCTGGCCCCAGGAGTTCCCCGAGCTCCAGCGCCGCATCGTCGACGCTGCGGCGACCGCCGGCGCCACCCTTGCCGTCGTCGAGAACCTCTACGGCTACGGACACGTCAGCGGCCCCATCACCGCCGAGCGGCCCCTCACCGCGACGACCCGGAAAGGCATCGTCCGGGCCGAGATGTGGAACGAGCTCGAGCGGGCCAGCCGAGTCGACCGTCTGCCGGTGGTCGCCGTTCGGGGCAGCGACTTCATCGGTCCCGGCGTCACCGGCTCCGCCTACGGCGAGCGGTTCGTCGGCCCGATCGTCGCCGGTCGTCGCGCCGAGGTCCTCGGCGATCCCGACGCCCGCCACACCGTGACCTACGTGCCCGACCTGGCCGCCACCCTCGTGGCTGCGGCCGCCGCCCCCGACGCCTGGGGCCGGGCCTGGCTGGCGCCGAACGCACCGGCTGTGACCCAGCGTCAGCTGGTCACCCTCGTCGCCGCCGCAGCCGGGGTCGAACCCCGCCTGCGGACGGTGGCCCGCTGGCAGGTCCGGCTGCTCGGCCGGTTCGTGCCCGAGGTCCGGGAGATGGTCGAGCTGCTGTACGAGTTCGACGACGATCTGGTCGTCGACAGCACCGAGACCACCGAGCGCCTCGGTGTCGAGGCCACCCCCCTCGCCGACGCCGTCGCCGCCACCGTCGCCTGGTACCGGGCGCAGGCCGACGGGGTGTCGTCATGACCCCGACGACGACCGACGCCGGTTCCCGATCGTCGGCCCCGGTCACCGCCGCCCGGCTGCTCACCCTCGGCGGCGCGATCACCTTCGCCGCCCTGTTCACCGGCCGGGCGATCGACCCCGTCGACGCCACCCTGTTGCCGATCGCCGTCGCCCTCATCGCGGTCACCGCCGCCGTGGTCGCCGGATACCGGCTCGCCGGCTGGCTCTACCTCGCGTTCCCGATCGCGCTGTTCACCTCGCCGGCCATCCGCGAGCTGGCCTTCAACCTGTCGGCCGTCGACTCGGTCGCCTGGCGCTGGTACAGCGTCGTGAGCCTGGTCAGCCTCGGCCTCGCCAC
>JBCCVL010000230.1:0-7711 GCA_039195375.1 Actinomycetota bacterium
ACGAGTTGATGGTCGCCTGGTTCGGAAGTTCCTGAACCAAAACACCTCGCCAAGACTGTAGATATCGCCGTTTGCATCGACTAGCGTCCTGGCCGCTGGGCGACCAAAGACAAGGTAGGCCACACCCCTCGCCGCCTCACCGAAAAGGAAACGACTGCCATGGCTGACGATCCCGGGCTCTCTGATGAGCTGCATCCGTTCGGCGCTGGGTCTCATGCGCCGCTGAGCGACGCGAGGGAGATGCCGGCCTGCTATCCGATCAAGGGCAACATCCGAGACGACGGTTCAAAGCTCTATCACCGGCCCGACAGCCGCAACTATGGGGCGACGGTTCCGGAGGTGTGGTTCGACTCGCCGTCGGCGGCCGAGGCGGCCGGCTTCGAGCTGTCGCCGACCCATCCAAAGGACTCGACCGGCGCCGAGTACGAGCCCGGCCGGTCCGGTCATCCGTGCACCGCAGACGAGGTGATGTCGAACCGCCTGGCCGTTCCCGGTGGTGCGCTCGGTGGCGCCGGCTTCCTCGCCGGGGCCGCCGCCGTCAACACCGAGCTGCATCCGTTCGGCGTCGGTTCGCATGCGCCGCTCGGCGACGCGAGGGAGATGCCGGCCTGCTATCCGATCAAGGGCAACATCCGAGACGATGGCTCCATGCGGTACCACCGGCCCGACAGTCGTAACTACGGCGCCACGATCCCCGAGGTGTGGTTCGACTCGCCGTCGGCGGCCGAGGCGGCCGGCTTCGAGCTGTCGCCGACCCATCCCGGTGACTCGACCGGTGTCGAGTACGAGCCCGGTCGGTCGGGCCACCCGTGCACGGTCGACCAGGTCAACCGGACCAGGGCCGTGGTCGGCGGGGCCGCCATCGCCGGCGTCGAGTCGGGTGACCGGGTCGCCGTCGGCGCCGACGCCGCCGATCCGGCGAAGCATCCGTATGGGGTCGGCTCGCATGCGTTGCTCAGCGACGAGGCCGAGATGCCGGCCTGCTACCCGATCAAGGGCAACATCCGGCCCGACGGCTCGCGCCTCTATCACCGACCCGACAGCCGCAACTACGGTGCCACGCGGGCCGAGGTGTGGTTCGACTCGCCCTCGGCCGCGGAGTCGGCCGGCTTCGTGCTTGCACCGACCCATCCGCGGCGGGCCAACGCCGCCGACTTCGAGCCGGGTGGTCAGGGACACCCCTGCACGATGGCCCAGGTCGACGAGCAGCGGTCGTTGACCGCCGGGCTGGCGGCGGCCGGGCTCGGGCTTGGACTCGTCGGGGCGTTGGCCGGCGCAGCCGACGAGGGCGACGCCGATGGTGGCGGGACCCAGGTCGACGGCGGTGCTCTTGGACTGGCCGACGGCGATGGGGTCGACGACGACGACGGCGGCGATGGCGATGGCGATGGGGTCGGCGGGCGCTTGGCTGCCGCCGGCGCCGGTGCGGTCGCCGCCGGTGCCGCGGCGCTCGGTCGTCTCCGCGGGGGCGACGACGAGGGGGACGCTTCGGCCGATGCCGATGCCGATGCCGATGCCGATGGCGGTGCTGCGGTCGCTGACGCTGCTGCCGCTGGGGTCGCCGGTGCTGGCGCCGACATGGACGTCCAGGGTCTGGCCGGGAGTGCCGACGCGGATGTCGATGGCGATGCGGATGCCGGCGAGGCGACCGGTGATGGCGACGCTGACGCTGACGCTGACGCTGACGCTGACGCTGATGGTGCTTCTGATGACGGTGGTTCTGGTGGTGGCCGTCTGGCTGCTGCTGGTGCGGCCGGTGCCGGTGCGGTTGCGGCTGGTGCGGCGGCGTTGAGCCGTCTGCGCGGTGGTGACAGCAACTCGGGCGACAGCGACAGCGACTCGGGCGACGCCGCCGCGTCGGGGGAGGCATCCGCCGATGCCGATGCCGATGCCGATGGCGGTGCCGATGCTGATCGTGGTGCTGCGGTCGCTGCCGATGCTGCCTCTGGGGTCGCCGGTGCGGGCGTCTCCGTCGATGCGGATGCCGGTGGCGACGCCACCGGTGATGACGCTGTCGATGGTGATGCTGATGCCGAGGGTGATGGTGAGGGCGGTGGTTCTGGTGGTGGCCGTCTGGCTGCTGCTGGTGCGGCCGGTGCCGGTGCGGTTGCGGCTGGTGCGGCGGCGTTGAGCCGTCTGCGCGGTGGCGACAGCGACTCAGGCGACGCCGATGGCGATGACGCCGACGGCGATGGTGATGCCGACGCCGATGGCCGGGCCGCTGCCGCGGGGCTCGATCCCGATGCGACCGTCGAGGTCGACGCCCCCGGCGACGGGTCGGGGACTGCGGCTGGGCTGGCCGCCGGGGCCGGTGCGGTTGCCGCTGGGGCCGGTCTGGCCGCGGCCGCCGGTGCCGACGATGCGGCCGATGCCGAGGTCGCCGCCAGCGCCTTGGTGGGCTCGGCTGATGCCGATGCCGATGCCGATGTTGATGCCTCCGGTCGCGACGCCGATGCCGATGCCGATGCCGACGCCGATGTCGATGCCTCCCGTGGCGACGACGCTGCGGACGACGGCGACGGAAGCGGCGTCGGTGGGCTGGCCGCCGGAGCGGCTGTCGCCGGTGCCGCCGGTTTGGCCGCTGCGGCGGCCGGCGGACGTGGCGCCGCCGACAAGGTCGGTGATCTGGCGTCCGACGTCGGCGATGCGGCCTCGGGTGCGGTCGATGCCGCCGGTGATGCGCTGTCCGGTGCGGCCGACAAGGTCGGCGACCTGGCCGGCCGGGCGTTCGGCCGCGACGACGAGGACGAAGACGAGGGCGGCGGCGACCGTGCGGCTGCGGCGGCTGCCGGCGGCGGCTCGTCTGCCCTCGCCGGTCGAGCCGGCGGCGATGGCGGCGGCTTCGGCCTGTCCCGCTGGTTGTGGACGGCCCTGGCCATCCTCGCCCTGATCCTGCTGCTCGGCTGGCTGCTCGCCCGATGTGGCGACGATGACGACAGCAATGCGGCCGGTGGTGACGGCACCGAAGAGGTCGATCCGGCCAGCCCGGATGCCGGCGCCGATGCCGACGACGGCGCCGACAGCGATGCCGACAGCGGTGCGGATGACGACTCGGAGGAGGACGACGCCGATCCGTCGATCGAGCTGCGCGAGGCGGCGATCGCTGCGCTGGCCGCGGCTGGCCTGTCCGGCGTCGACGTCGAGGTCGACGGTGACGTGGTCCGCTTGGTCGGTGAGGTCGGTTCGGTCGACGATCAGGCGGCGGCCGAGGCCGCGATCTCCGGTCTCGCCGGACTCGGTGGTGTCACCAACGACCTGACGGTGGCGGTTGACCCGGAGATCGAGCTGCGTGAGGCGGCGGTCGCTGCGCTGGCCGCAGCCGGGATCGAGGGCGCCGACGTCGAAGTGGACGGCGATGTGATTCGCCTGGTCGGTGAGGTCGCCTCGGCCGACGATCAGGCGGCGGCCGAGGCGGCTGTCGCCGGTGTGTCGGGCGTGGCTGGTGTCACCAACGACCTGAGCGTCGCCGCCGATCCGGCCGAGGCGCTCCGTGAGGCGGCGGTCGCTGCGCTGGCCGCAGCCGGGATCGAGGGTGTCGACATCGAGGTCGACGGCGACGTGGTCCGCCTGGTCGGCGAGGTCGACTCCGAGGACGTCCAGGCGGCGGCCGAGGAAGCGGTTACCGGTGTCGACGGCGTCGGCGGCGTCACCAACGACCTGGTCGTGGTGATGGCCGAGACGCCGGCGGCCGACGCCACCGAGGGTGACCCGGACTTCACCGGCTGATCGGCGACCACGCCCCGAACACGACGAGCCTCGATGCCCGGCCCCGGTGGCCGGGCATCGGCGCTCACCACGACATCTGCCCCGGCCGGGCCGTCGTCCCCCGGTTGCGCCCGATCCCCGGGTCGTCGGCCTGGCCGAGGCCGATGCGGTAGAAGGCGACGATCTCGGCAACGACGGCGACGGCCATGCAGCCCGCCATGGCCGCGCAGGCCACCAGGCCGACGAGTGGTGCCCCGGCGGCCACGGTCACGATCGCGAGCAGGCACTCGATGATGACGCTGGTGACCAGCGCCCGCCCGAGGTACGGCCGGCGGCAGGTGCAACCGGTCCGGTGCACACACGTCGCGTCGCGCGACGGATCCGGGCTGGCAGGGGAGGGGAGGTCAAAGGCCATCGGCGGTCCGATCGGGGTGAGGGAGGGCAGGGGAGGGCCGCCGCTGGCGCCCGCACTGTCCTGTCGTCGTCCCGGCCGCCGATCTTGACACCTCGTGACCGATGCCACCGCCGGAGCGGCCGGTGGCGATCCGGTCGGGCCTGTGTGGTGGCGTCCTCAGCCGAGTGCCAGCCGAGCCAGCACCACGACGCCGGCCCCGGCGCTGAGGGTCAGGACCGCCGGCCGGGTCCGACCCCGGTCGAGGAACGGCACCACCCGGCTGCTGACGCCGAAGCCAACCAGCGCCGCCGGGGCCAGGATCAGCCCGAGCCCGACCCCCTGGCGGTCGAGGATTCCGGCCGCAGCCAGACCGACGAGCGACAGCACGTTCCCGACGCTGAACAGCACACCCATGGCCCCCCGGATCTCGGGCCCCTCGGCGTCGGCGTACAGCACGGCGAGCGGTGGCCCGCCGATGCCAGCCGTCGACGCGCCGAAGCCCGACACCGCCCCGGCGGTCACCAGGTTCCGCCTGGTCCGCTCGACCTGGAGCCCGGTGGCGGTCAGCGCGACGGCAACGAGCACCGTCGAGCCGACGAGCAGCTCCAGGCCCTGCGGTCCGATGGCGGTCAGAGCCAGCACCCCGATGACGGTTCCGGCCAACCGTCCGCCGAGCACCGTCCCGAGCGGCCGGAGCGAGGTGGCGTTCCCGTCGCGGGCCACCATCAACAGGTTGAGGCCGGCGACCGCGACGAGCGCCGGTCCCGGCACCAGGCGGGGATCGATCAACACCAGCGCAGGTACCGCGATCAGGTTGGCGCCGAATCCGACCGACCCCTGGACGGCGCTGGCGACGAGCATCACGGCGGCGGCCAGCACCAGCTCCACCGGGCTCATGGTGAGTCGACTCGGGTGCCCGGTCGGTTGGCCTGGCTCACCCGGCGGCGATGGCCCACGTCTGGAGTCGCTCGGAGAGGGGCCCGGCCTGCTCCAGCACCGGCTCGAGCGCCGGCAGGAGCTCGACCTCCTTCGGTTGCCAGGGGTCCCAACCGGTCGACCGGTGCACGGCGTCGTACCAGTACGGCGCCCAGACCCCGTCCTCGGGTTTCGGTCCGGCCGGCCACGACAGCATCGCCGGATCGAAGTCGAGCCCGAGACGGCGGCACAACTCGGCGAGCACGCCCGGAGGATCGTCGAGCAGGGTCCTGGCCTCGACCACGATCGGCTCGCCTCCGGCCGCTTCGGCCGCCTCCAGGATCTCGACCATCTCGACGAGGCCCGTGTCGGCGATGGTGGTGTCCGGCACTTGACGCTGGAACGACGTCAGCATCTCCCACGGGTCGCGGGTCAACAACACGTTGTGACACCGGGCGAGGAATCCACGATCGAGGTCGAGCAGGTGCTTGGCCATGTGTTTGAAGAACGCAACCGGCCGATCGTGGGCACCGAGGACGACATGCTCGATCACCGCCGCACCATCGTTGTCCTGGGCGGCCAGGACCTCGTCCCGCCCGGGGTGGATGCGACCGCTGCGACGCAGATAGTGGGCGTACAGGGGCTCGTCGTGGACCACCGTGTCCCCTCGTTGCCGCCAGGCGTACATCATCGCGGTCGAGACGTTGCGTGGGCTCGACCAGAGGTTGACGAGGACCGTCACCGGCCGCCCTCGATCCCGTCAGCCGCGTTGCCCCCTTGGCGGTCGACGTCGCGCTCGACCGCGTTGCCGTCCTGGCGGTCGACGTCGCGCTCGACCGCGTTGGCGTAGAGGGTGCGGAGGCGAACGGTGTGTCGGCCCGGCACCCGCCCATCGCCGATCGTCCGCCCGTCGACCGACACCACCGGCGTCAGGCCACCGAACGTGCCGGTCACGAACGCCTCGTCGGCGTAGTAGACGTCGGTCAGCGAGAACGGCTGGCACGCGGTCGGCATCCCCGCCGCCGCGGCCTCCTCGAGCACGACCGCCCGGGTGATGCCGCGCAGGTTGTAGTGCCCGGTCGAGGTCAGCAGCCGACCCCGGTCGACGATGAAGAAGTTGGTTGCGTTGCAGGTGGCGACGGCACCGGTCGGGTCGAGCATCAGCGCCTCGTCGGCGCCGGCCTCGACCGCCTGGATGAGGGCGATGACCTCGTGCAGCTTCGAGTGGCAGTTCAGTCGCTGGTCGAGCGTGTCCGGTGGGGGCCGACGCACGGTGGCGGTGAACAGGCTGATGCCGGCGTCGGCGACCCCGGGATCCGCTCGCTTGTGCTCGGCGATGATGACGACGTTCGGTCCGCCGACCAGGTTCGACGGGTGCTGGGACGGCGTCTTCTTGTCGCCCCGGGTGACCATCAGCCGGACGTGGACGTCGTCGACCATCCCGTTGCGCTCGACGGTGGCGGTCAGGGCCTCGACGAGCGTCTGCCGTGAGCCGATGTCGATCCCGGTCGCCCGGGCCGCCGACCGGAGCCGGTCGAGATGCCGGTCGAGGAAGGCGAACCGGCCCCGGTGGAGTCGCAGCCCCTCCCAGATGCCGTCGCCGACCAGGAACCCGCTGTCGAACACCGAGATCCGGGCCTCCGCCCGGGGGAAGAACTCGCCGTTGATGTAGATCTGGACCTCGGCGTTGCGGGGATCATCCACCGCCGCGTGGGTGCTCGCAGCCATGCCATCACCGTAACGGGACGGGCCGGTTCGGAGCCGGGCTCAGAGGATGACCGGCGGCCAGCGGAGCAGGGCGACCGTCTGGACCTCGCCGACGATCGACACCGGGGTGCCGAGAGGCAGGAACTCGGCCATGGCCTCGATCGTGTCGTTGTGGACCCGGATGCAACCGTGACTCGCCGGCCCGCCGAGCAGGTCGGGCTGGTTGGTGCCGTGGATCCCGATGACGCCTTCGCCGCCGTTGAACCGCTCGAGCACATCGCTGTAGCCGGACAGCCCGTAGGCATAGCTGCCGTAGGGCCCGTCCGGCTCCGGTGGTTGGAGCAGCTCGATCAGGAAGAAGTCGCCGACCGGTGTCGGCGTGCCGCCCTGGCCGATGGCAACAGGGGCCGCGATCTCGACCTCGCCGTTTCGTTCGACGGTGATCTCGAAGCGGTCGAGGTCGACCTCGATCCGGTAGGGGTTGCGGCTCAACTCGACCTCGTCGAGGCGGATCCATCCCGTCGTGCCGTTCGGCCGGATCGGGAGCAGCACCTCCAGCCAGCCGTCCTCGGGCTGGCCGAGGGCCTGGAACACGAGCGGGCCGCCGCGATCGGTCGGGTTGGTGAAGTCGGCCACCGCTTCCGACCGGTCGCTCGGTTCGACGCGGGCGACGACCGACGCAGCGACCGCCGTCGCCACGATCGTCGACCCGTCGGTTCCGGGTGGCGCCGCGGCGGGCGCTCGGGGCGGCGTGGTCGCGGTCTGGGCCGTCGGGCGGCTCGGAGCGGCCGGCGCCTGCGGTTCGCCGGACGCCCGGCCGGTCGAGGCCGAGGGGAGCGCAACGGCGGGCACCGCAGCGGCCGGGGGGAATGCAACGGGTGAGGGGTCGGCGGTCGGCGCCGCCGGTGCGGTGCGGACGTCGGTGGTCGTCGCCCCGGGCAGCCGGTCGGCGGCGACGGCTGAACAGGCGGAGACTCCGATCACGACGAG
>JBCCVL010000231.1:0-7684 GCA_039195375.1 Actinomycetota bacterium
CCGACCCGGACCCGGGTGCTGAACTCGGAGCTCTCCCCGTTGGTCCGGGTGGCGAGCACGACCAGGTCGCTGTCGCGGATGGCGCCGTTGCCGATCGACCACGACCCGTTGCCAGCGGCGGTGGTGGCGGCCAGGAAGCGCCGGCCCTCCTCGCCGTCCGCCAGGAAGAGCTCGACGGTGCAGCCACCACAGGCGTTGCCCCTGGCCGATCCCGTGCTGGCCGAGGTGATGCTCGGCCGGGGGATGCCGTTGTGGCCGGACAGGATGTCGACGCCGAGCGAGCCGTTGTCGAAGATGGCGTTGCGGGTCAGTCGGTTCCGCTCGGTGTACTGGGGCGGGCCGGCGTGATAGTTGCCGCCGAGATAGTCCTGGATCGAGATGCCCTCGTCGTCGTTGTAGGCGATGACGTTGCGCTCGTAGGTGTCGTCGTGGCCGCTGAGGTAGACGCCGTCACGGTCGTTGCCGATGTCGGAGCCGTCGAGCCCGATGCCGAGCCAGTTGGAGCGGAACGTGTTCGGCCCGGTCAGGTTGTGCCGGTGCCAGACCCCGTGCCAGCGGTTGCCGCCCGACACGTTGTACTCGATCGTGTTGCCGGTCGAGTCGTCCTTGATGGCCAACCCGATCAGGTTCGGGCTGTGGGACAGGACCCGGGTGCCGGTTGCGTCGGTGCCGAGCCGGTTGCCGACGACGATGTTGTTCTTCGAACTGTGTGACAGGTCGATGCCGTAGTTCGAGTTGCCGGTGACCACGTTGCCGGCGTGCTCCTGGTAGCCGCCGACGATGGTCTCCTTCGCCCCCCACTGCACGTCGACGCCGGCGACGTAGGTGTAGAGCGAGTCGTTGCCCGAGGGGGTGAGCCCGATCAGGTTGTTCTGGACGTAGTTCCCGGTCGTGTCGGCGTGGTTGATGCGGACCCCGCTGTAGGGATTGCCGCTGATCACGTTGCGGTCGGCCAGGTCCGGGGTGCCGATCCGGTTGAACGAGGCGCCGTCGACGATCTCGACCCCGGACTGGTCCCGCACGTCGGCCACCCGGTACTCGTAGGTGGCGTTGGCGTTGGTCCCGATGTGGTTGCCGACGATCCGGTTGCCGGTCACGGCGTCGCCGGTGAGCCGGATGTTGGAGAAGGCGTTGTAGACCGCCAGGCCACGGATCGTGTTGTCGCCCGAGGTGATGACGATGGCGTTGGTGCCGGCGCCGTAGCCCTGACCCCGGATCTCGATCCGGATCGACGCATTGGAGAGGTACGGGTCGGTATTGGCTCGTGCCCCCGGCTGGGTGAAGCCGTCGATCGTGACCCCGCCGCTTGTGTCGGTGATGTAGAGCTGCTCACCGAGGTTGATGCGGTGCGGACCGTTGCCGGGGATCGCGAAGTGGATCGTGTCCGGCCCCGGGTTCCAATTGGCCTGGTGGAGGGCGGCCCGGAGCGAGCACACGCCGGAGGCCGTGTCACAGATCTCGTTGGAGAGCTGGCGGTCCCACTCGTCCGAGGTCGAGTTCACGACCATCGGCGGCCGGTCGGCGGCATCGGCCGCGGCCGCCCGTCCGTTGTCGAGGCGCTCGGGGCGGGCGGCGGTGGCCAGGCCGGCGACAGCGACGATGTCGGCGACGTCGATGCAGCCGCTGCCGTCGGCGTCGAGGCGCTCGAGGCGCTCGCCTGAAGCGACGCAGGGGTCGCCCTGGCGCCTGGCCTCGGCCCAGCCGAGCCCGACGTCGAGCACGTCGGTGTGGTCGACCCGACCGTCGCGGGTGGCATCCGCAGCGGTCCTGGCGACGTCGCTCCGCCCGCCGGCCAGGGGGCCGGGGGTGGCGCCAGGGTCGCCGGCGAACCCGGGAGCGGTCTCCGCCGGCGGCTCGAGCTCGCCGTCGTCGTCTCCTCCGGGTGCAGCCGGGGCGGGGCGGGCGGCGGCGGTCGCGACCACGGTGATCGTCGCCCCAGCCCCGTCGGCCACGACGGCACCGTCGGCGGCGACGGCGAGCCCTCGGGCGAGCGAGATCGTGTGCGCACCCGGCTGGTCGACGGCGAAGCGCAGCGTCATGGTCCCCACCGGGCCGGACGGGGCGATGTCACAACCGGCGAGGTCGCAGCGGTAGCCGCCGACATCGACCCAGCCGGCCTGGTTGGTTGCGGTCAGGATCCGGGTCGAGTCGTCGGCGAAGTACACGCCGCCGAAGTCGATGGCGGTGCGGTCGAAGGCGACGGCGGCCTCGACGGCGACGGCGTCGGCTGGGCTGGTGACGACGACCTCGATGGTCGAGCCGACCTCGACCCGGTCTGGACCGCTGAGCCCGAGCGTCGACTGGGCGGCGGCGGGCGTCGGCGCGGCCAGCGCCAAACCGGTGGCAACCACCAACGACCAGGCCACCAGTGCTCGTCGAAGCACGCCGGAGCCTCGCCGCTCGTGCCTCCGCCATCCGCCCATCTACCCGACCTCGCCGCTCGTCCACCGGTGGTGATCGCCGGCCAGGCCGGCGATCACGAGCGAGGTTAGTCATGGAGCCGAAAGCCGATCGCTCCGCGACCGTGACTGGGTTGATTCGCCCATGTCACGTCGCTGCGTTCGTCACCGGTCTGTCAGGTTCGACCGCCGGGCTCCTCACCGGCCGCCGACCCGAGCAGGCGGCGCAGGACCGGGAAGTACCGGTCAGCCAGGCCGGCGTCTGCGGTCGCCGCCAGCAACTCGCCGACGGTCTCGGCGCCAACGGCATCGACCCCGGTCTCGGCCGCCAGCTCGAGCGCGTAGGCGAGATCCTTGGCCGCGTAGGTCGTCGAGAACGCCCGCAGCGGGTAGTCGCCCGGCAGGATCGCCTTGCGCCCGTGGTTGGCCAGGGCGAAGCTGCCGCCCGAGGCGCCGGCGATCACCTCGAAGACCGTCTCGACGTCGAGGCCGAGGTCGTCGCCGTGGAGGCGATCGAGACCGGTGGCGATCGCATGGGCCTCGGCCACCGCCCGGACGTTCTGGAACAACATCATGTTGTTGAGCAGCTTGGTCACCTGGCCCGAGCCGACGCCGCCGCAGCGGGTCACGTCGCCTGCCATCGTGGCCAGGACCGGACGCACCCGCTCGACATCGTCCGGATCGCCGCCAACCATGATGCTGAGCGTGCCGTCGATGGCGGCCTGACGGGTGCGGGCGATCGGGGCGTCACACCAGCCGGCGCGGCGCTCCCGGCAGCGGCCGGCGAGCCGACGGGTCAGGGCCACCGGTGCCGTGGTGTGGTCAACCACCAGCTGGTCGGCCGCCAGGACCGAGAGCACCCCGTCCGGGCCGGCGACGACCGACTCGAGCTCGGGGCCACCGGGCAGGCTGAGCAACACGACGTCGACCCGCTCGACGACAGCGGCTACCGAGCCGCCGTCGACGGCCCCGACCTCGACCAGTCCGGCCACCGGCTCGGGCCGAACGTCGTGCACCACCACCTGCTCGATCGTCGAGCCCCGCCCGGCGACGAGGTTCCGACACATCGGCTCGCCCATGACCCCAAGTCCGATGAACCCCACTCGCATGGCGCCGAGGTTAGGGCCACGGCGACCAGCGGCGCCCGCCGACGCTCCCGTGCGTTGCGGGGGCCGGGCACCTACGATTGTCGCCCGAGCGTCGGGTCACCGTGACCGGCGGGCGAGATCGACAGGAGCGAGCATGCGCATTCGGATCGACGAGGAGAAGTGCCAGGGTCACAACCGCTGCTACGCCTTGGCCCCCGAGCTGGTCGACGTCGACGACATGGGCACTGCATTCACGCTCAACGATGGTGTGGTCCCGTCGGAGCTGGAGGACAAGGCGCAGCTGATCATCGACAACTGCCCCGAGTACGCGATCGAGATCGTCACCGAGTAGTCCCGCCCGTCAGGCCGACCGGCATCGACGGCCGGGACTCGAAGAATCGCCGGACTTCGACGCCCAAGACCGATTCGCCTTTTCCCGAGGCGAACTTCTGCGTATCTTTGAGGTATGCCACAACCGGTCCTGGGCAAGCGGGTGCGTTATCACCGCCGGAAGGCGGCGATGACCCTCGATGCCCTCAGCGCCGCCGTTGGTCGCCCCGCCTCCTACCTCTCCCAGCTGGAGAACGGGCTCAACGACCCGAGGGCCTCGCTGATCGAGCAGCTGGCCGAGGCCCTCGGCTGCACGCAGGAGGACCTCACCGATCCGACGCCACCGACCCGCCGTGACGAGCTGGAGATCGCGGTCGAGCGCCACCAGCGCGAGGGTCGCTACGAGGAGCTCAGCCTGCCGTGGCTCAAGCCGACGGCACGAACGCCGGACGAGGTGCTCGAACACCTCAACGCGTTGTACGAAGCGCTGACCGCCGCCGACGAGGCCGCCGCCATCCGCCCGGGCGACGACCAGCGGCTGGCCAACAACCTCATGCGCGACGAGATGCGGGAGCGCAACAACTACTTCCCCGAGATCGAGGCGGAGGCGACCAGGGTGCTCGACGCCGTCGGCTACGACGGCGGACCGATGTCGGAGCGGGTCTTCATGGACGTCGTCGCCCACTACGGCTTCACCGTCGAGCGGATCCAGGACCTGCCGGACTCGACCAGGTCGATCACCGACCAGCGGGCCCGCAAGATCTACATCCCCCAGCGGAATCGGATGACCACCCGGTCCTCGCGGTCCGTGGTCCTCCAGACCCTCGGCCACTTCGTGCTCGGCCACCGCGACTCCGACGAGTTCGCCGACTACGTCCGCCAGCGGGTCGAGGCCAACTACTACGCCGGCGCCGTGCTCGCCCCGGAGGCCCATGCCGTCCGGTTCCTCAGGACCGCATACGAACGCGAGGACCTGAGCGTCGAGGACTTCCGCGAGGTCTTCTACATCTCCTACGAGATGGGGGCCCACCGGCTCACCAACCTGGCGACCGAGCACTTCGGGCTGACCCTGCACTTCATCCGCTCCGACACCGAGGGCGTGATCTGGAAGGCCTACCACAACGACGACCTGCCGCTGCCAGCAGACGTCGACGGCACCGTCGAGGGGCAGCGGCTGTGCCGGATGTGGGGCACCAGGCAGGCCTTCGGCTCCGAGCACGCCTACGACCTCTACTACCAGTGGACCGAGACACCGGCCGGCGACTTCTGGTGTGTGACCTACATCGAGCCGGACCGGCACCCGCCCCACGCGGTCACGGTGGGGACCGACGCAGCCCAGGCCAGGTACTTCCGCGGTAGCGAGACCACCAACCGCCTGGTGTCGCGTTGCCCGAGTGCGGCGTGCTGCCGGGAGCCGGGCAAGAGTCAGAGCCAGCGGTGGCGGGGGGCGGCCTGGCCGTCGGCGACCGACCGCAGTCACGTGCTCTCCGGCCTGCCGGCCGAACGCCCGACGTTCTCGAAGTTCCCCGGGGTCGACATGGTCGAGGTGTTCGACTTCCTCGACCGCCACTCCCGATAGGACTTCGTCGCCGCGGAGCTCGCCGGAACGACGACCGAAGCGCAACCAAAGAGTTGCGCTTTGGATTGCCGCTGGGTACCGTCGTCCCATGACCGCAACCCGTCCGATCCGCTTCGGCCTCCAGCTGACGCCGACCGTCGACACCATCGACACCATCGGACCGGCGGCCGAGGCCGCCGGCTTCGAGGTGCTCAGCGTGGCCGACCACGTGGGCCCGACCCCGGCGTCACCGCTGATCAGCCTCGCCCGTCTCGCGGCCAGTACCGAGTCGGTCCAGCTCGGCACGATGGTGCTCAACAACGACATGCGCAACCCGGTGCAGCTCGCCTGGGAGGTGGCGACGCTGCAACAGCTGAGCGGCGGCCGGTTCGAGGTCGGGCTCGGGGCCGGGCACACGCCGCAGGAGTACGCAGCGACCGGGATCGGGCTCGACGAGCCGCGGGTCCGCAAGGAACGCCTGGCCGAGTCGGTCGAGCTGCTCGGGGCGCTGTTCGCCGGCGGCCCGGTCGACCACCGGGGCACCCACTACCACGTCGAGGGGGCCGAGCTGCCCCCGGTCGACCGCCCGCCGATCCTCGTCGGCGGCAACGGCACGCGGCTGCTCAGCCACGCCGCCGTCAACGCCGACATCATCGGCCTGCAGGGGCTCGGCCGCACCCGCGCGGACGGCCATCGCCACGAGGTCAAGTGGTCGGTCGACCACCTCGAGGCCCAGCTGGCCACGATCGAGGCCGCCGCCGGTCCCACCGGTCGTCGGCCGGAGCTGCAGGCGCTGGTCCAGGCGGTGGTGATCACCGACGATCGGGAGCGGGCGCTGCACGAGTTCGTCGAACGGGCGCCCAGCCTCTCGATGGACGAGGCTGCAGCCACGCCCTATCTGGCGATCGGCACCGTCGATGAGATCGCCGAGCAGTTCGTGGCCAACAACCGCCGCTGGGGGCTGTCGTACCTCACCGTTCGCGAGCCGGACCTCGGCGCCGTCATCAGCAGGGTCCGTGAGCTGGAGGCGGCCGGGTCCTGATCCGTGGCCGGGCGGTCGACCCGCTGGCAACAGACCAGACGCTCAGGTCTCGGGAATCGGCTCCCAGGTCCCGTCGAGCGACAGGAACCGGTCGTCTCGATAGAAGGTGTCGGCACCGGCGTCGACCAGCACCTGCAGCATGCGGGGCAGCGGCTGACCCTCACCCTCGATGCGCTCGACGAACCGGGCCGGGCCGATCGTGTCGAGCAGCTCGAACGGGCCCTGCGCCCAGTTGAAGCCCCAGCGCATGGCCCGGTCGATGTTGACGACGTCGTCGCTGATCTCGGGCACCAGGTCGGCGGCGTAGCGCAGTCCGCCGCCGAAGATCTCCCACGCCAGCTGTCCCTGAGGCGTCTCGGTGAAGAGCACCTCACCCAGGTCGCCCGGCACGCCGTCGAGGTCGGGTTCGACGGCCGGCCGCCAGTCCTCGGTGGTGAGATCGAAGGTCTCGAAGTCCTTGCTACCGTCTTCGTGGCGGGTCATGCGGCCGAAGCCGCCGCCGGTCTTACGGCCGAGCTGACCCCGGTCGAGCATCCGCTGCTCGGCCTCGGGGAACCGGGCGTAGGCGAACCCTGGGTCGTCCTCGCCGAGGTTCTCGGCGAGGTTGGTGCCGACGAGATCCATCACGTCGAGCCCGATCAGGTCGAGCAGACCGTACATCCCGGTCGGGGGGAGGCCGACGGGTCGGCCGAGCACCGCATCGATCGTCTCCTGGCTCATGCCGTCGGCCAGGTAGGGCTTGGCCAGGTGCAGCCCGGCCAGCATGAGATAGCAGCCGACCCGGTTCCCGATGAAGTTCGGGGTGTCCTTGGCGTAGACGACGCCCTTGTCGAGGGGACCGGCGGCGAAGGCGGCCAGCGACTCGATCACCTCGGGTTCGGTGTCGGCACCGGAAACGAGCTCGAACAGCTTCATGAGCTGCGGCGGGTTGAAGAAGTGGGTGATGGCCACATCTCCTCCGAACCGCTCGCCCATCCCCTCGGCCAGGTCGCGCAGCGGGATACCGGACGTGTTGGAGGTGACGATCGAGCCGTCGCGCCGCACGGCCTCGACCCGCTCGAACAGACTGCGCTTGATGGCGAGGTCCTCGACGATGGCCTCGACGATCCAGTCGACGCCGGCGAGCGAGTCGAGGTCGGCGTCGAAGGTGCCGGCGGTGACGAGGTCCCGGTTCGCCTCGTCGACCCGGCCACGCCCGGCCTCGGCCGCCTCGGTGGTGACGTCGAGCAGGTGGACAGGGCGCCCGGCGGCGGCACAGATGGCGGCG
>JBCCVL010000232.1:0-7611 GCA_039195375.1 Actinomycetota bacterium
CTAGATCAGGCCGAGTCCGGCGACCGTGTCGCGCTCGCTCGACAGCTCGGCGGCCGATGCGTCGATCTTGGCCCGGCTGAACTCGTTGACGTCGAGGCCCTGGACGATGCTCCACTCGCCCCCCGAGGTGGTGCAGGGGAAGCTGGAGATGATGCCTTCGGGCACGCCGTAGGAGCCGTCTGACGGGACCGACATCGACGTCCAGTCGCCTTCGGGGGTGCCGAGCGCCCAGTCGTGCATGTGGTCGATGGCGGCGTTCGCGGCCGACGCGGCCGACGAGGCCCCCCGGGCGTCGATGATCGCCGCCCCCCGCTTGGCCACCGTTGGGATGAACTCGTTCTCCAGCCACGCCTGGTCGTCGACCAGCGCCGCTGCGTTCTCGCCGCCGACCTCGCAGTTGAACAGGTCCGGGTATTGGGTGGTCGAGTGATTGCCCCAGATCGTCATCTTGGTGATGTCGGTGATCGGCCGGCCGAGCTTGGCCCCGAGTTGGCTCATGGCCCGGTTGTGATCGAGCCGGGTCATGGCGTTGAACTGCCGCGGGTCGACGTCGGGAGCAGCCGACATCGCGATCAGGGCGTTGGTGTTGGCCGGATTGCCGACCACGAGCACCTTGATGTCGGACGCGGCCGAGTCGTTGATGGCCTTGCCCTGTGGACCGAAGATCCCACCGTTGGCCTGGAGGAGATCGGCCCGCTCCATCCCCTGCTTGCGAGGCATGGCCCCGACGAGCAGGGCGTACTGGGCATCGCCGAACGCCGTGTCGGCGTCGTCGGTCTTGACCATGCCGGCCAGGAGCGGGAAGGCGCAGTCGTCGAGCTCCATGGCCACGCCGTCGAGCGCACCGAGCGCCGGCGTGATCTCCAGCATCTGGAGGATGACCGGCTGGTCCGGGCCGAGCATCTCCCCGGAGGCGATCCGGAACAGCAGGCTGTAACCGATCTGGCCGGCGGCACCGGTGACGGCAACTCGAACGGGTGGCTTGCTCACGTGGATGCTCCTTTGGTCCTCGCCTCGGAGGCTTGGCTTCGCCGAGGAGCCTAGCGAGTCCACCCCGTGGTCAAGCGCTCACGCAGCCTGGCCGCCGCCGCCCGCCCTGGTGTTGCCGATCCAGGCCTGGTGGAGGCCGGCGTAGATGCCGCCGCAGGCCACCAGTTCGTCGTGATGACCGCGCTCGACGAGGCGCCCGGCCTCGAAGACCAGCACCAGGTCGGCGGCCTCGGCGGTCGACAAGCGGTGGGCCACGCTCAGCAGCGTCCGGCCCTCGGCCAGCCGTCGCAGCGCCGTGGTCAGCGCCTGATCGGTCTCGGGGTCGACCGCAGAGGTCGCCTCGTCGAGGACGAGCAGCCCGGGGTCGGCCAGTTGGGCCCTGGCCAGGGCGACGAGCTGACGCTCGCCGACCGACAGGTTCTCGCCCCGCTCCCCAACCGGGCTGTCGAGCCCGTTCGGCAGGCGGTCGACCCACCAGCCGAGGCCGAGGGCGGCAAAGGCGGCCCGGACCTGTGCCTCGTCGTCGCCGGCTGCGGGAGCCGCCGCCACGACCGGTCCGACCGCACTGTGGCCCGTCGCTCGGCCCCCGTTCTGGACCCGCCCGGCGAGCACGTTGGCGGCCACCGTGTCGTCGAACAGGAAGCCGTCCTGGGGCACCATGCGAACGGAGCGGTGGCGCGACTCGGGGTCGACCGTCCGGAGGTCGACGCCGTTGAGCTCGATCCGGCCGGACACCGGGTCGGCCAGGCGGCACAGCAGCTTGGCGAACGTCGTCTTGCCCGAACCGGTGGCACCGACCACCGCCACCTTGGTGCCGGGCGGGATGTCGATCGACACCTCGTGCAGCACCGGATCACCGTCGCGGTAGGCGAAGCCGACGCCGATCGCCTCGAACCCGATCGGCCCGGCATCGAGATGGTGGCCGTCGACCGGCTCGACGACGTCGATCGGGCGATCGAGCAGGTCGAGGATCTTGCGCCAGCCGGCGGTGGCGGTCTGGGTCTGGTCCATCGTCTCGGCCAGATCGGCGATCGGGCCGTTGAGCATCGTGGTCAGGAAGAGGCACGCCACCAGCGACCCGGCCTCCAGACCCCAGGCCTCCCGCTGCCACAACCCGACCGCCAGCGCCGAGGCCAACGCAACCGCGCCGAACAGGTCACCGACCACGAACACCATGGCCATGTAGCGGTTGGCGACCATCCGGGCCCGGTACCGGCGGCCGATCGCCTCCTCGAGCCCGGCACCGGTGCGACCCTGGGCGCCATAGGCCCGGATGACGGCGGCCCCCATGACCGCCTCGGAGAAGGCGGACAGCATCTCCGCCACCCGGGTCCTGAGGTTGTCGTAGGCGGTCAGCTGCCGCTTCTGGATCCAGGCCATCAGGGGCACCACCGGCAGGTAGGCCGCGAGCACGACGAGCGTGAGCTGCCAGGAGTAGATGGCCATGACGCCGGCGATGCCGAGGATCAGCGCCGGGTTGACCGTCCACGAGAAGAGGCCCCACTGGGCGAAGCGGGCCAGGGCCTCGGCGTCGCTGGTGACCCGGGCGACGAGCACACCCCGCTTGGTCTCGTTGTGGTCGGCCACCGAGAGACGGTGGATGTGGTCGAACGCCCGGGTGCGGAGGTTGGCGATCGCCTCCTCGGCCCGGACGACGAGCCGCCGCTGGGTGTACCAACCGAGCACGGCGCTGATGAGGATGACCGTCAGGGCGATGGCCGCGGTGGCAACGACGAACGGAGCGTCCGGCGAACCGTCGGCCCTGGCCGGACGGTCGAGTGCCTGCTGGATGATGACCGGGACCGTGAGGCGACCGACGGCGACCGTCAGGCCGAGCAGGGCCGTGGCCAGCAGGCCGCGTCGCAGCTCCGGGCTGGCCGCCAGTCCCCGGCGGAGGACGTCGGTTGCCCGGGCCGGGACCTCCAGCTCCTCGTCGTCGCCGGTGCCAACGTCGAACGGCTCGGCGGGCGTCTCCGGCGGAGCCGCGTCGGCGGTTCCGAGCCGTGTCGACGGTCCGACGACCGGGCCAACGGGCTCGTCGTCGTCGCCGGGACGGCCGGCACCACTGTGGAGCTCGTCGATCGTCATCGGCCGGCCGCCTCGTAGGCTTCCGCCAGCGCCCGGTAGCCGGGGTTGGCGAGCAGTTCGGCGTGGGAGCCCGAGGCGGCGATGCGGCCGTCGGCGAGATAGAGCACCCGGTCGGCGAGGGCGATGGTCGAGACCCGCTGGGCCACGATCAGCGTCGTGGTCGACTTGGTGGCCCGCAGCGCCTCCAGGATCCGGAGCTCGATGCGGGGATCGACGGCGCTGGTGGCGTCGTCGAGGATGAGGAGCCGGGGTCGGCGGGCCAGGGCCCGGGCCAGGGCCACCCGCTGGCGCTGGCCACCGGACAGGGTCACGCCCCGCTCACCGACCGGCGTCTCCCAGCCGGCCGGCAGGCGCTCGACGAACTCGTCGACGTGGGCGATCGACGCCGCCCGCTCGAGTTCGCGATCGGTGACGGGTGTGGCGAGCTGCGCCGCCGGGGTGCCGGGCGCCGGGCCGAGTTCGACGTTGGCCCGCAGCGTGTCGGCGAACAGGAACGACTCCTGGAAGACGAGTGCGACGGAGGCGGACCGCTCGAGCTCGCTGACAGCGTCGAGCGACACGCCGCCAACCTCGATCACACCGGACGACGGCGGGACGAGCCCCGAGACGAGCGAGCACAGCGTCGACTTGCCCGATCCGGTCGAGCCGACGAGCGCAACCACCTCGCCTGGTTCGATCGTCAGGTCGACCTGACGGAGAACGACCGGCGGGGCCTCGACCGAGACCGACGGCGCGGGCCGGTCGACCGACAGGGTGGCGGGGTCGACCGTCGGGTACTGGAACGTGACCCCTCGCAGGTCGACCGACAGCGGTCCGCCCGGCAGCGGGGACGGCGGATCGGGCTGCGGCGGCACGGGCTGGCGGAAGACGCCCTCCAACCGTCGGCGGGACACGACCGACGGTGGGACCATCTCCAGGAAGAAGCCGAGGACCCGCATCGGCAGCGCCAGGACGGTGAACAGCGCGGCCACCTGGACCAGGTCGCCTCGACTGATCGCACCGGCACCGATGCGGTAGGTGCCGAACACGACCACGACCACGATCCCGAGGTTGGGCAACGCCTCCATGACGACCTCGAAGAACGCCCGAACGTAGCCGACCGTCACCCGATGCCGGCGCAGTGTCTGGGCCGCAGCATCGAAACGACGGCTCTCGGCATCGGCCCGTCCGAGGGTCTTGACGATCAGGGCGCCGTCGAAGCTCTCGTGGGCAATGGTCGAGACGTGGCCGACCGAGGCCTGGACCTCGGCCGCCGGGCCCTCGATGCGCCGGCTGTAGATCCGGTTGAGGAGCGTGAGGGCGGGGAAGATCAGGAAGGCGACCACCGCGAGCCACACGTCGATCACCAGGAGCGACCCGGCCGAGAAGACGGCCAGGAACACGACCCCGAGCGAGAACGGGAGGGGGTGGAGCAACTCGGTTGACATCTCGGTGTCATTGTCGGCGTGGGCGAGCAACTGACCGGCGGGGGTCCGCTGATGCCACGACAGTGGGAGCGAGAGGTACTGGCTGCCGAGGCGGCGTCGGAGGGTTCGCTGGTTGCGCTCGCTCGTCATCCCGGCGAAGTAGCGGCGGGTGACGACACCAGTGACGCGGAGGAACGTCATGGCGGCGACGGCCGCCACGCCCAACGCCAGTGCATTCGAGGGAATCTCCCCGGTCTCGAAGGTGGGGAAGATGACGTCATCGGTCACGCGGCCGAGCACGATGGTGGAACCGACCGTGGCGGCGGCGTAGACGGCGGCTCCGGTGACCGCGACGACAAACGGCAGCGGATGGAGCCGGACGAGCTCGCGGATCAGCTGCACACCCTGGCGGGAGGTACCACCCGAGGCCGTCGAGTCCGACGGCGATGCGGAGACGGGATCGACGGTGTCGCCGGCGGTGCCGGTCGTCGGGCCGTTCTGCGCCATCACCACCTCCTCGCGCTCGTCGACCGGGCGCGGCCTGGCCCGGTCACCAACGGCCCGCGAGCTGCACCTCAAGCGGAATCGGGCCGGCCTTCGACACTACCAGCCGCCACCGACAGCGAAGAGCGGATTCTGTCACTACGCCCCGCCGGGCCGATGGCCTCCGGTCGACGCACGGTCGACTGCCAAGCGACACCACCGGTGGGTGGTGGACCACCGGTGATGCCGCCGCCGAGCACCGGAACCGACGACCCGCCGTCGAGCCGGCTCCGGTGCTGTTGTCGTCGACTCTAGGAACCGACCCTGGTGGCCGGAAGGGGGACCGGTCCCCATGCTCGTCGCCGGGCCGCACAGCGACGGACGAGTAGGCTGACCGGGTGAACGGCGGCGCAGCGGGCGAGGGCGCAACGGACGAGACTGCGGCGGGCCATGGCGGGCTCGGCGAGCGGGCCGAGCTGGGGATCGACGGGTTGAGCGCGGTGGCGATGATCGGATCCGGCGGGTCCTCCAC
The DNA here is from genome assembly GCA_039195375.1 of Actinomycetota bacterium. Lineage (GTDB taxonomy): Bacteria > Actinomycetota > Acidimicrobiia > Acidimicrobiales > SZUA-35 > JAHELU01. Next base: position 5,500 of record JBCCVL010000232.1, read on the forward strand.
CGTCTATCGGGCTCGCCAGGACGCCCTCGACCGTGAGGTCGCCGTCAAGGTGGTCCACGCCGCCTGGACGATGGAGACCCGGGAGCGGTTCGAACACGAGCGGGAGCTGATGGGTCGCCTGTCGGGCCACACCGACATCGTGCCCATCTTCGAGACGGGTATCACGAAGCGGGGGGAACCGTACCTGTTGATGCCGTACTACCCCAGGGGCTCGCTGTTCCGCCTGATGCGCGACCGCGGGCCGCTGCCCTGGGCTGAAGCCGGCTTCCTGATCGAGACCGTGGCCGCCACGCTGGCCGACTGCCACCACGAGGGGATCGTCCATCGTGACGTGAAGCCGGGCAACGTTCTCCTGACCCGCCACCTCCACCCCCGCCTGACCGACTTCGGGATCGCGCTGCCGAGGGAGATGGCGACGTCGCCGGCGACGGTGGCCTACACCCCGTCGTACAGCCCGCCCGAGGCGTTCGAACCGGGCGTGGCGGCGCCGACCGTCGACGTCTACGGGTTGGCGGCCACCCTGTGGGCGCTGCTGGCCGGTCGGCCACCACACGCCGACGTCGACCGGGCCGACCCGGCCGCCTGCCGCGACCGGGCGCTGGCCGGGGCGCCGGGTCCGCCCACACCAGACACGCCACCGCCGTTGGCCGCGCTCCTCGCCCGGTCGATGGATCCCGAACCCCGGCGCCGCCCGCCGGATGCGGCGGCGTTCCTGGCCGAGATCCGGCGAGCGGGTCGGATCGGTCACCGAGACCAACCGATTCCCCTCGATCTGACCGCAGCACCGACGCCGTCGGCCGGCGGCAGATCCGGTGGGGGTGCTGCCGACGTCGCTCCACCGTCGGCGGCCGCCGGTGCCGCGGACCGGACGGGTCTGCTGCTGACGCTCGGGCTGGTTGCGGGCGGCCTGGCCCTCATGGCCGTCGGGGTCGTCGCCCTCCTCGGCTGACGGCCCGCCATCCGGTCCGACGGCGACCGTCGGGGACCGGTCCCCATCCACGCTCCCGACCACCCGTTGTACGGTCGATGGGTGAGCGACCCGGCACCCGATCCAGGCGTCCCCGACAACCCAGCCGAGACCGCCGCCGCGCACCCGGCCATGATCACAGCCGGGAACCCGCCCGACGACGCAGCCGACTTCACGGCGGAACACTCGGCCGGGAACCCGACCGACGACGCAGCCGACTTTGCGGCGGGACGTCCGGCCGGGAACCGGGCCGACGACGCAGCCGACACGCCAGCCGAGGATCCGATCGGGGGCGCAGCGGAACCGGGCGGGTCGGCCCGGTCACGGCCGCTGGCCCTGCGGCCCGTCCCCCCGCTGCACGGCATCCCGGCCAAGCGATGCCCCGACGGTCACCCAAACGATCCGGAGGCCGTCACCTGCCGGCTCTGCGATCACCCGATCGACGTGGCCGTATCCGTCGTCGACCTCCAGCCGGGTCCGCTCGGCCGGCTCCTGCTCGAGGACGGGACCGCCACCGTGCTGGTTGCCGACCTGACCGTCGGGCGATGCCCGCCCGATGACGAGGCGCCGGACACGCTGGTCGTGGTCGGCCGACAGGTCTCACGGGTGCACTTCGCGGTCGAGGTGCGGGGCTGGCGGCTCGGTGTCCGCGACCGGGGTTCGACCAACGGCACGTTCATCACCCGGCGGGGCGAACGCGGCCGACGCCGGGTCCCCGAGGACCGGTCGGTGCCGCTCGCCATCGGCGACGCCATCCACTTCGGGGCGCGGCAGGCGCTCGTCGTCCGCCCCGACTGAGACCGACGGCCGGCGAACGGCGGCGTCTTCAGGCGGCGTCAGGCGTCGTCGAGCAGCGCAAGATCGTCGACGCTGACGAGGTGTGACCCGACCGCGTAGTCGACCAGCCGCTCCCGTCGTTTGACCGCGAGCGCCCCGAGGTCGCCGTGCAGGCCGGGCACCCCGGCGTTGGCCATCTTGATGCACACGTTGTCGAGCTTGCGGTTGAACTTGGTCAACCTCCACCCGAGGCGGGCGGCGGCCGAGCGGTTGGTCGGCACCTCGACCGTCGACGGGTCGAGCAGCCGGATCTCGGCCAGCGCCAACACGCAGCGGAGCTGGTCGGGGGTGAACGACAGCTCGGAGCC
>JBCCVL010000233.1:0-7553 GCA_039195375.1 Actinomycetota bacterium
ACCACGAGCTGATCAACCAGGCCCTCCTCACCGCGGCGGCCCGAAACCCCAACTTCGTGACCTACCGGCCGGTGACAGGCTGGGAGCTGACCCGACACGGCGACACATCGCCATCGATCGAGATCGACACCGGCAGCGGCATCGAGACGGTGACCACGAGCGTGCTGGTCGGGGCCGACGGCCAGAACTCCCGAGTCCGCCGTGCCACCGGCATCGAGGCTGACATCGAGCGCTACCAGCGGCCGATCAGCATCCTCTTCGCCCCCTACACCGAGCAGCCCGAGGGGAACAGTCTCACCGCGCACATCGGACCGGCTGGCATCGTCGCCCTCGTTCCCCGAACGGGCGGGATCTGCAAGATCGGGGTCGCCACCGACCCGGACGACCTCGCCACGTGGCGGGCCCTCGACGGCCACGCGCTGCGTGAGCGACTCGACGCCATCGTCCCTGGCCTTCCCATCGGCGAACCGGCGCACGTCGGCACCTACCCCCCGGTTCGGGTCACCGCCAACCGGTGGGTCAAGGACAACGTCGTCCTCCTCGGCGATGCCTGCCATGCGATGCATCCCGCCCAGAGCCAGGGCATGAACATCAGTATCCGCTGCGCCGATGCACTGACCGCGGCGCTGGTCGCCACACCAGACGACCCCGCCGAGGCGCTCGCCGGCTACGAACGGACGACACGTCCGGCGATCGACCCCGTGCTCGATGCCAACCACCAGGCCGGCTCCCTCTTCGACACCACCGCGCCCGAGCCGATCGAACAGTTCACCGCCATGCTCGTCAACTGGGCTCGAACCCTCAGGCGACACTCGGCTACGCGATCACGACCGCCGGGTACCCCCCGCCCGGCTGACCAGCCGACGGAATCCGGTTCGGGTCTGGCGCTCGACGGCGGATCTTGCACGGCTGGCCGGGCTGGGCCAGCCGGTCCGTCGCACGTCGTCAACAGCATCGACCTCGGCCGTTCCACATCGACACCAGCAAGCGTGGCGCCGCCGGACGGGTTCTCGGCGACGCCTCACGAGACGAACCGTGGCTCGGACGAGCAGGGTCGTCTGATCCAGTACCCCGATCCCGGGGCGCTGCTCAACCAGTCGACCGAGGACAGCGCCTCGATCGCTTCGGGCAGATCGTGAGCCCGAAGGACCTCGGCCCGGTCGATCGGCAGCTGTTCGTCGACACTGGCCGTTGTGATCCCGGAGCCCGGATCGGCCGGCTCACGAGTTGACGGTTCAACGATGACGCGAGCAGGGCGACGGCGTCGACGCCATGGGGCCAGGACTCGGTCGGCGCCGTCCCCCGAGACTCACCCGGTGTCGCCGGACCAGTCGTGTCACCCGGCGAGGGTGGAGCCGGTGGGATCCGGCTGACCCCGATCCTTGGGGATGAGAATCCACAACAGCAGGTAGACGATCTCGCCGGCACCAACGAGCCCGAACAGCAGGAAGGCCAACCGGACCAGCGTCCGGCTGAGGCCGAAGCGCGAGGCCAGCGCGGCGCAGACACCGGCGATCACCCGGCCATCACCCCGAGCCGGTCGAATCAGCTGAGATCGTGCTGCCACGTGATGATCCTCCCAACAGGACGCTCATCGACGCCCCTCCACCGAATCCTACCGAACCAGGATCCGATGCCGGACCGACGGTGCCCCAGACATCGGTCCCGCTGCTGCGCCTCGGATCAGTCGGCACGGCGACCGTGCCGACGATCCCGCTTGGCCGACGCAGCGTCGGCGTCGCTCGCCCCATCGGTCACCGCCAATTGGGTGCAGGATGCTTCGGGCGACGTGATCCCATCCGGCCACCGGTGAAGCCTCAGGGCATCTTGCTGGCGAGCACGTCGACGGGGGTGATCTCCGGCGGTGCGCCGAGGAGGTGTCCGTTGGCTCCGAGGGCGGCGACGATCTGGCCGTTGGCGTGGGCATCGCGTGCCGCCTCGTCTGGGAAGGCATCGAAGATCCAGAAGGTGTTCTCGTCGCTTCGCAGGGCGAACCAGACAATGGTGCCGGTCTCGTGGTTTGCCAACTCGACCGCACCGGCCAGCAGCGAGCTGAGGTCTCCGGCCTGGCCGGGCGCAGCCACGATCTTGGCGACGAAGGCGACGGGCAGCGATTGGTTCGACATCTCGGTTCTCCTTGTGTTGGTTGAGCAGGGTGCTCCGTTGATGTCTCCACTCTGTCGCCTCGGACCTCCGCCAGTAAGTGGCGCATGCGGCGGATTTGCTACTGTTTGCGTCATGCAGATTGGCATGGCTGTCGCTGATGGCAGCTTCGGGTCCGGGGTCGCCTCGATCGTCGACATCGTCCGGGTGGCCGACGCCGTTCGAGGGCAGGTCGACCAGACGATCCCACCCATCGACGTGCACCTCGCAGGGTCGAGCGCCGAGGTGGCGCTGAGCGCGGAGATGACGTTGCGGTCCACCTGTGGACTCGCCGAACTCGCAACGTGCGACGTCGTGATCGTTCCGGCCCTGGGAACCCTGACCGGCGAGGCCACTCGAGAACGCCTGGCCGGCCACGGGGCGCAGGCGATCTGCGGGGCACTCGGCGAGATCGACCCCGCCACCACCCGACTGGCGGCTGCGTGCACCGGCGTGTTCGCGCTCGCCGAGGTCGGACACCTCGACGGTCGGCGAGCGACGACGTCGTGGTTTCTCGGCGCCGACTTCCGAAGCCAGTACCCGGACGTCGAGGTGTCACTCGACGACATGGTGGTCACCGACGGACCGATCACCACGGCAGGCGCCGCCTTCGCCCACATCGACCTCGCATTGGCCCTGCTGCGAACCGTGGGCACCGACCTGGCCCGCCACGTGGCCCAACTGCTGGTCATCGACGAGCGACCGTCGCAGGCTGCGTTCATCGCCTATGACCACGTTCAGCACGACGACCAGCTGGTCATCGACTTCGAGCGATACGCCCGCGCCTCGCTCGACGAGCCCTTCGACGCCAAGCGAGCGGCCTCGCACATCGGCACCAGCCGGCGAACCCTGGAACGACGGATCCGCGACGTGCTCGGCATCACGCCCCTCGGACTCGTCCAGCGACTCCGAGTCGAGCGAGCCCGTCACCTCCAGGCAACCACCGACCTCACGACCGAAGACATCGCACTCCGGGTGGGATACACCAACGCCGAATCCCTGCGAGCACTCCTGCGACGAACGAGCTGAGCGATCAGTCCTGGCCTCACCTCGCGGGAGCTCCTGTCCCGGTGACTCGGCTGCGGCTTGCCACTGGCCGACCGACGCCGGTCGGCCAGGTCGACGTCACCGCTGCCATTGCCACCGCCGAGCTCGGGAGAGTCGGGGACGGGCCAGAAGCTCCGCGTTTCTGCGTTCGTCACGCTCGCATCTTCATCCGCCCAGGTCGGCCGCCAGCGAGGGTGGAATCAAGAGGCCGTCGATGACATGGCCGACACCGTTGTCGGCCGCGATGTCGGCTGCGACGACGGTGGCCTGTCCGCCGTTGAGCACCACCACCCCGTCGACGACCTCGACGGTGATCGGCTCACCGAGCGCGGTCATCACCTCGCTGACGGCCGACAGGTCCTCGGCCGACAGCGCCGCATCGACGACGGCGTGATACTGCAACACCTGGTCGAGCAAGGCGAAGTCCGACTGCAGCGCGGTGGCGAGGTCGGGCTGATCGGTCTGCATCGCGCCCAAGGCCTCGTCGTTCACCAGGAAGACCGTGACCGGACCTGGACCGTTGATGGCTTCGGACAGCGCAGGCGAGAAGGAGGTGAACTGGCCGATCAGCGTGACACCGCTGTCGGCCGCGGCGTCGAGGACGGTCGTAGCCCCGTCGTCGGTATCGGCAACGTCGGGAGTCGGAGCGTCGACGACGCCACCGGTCTCCTCGCCGGCGAGCAGGGCCGCGACGGCGTCCATGGCGACGAACTTGTGCAGCGGACCGCCGAGACGCACCTGTGCGCCGAAGTCGAGGAAGTAGAAGTTGCCCTCCTCGGATGCTGCGGTCGCCGCCCACAGCGGTTCCGCCTCGATCGTCTCCCGTGTGGCCATGAACGAGTCCTCGATCATGTAGATGATCGCGTCGGCGTCGATCGTCGGGATCACCTCGAAGCTCACGGCGTAGGTCGATGGCGCAATCTCGCTGCCACCGGGATCGGCCGGCTCCCAGACGTCGATGCCGAGATCGGCGAGGAACCGGCCCGGGTTCGTGTCGATGCCGTAGATGCGGGCACCTTCGACGCCACCGTCACCGGTCCCACCATCGGGGAGCGACTGCTGCACGAGCGCAACGCGCTGATCGCCGAAGAGGGCAGCGACCTCGGGGGCGAGCGCGGCGACCCGGGCGTCGTACTCAGCGATGACCTCCTCGGCGCGATCACTGCGGCCGACGACGTCGGCAACCAGACGGAAGTTCGCCTTCCAGTCGTCGGTGAACAGATCGAGCGTGTAGGTCGGAGCGATCTGGCTCAGGGGTTCGTAGACCGAGGCGAAGAACTGATCGTCGGAGATGATCAGGTCGGGCTGCAGCGCGGCGATGGCCTCGAGGTTGGGTTCGAACCCCGATCCGATCGGCGCAACGTCGTACAGCGTCTCGAGGCCGTAGGTGTCGCTGCTCGCCGGTAGAGCACTCATGTACGGGAGTGCCCCGATCGGCTCGATGTCGAGTGCGATCAGCTGCTCACCGAGCAGTTCACCGAACAGCGGGAGGATCCTGACCGGCTCCTCGGCGAGTTCGGTCGTGCCCAGCGAGTGCTCGATGGTGCGCGGGTAGGAGACACCTTGGGCATCGTCTGGCTCCTCACCAGCGGGCGCCGACGCGGAGGCAGACGCCGACGCCGAGGCCGAGGCCGACGCAGTCGGAGACCCGCTGGCGGAGGCCGAGGCGGCCTCGTCGTCGTCTCCACCACAGGCAGAGGCAACCAGGGCCAAGACGGCGAGCACGGCGACGAACGAACGATGTCGTTGCGAGAGGAGGGATCGCATAACGGGCCAGTTAAGCAGCAAGATCAGGGAACGCAAAGCCGCCCTAGCAGAGACCCGGGCTTCGTCCGACCGGCATCGACCGGGCGCGCCGTCGGTGTGTCACTCCCGGCCATCACCGATGTGTGGGGTGACGTGCCACCGGTCGGCTCACGAGAGGGCCACGACAAGAGTGGCGACGGCGGAGACGAACGTGATCGTCCCGAAGCCGTACCGTTCGACGGGGTGGGCCGATGCCATGTTCGCCGCCGTGTTGAGGGCGAGGAACCCGACGACGATCCATGCGGCGACGCAAAGGGATCCGCCGCTTGCGGCCCAGGCGTCGACGAGACCGGCCCGGGCCAGCACGATCCAGACGGCCAGGCCGAGGAGCACGACGGCGACGGCGGCCATCGAGCGATACCGGCGGGGCAGCACCCCTCGCACCGTCTCGACCCGCCCGCCGTAGGTGCGATCACCCCACGGAGCACCTGCGGCGAGCGAGCCCTGGAAGCAGGCGACGGCGCCGAGTAGGGCGGCGACGATCATGGCGGCCACATCGGCTGCGGACATTCGGTGACCTCCTCGTGTCAGTCGCTCCTCGTGTCAGTCGCTCCCGGTGGTGGAATCGACCGGATTGGCGCGGCGCCAGCTGGTGATCGCGTCGTCGACGGCGTCAACGACCTCGGCGGGTCGGTCCCAGTGGACGTAGTGCCCGGCGTCGGCGACGACCCGATGCGTGCTCTGGGTTGACAGCGCTGCGAGTTCGGCCTGGAGCTCGGCGGCCACCCTGGTCGCGTCGTCGACGTCGGCTTCGGTCACACCATCGACGGGCTCCTGTTGTTCGAACGGATCGCGTCCGCTGGCGAGCACGGTCAGGGGAAGGTCGCCGAGGCCGGCTGGTGGAGTCGGTCGGCTGGTCTCTGCTCGGGCTGCGACGAGCTCGTCGCAGACGGTGGCGCAGAATCGGGTCTGGTTCAGGCGACTCACCCATGCGTCTCGGGTCTCGGCGGAAATCTGCAGGGTGCTCGGTACCGCCCGGTCGTTGGCGCCGAGGAGGCGCGGGAGTCCGAGCGGAGCCAGGAGGCGACAGATCGTGAGGCCGCGGAGTTGCGCGTCGTCCAGTGGGGCGAGCATGGCCAGGCGAGTGGTCTGCTGTTCGTGTGATGAGTCGACCAGGACCACGCCAGCGACCTCGTCGGCGTACCGCCGGGCGAACGTGCGGACGTGGAGGCCACCCAGCGAGTGACCGACCAGCAGGAACGGACCCGTTTCGCCCCCGTTGACCAGCAGGGTGTGGAGGTCGTCGGCGGTCTCGATCGAGGTCCTGGGCACGTCGACGCTGTCACTCCATCCGTAGCCGGCCCGGTCGTACGCGCAGACTCGGGTGGTTGTGGCGATGTCGGGCTGGACGTGGCTCCAGTCGTGGCTGAACCCGCCGAGCCCCGATTCGAGCACCACCGTCGGCGAGCCACTGCCCTGGCAGAGCAGGTGGAGCCGGTGGTCGCCGACCTCGATCCGCTCGCCGGGTGGCGGATGGTTGATGTCGTCGACCGCCGACGCTGCGTGTTGGTAGATGAACCCGACCAGCACCGCAGCAACGGCGAGGAAGACAGTGCTGCGAGCGTTGCGGAGCGGTCGGCTCCTCCGGCGATGAGGTCGGAGGTCGATCTCGTCGGCCGGTGGGTCGATGCTGGTTGGTGTGTCGGTTGCGGTCATGGGTCTCCTCCTGGACCGGCGCGCCCGGCGGATTCGGATCGGGCCAGCGGTTCCGGACGTCTCCCCTCTCAGTCCGTCTCGGTGGCGGCGACCACGGCGGCCGCGGTGGTGAGGGCGAAGGCCCCGGCGTTCGCCGCGGTCCGCAGGTAGTGCCAGCGGTTCCACGGCGTCTCGTAGCCGTGACGGCGAGCGCTGATCGCGTGGTCGTTCGAGCCGGCGAGGTCGAAGGCGTCGAGGGCGTCGTTCAGTGGCACGTTGCCGCCGACGGTCACGCCGAGCACGCCGACGAGATAGGCGCCGGCGGCGCTGGCGAGGAGCCAGCCACGGCGGGCGTCACCGGCGCGGAACTGCAGCAGGGCGGCCGCGCCGAGGAGGACCGGCATGCCCAGGAACGGGATGATGAAGGCCGGATTGATGATGGCCCGGTTGATGTGCTGCATCGTGTCGACGTAGTTGGCATCGGCCACTCGGCGAGTGCCCGGGATGACCGAGACGGTCCAGCCGTACCAGAGGCCTGACATGAGGCCGGTGGCGATGATGCTGGCGCCGAGAAGGGCGTTGGGGAGATTCATCGGAGGTACCTCTCGTTCGGGACTCGACGAGTTCTTCGATCAGCCCGAGACCGAGACGGTCTCGTAGCTCAGCGTCGGGTCGTCGACGACGTGCCCGATGGCCTGTCCGACGGCGACCCGCGAGACCTTCATGGCTCCCGTCTCACCGGCGGAGGAGAGGAACGGGGCGGCGTGCGGGGTGGTGTCGTGGAGATGGACGGGCTGGATCAGCGTCCAGTCGAGGCCGCTCGATCGCACGATCTGCTCCTGGACCTCGGTGTCGGCCATCTGGTTCTTGACCAGGACCGCGAAGAAGATGCGGTCGCGGACACCGAGGTGGCGCCGGGTCGG
>JBCCVL010000234.1:0-7451 GCA_039195375.1 Actinomycetota bacterium
GCCGCGAGCTCGTCCATCCGCTCCTCCCCGACCGGTTCGGCGATGCCGTCGCCGATCAGGCGGAACACGTTCGGCCCGAGGGCATCAGCCGGGTGGTCGGTCGCCCGTGGCACCACGTGGACGTGCACGTGGCGGTGATCGGGGTGTTCGGCGAACTGGGCCACGTAGGTCTTGGCACAGCCGGTCACCTCGTGGAGCGCGATCGACACCCGCCGGATCAGCGGACCGAGCTCGTCGGCCTCGTCGTCGGTCAGTTCCGCCAGCGCGGTGCGATGTCGACGGGCGACGAGCACGAGCCAACCCTCCAACGCCGTGTTGTACGAGTGCACCAGGTCCCATCCAGGCGTCCGCAGGATCGAGTCCCACGGCGGAGCGCTGCCATCGTCGCGCCGCCTGACGAGTGCGCAGGTCTTGCAGTCGGCCATCGGCCGAGTCTTGCAGTCGGCCATCGGGCGAGTCTTGCAGTCGCCTGCGGTCGAGGCCGGATGATCAGGTGGCGGGCCGATCACCGGCCAGCGGCAGGCCGAGCGTGGTCAGGTTGGCGGCCAGCGTGTCGATCGACTCCCAGGGCAGGATCGGGGCGTTCTCCCGCTCGTCCGGCGGGTCGTCGAGCAGCGTGTCCGACCAGCCGCCGGTGCCGGTGAGCGGCAGCAGCGGACGGTGGTGGAGCCAGGCGAGGCACACCTCCGACTTGGTGCCGGCTCGACCGCCGATCACCAGGCAGGCATCGCCGGCGAGGGCCATCATCAGGTTACGGGCGTCGCCCATGCCGCAGGGAACGAGCACGGTGCACGGCCAGTCGCCCGGGTCGATGTCGTCTCCCGGGATGATGCTGAGCACCTGGCCACCGGCCTGAACGGCCCGCTCAGCCGCATGCCGGGTGGCCGGGCTCCCGCACCCGCTCACCACCGTGATCCCCTGCTCGGCCAGGAACCGACCGGCCTCGCCGGCGAGGTCGTAGGCGGCCGAGCCTGGCTCGGCACTGCCGAGCACACAGATCTGCGGTTGGCGGGTCTCGAAGCTGCGCATGACGGCCAGTAGACCACCTTCGCCGTCACGAGAGGCGCCGCTCAGGCGCCGGCGCCGCTCCGGGCGCTCAGGGTGCGATGTCGAAGAAGTCCTGCACGAACTCGTCGAGCTCGCGGTCGGATGCCGTGCGCAGCTGTTCGGTGAGCTCGGCGTAGGCGCCGACGTGGTAGCGGTGCCTCGGCGGGGTGTCGGTCAGCGCCCGGTCGACGAGCTCGACGATGCTGGCCGCTGGCATGGTCTGGCAACCCAGCTCGTTGACGCTGCGAACGAGCGATCCGTAGTCGGCGTGGTCGCGATGGGGCGACGGGAGGCCGTAATCGGCGACGTCGCTGGGCGCGCCCCGAACGACGGAGACGCGGAAGCCGAGCGGTCGTAGCTCGTGACGAAGCGCATCGAGGGCCACCTCGAGACCGCCCCTGGCCGCGCACGAGACGGAACCGCCGGGGAGGCCGAGCGGCCCGATCGTGTTCGACAGGCCGACGATCCGTGGGTTGTCGGAGCGCCTGAGGGAGCCGATCGCCCGGTGCAGCAGGCGGAGCTGCCCGACGAGGTTGATCTCGATGGTTCGCTCGAGCTCGTCGGCGTCGAACAGCTCGAGCGGCGAGAAGCGGCCCGTCCGACCGTTGGCGACGACGGCGTCGAGCCCGTCGTAGTGCTCGTCGATGTCGTCGAGTACGGCGGCGATCGACTCGGCTGACGTGAGGTCGAGCTCGACGTCGACCAGGCCCGGCCGGTCGAGGCGCGGGGAACCGGGCGGGGACCCGGCGACGACCGTGTAGCGACCGGCCCCGGCCAGGCCGACGGCAACGGCTCCGCCGATGCAGGTCTGCGTTTCGCTCACCAGGACGACGGCCATCGTGCTTCCCTCCGTGGCCTGGCGGCGTCGGCCGCTCCGCTGTCGACCCGACCGGTAAATGTTACCGATGGGTAACAAGAAGGATACGGGCCGGTCCACCGCAAATCCGTCGCCCACCGGCGTGCCGTCGGTCACGCCGATCGGTTCGACCAGCCCGGGCCGATGGCGCCGGTACGCTCGGCCCCGGTGGCCACCTGGAGACTCGATCCCGACGTCGTGCACCTGAACCACGGCTCCTTCGGGGCCTGTCCGGTCGAGGTGCTCGACCTCCAGGACCAGCTGCGGACCGAGATGGAGGCCAATCCGGTTGCGTTCATGCTCCGGCGCTACCAACCGGCGCTCGAGCAGAACCGTACGGCGATGGCCCGCTTCGTCGGCGCAGACCCGGAGGGGCTCGTCTTCGTCCCGAACGCCACCTACGGCGTCAACTCGGCGCTGCGATCGGTCGAGGGGCGCCTCGGACCGGGCGACGAGCTGGTCATCACCTCCCACACCTACAACGCCTGCCGCAACGCCGTGGCCAACACCGCCGAGCGGACCGGGGCCCGGGTGGTCGTTGCCGACATCCCGTTCCCGATCAGCAGCGCCGACGAGGCGGTCGCCGCAGTGCTCGCCGCGCTGAGCGACCACACCGCGCTGCTCCTGGTCGACCACGTCACTTCCCCGACCGGGCTCCGGCTGCCGGTCGAGGAGATCCTCGCCGCCGTCGACCCGTCGGTGATCACCATCGTCGACGGCGCCCACGCCCCCGGCATGGTCGACGTCGACGTGGCGACCATGGGTGCCTCGTTCTACACGGCCAACTGCCACAAGTGGCTCTGTGCGCCGAAGGGTGCGGCGATGCTGTGGGCCGCCGAGCCCTTCCGCTCGACCGCCGTCGCCGCGTCGATCAGCCACGGCTACAACGACGGCTGGCCCGGCAGCGGTTCCCGCTTCCACGCACAGTTCGACTGGACCGGCACCGACGATCCGACGGCCAGGCTCTGCGTCGGCCTGGCCATCGAGGTGATGGGCGCCCACCACCCCGACGGTTGGCCAGGGATCCGGAGCTCGAACCGCACCCTGGCGCTCGCCGGACGCCGGATCGTGCTGGAGGCCATCGGCGCCGCCGAGCCGGCTCCGGCTTCGATGATCGGCTCGATCGCCTCGGTCCCCGTGCCACCCGAGCGCGATCCGAGCGACAGCATCTTCGACCCGCTGACGACCGCCCTCCACGCCGAGTGGTCGATCGAGGTCCCGGTCTTCGCCTGGCCCGAGTCGCCACAGCGCCTGCTGCGGATCTCGGCCCAGCAGTACAACACGGTCGACGACTACCGGGCGCTCGCCGTCGCCGTCGCCGCCGAGCTCGGGCGCCCCTGACCAGAACACTCCTTTGGGAGTACGCGCCGCCAACCCGCAGCGGATCCGACGAGCGGCATCCTTGGTCACCATCGAGAGCACACGTCGGGCGAACCGTCCGACCACCGCTCACGAAAGGACCGGCGATGCCATCCCCGATCACGCTCGACCCGTCGATTGCCGAGACCACCCCGACCGGGATCCGACCGGCGGCACGACTGTCGGCCGCCAGGAAGGTCTACGCCAGTGAGGCGGCGGAGGTCGTCGCACTCGACGAGGTCGATCTCGACGTCACCGCCGGCGCCTTCACCGCCATCATGGGCCCATCCGGCTCCGGCAAGTCGACGATGATGCACTGCCTGGCCGGCCTCGACCGCCTCACCGACGGATCGGTCGAGATCGGTGACGCCGAGCTGACCTCGATGAGCGAGCGGGACCTCACGCTCCTGCGGCGGACCAGGATCGGCTTCGTCTTCCAGGCCTTCAACCTGATCCCCAGCCTGAGCGCCATCGAGAACATCCTGCTCCCACTCTCGCTGTCTGGCCGTTCGCCCGCTCCCGGCGTGTTGGAACGGGTCGTCGAGACCCTCGGCCTCGACGGCCGGCTCCGGCATCGCCCGGCCGAGCTGTCCGGCGGCCAGCAGCAGCGGGTCGCCGTTGCCCGGGCACTCGTGGCCGAACCGGAGATCGTCTTCGCCGACGAACCGACCGGCAACCTCGACACGAGGTCCGGGGCCGAGATCCTGCGCTTCCTGCGCGATGCGGTCGACGACGCGGGCCAGACCACCGTGATGGTGACCCATGACCCGGCCGCCGCGGCGTGGGCCGATCGGGTGGTCTTCCTCGTCGACGGCCGGATCGACACCGACCTCGCCGACCCGACCGCCGATCAGGTCATCGACGTCATGCGGGGGCTGGGACGATGAGCATCCGAGCCCTGGCGACCGCGAACGCACGGGCCAACCGCTCCCGCTTCGCCCTGACCGCTTCGGCGGTGACCCTGTCGGTGGCGTTCCTCACCGCCACGCTGATCCTGGCCGACTCCCTGACCGGCACCGCCGCGGAGGACATCGCCGCCGCCAACGCCGAACTGTCGTTTGTCGTCGAGGGTCCGATCGTGCTGGAAGGCGACGGCGGCGGACCGGGCGAGGCCGTCGAGCGGATCACCGGCACGCTGCCGGTGGACACCCTCGACCGGGTGGCGGCGGTCGACGGGGTCGACACCGTCGAGGCCGAGACGATCGGCTTCGCCAAGGTGGTGGCCGACGGTCGGGCCGTCGGCGGGGGCACGGCGACCGACGTCGGTCGGAGCTGGATCGCCTCGCCGGCGCTCAACCCGTTCGAGCTGCGAGCCGGCCGGGCCCCGGCCGAGGCAGACGAGGTTGCGCTGGACTCGGCCCTGGCCGCAGCGGGCGGCGCTGCGGTCGGTGACGTCGTCGAGGTGCTGACCGCGACCGGACTGCACGAGATGACCGTCACCGGCCTGGTCGGCTTCGGCGGCGCCGATGCCGCACCACTGCAACGGACGGTCCTGGTCGCCCCCGAGGTGGCGCCCGGCCTCCTGGACGAACCCGGTCACCAGCGACTGCGGGCGAGTGTCGACGACGGTCTCGACCCGGCCGACGTCATCGCCGACGTGGCGGCATCGGTGCCGGGGGTGCAGGTGATCGAGGCCGCCGCCCACATCGACGTCGAGCAGCGGGCGGTGGCCTCACCGTTCGAGTTCCTCTCCCTGTTCCTGCTGGCGTTCGCCGCCATCGCCACCATCGCCGGCACCACGATCATCGTGAACACGTTCTCGATCGCCATCGCCCAGCGGCGGCGGGAGCTCGCCCTCCTCCGGGCCGTCGGCGCCACCAGACGTGAGGTCCTTGGCTCGATCCTCGGCGAGGCGACGATCGTTGCCGTCGTCGCCACCGCCGCCGGGCTCGGGTTGGGGTTGCTCGGCGCCTCGACGCTGCGCTCGGTCATGGACCTGGCCGGCCTGTCGTTCCTCGACGGGCCCCTGGTGGTGACCCCGGTCTCGTTGGCGATCGCGACCGGCGTCGGTCTCCTGGTCACCGTCGGATCGGCGGTGGTGCCGGCCCGAGCCGCCGCCGGCGCGGCGCCCGTCGAGGCGCTCAGGGCCGCATCGACCGAGCCCGCCGCCGTGTCGCTCGGACGGTCGGTTGGCGGGCTGCTCGCCGTGGCCGCCGGCGGCGCCGCGCTGGTCGCCGGGGTCGCCTCGTCGAGCGCCGCCCTGCTGGCCGGAGGGGCGCTGCTGGTGCCCGGGTTGCTGCTGGCCGGGCCGGCCCTCGTCACCGGCGTCGCCGCCGTCGCCCGACCCCTGCTGGCACCGCTGGCCGGCGTCGAGGGGGCGATGGCGGCCACCAACCTCGCCCGCAACCCCAGGCGGGCCTCGGCCACCGCGCTCGGCCTGACCCTTGGCGTTGCCATGGTCGGCTTCTTCACCGTGATGGCGGGCTCGTTGAACGCCGGCGTGGCCCGGTCGATCGACCGGAGCCTGCAGGCCGACGTCGTGATCACGTCGGTCTCGACCGAGGTGGCGACGATCGAGCCGGGATTGATCGACCGGGTCGCAACGATCGACGGGGTCACGTCGGCCGCCGCCCTGACCACGGCCGAGGCGGCGGTCGGTGGTGCCGACGGCGTCACCGGGTCGGCCGTCGTTGGCGGCATCGGCGACGATCTCGAGACGCTGTTCGACTTCGGCGTCGCGACCGGCTCCCTCGACGACCTGGCCGACGGCGGCGTGGCCGTCTGGACCGGCGTTGGCGAACCGGTACCGGCCCTCGGCGAGACCATCGAGCTCACGTTCGAGGACCGGGTGGTCTCGCTGCCGGTCGTGGCCACGTTCGACGACGGACTGCCCGGCTTCGACGCCCCGACCCACCTGGTGGCCGACACCACCATCGAGGAGGCCCAGTCGGGCCTGCTCGACACCACCCTGTTCGTCGACGTCACCGACGACGCGACGATGCAGGCGGTGCGAGCGGCGGTGGCCGACACGCCGGGGGCGCTGTTCGAGACCCGCGACGGTTACGTGGCCTCGGCCGGCTCGGAGATCGACGCCATCCGCAACCTCGCCTACGCCCTGCTCAGCCTGACCGCGGTGATCGCCGTGCTCGGCGTCGCCAACACGACGGCGCTGTCGATCTCCGAGCGGGGCCGCGAACTCGGCATGTTGCGGGCGATCGGGGCCACCCGTCGTGGGGTGCGCCGCGTCGTCGCCTACGAGGTGGCGGTGCTGTCCGCCATCGGGACCGTGGTCGGGCTGGCCGTCGCCGTCTTCGGCGGCTGGGCCGTGGTCCGCACGATCGGCGGGACCGAGCTGGGAGCGGTCGCCGTCCCGCTCGGCACCCTGGCGGCCATCGCCGCCGGTTCGGTGATGGCCGGGCTCTCGGTGGCGGCCCTGCCGGCCTGGCGGGCGTCCCGCCGCCCGACCCTCGATGCCATCGCCGGGCGATGACGTCAGAATGGAGCCCACCATGACCGGTCGGGCCACCACCTCCTTCGATCCGGCCACCCGGCGCCGGATCGCCGGGGCGGCGATGATCGCGGTGTCGCTCGCCTTCGGCGTCGCTGCGCTGGTCCTCGACATCGAGGAGGACGGTGTCGACCCGACCGCCGCCGACGTGTCGCTCGTCGTCGTCGCCTGCGCCGCCCTGGCGCTGCGGTGGCGGGCGCCGGTCGCCGTGCTCGCCATGGTGGTGGCCATGCGGCTGTCGCTCCTCGTGATCAGCGGGTCCGAGATCGCCCTCATCCCCGCCGTCGGGTTTGCGTTCTATGTCGTCGGCCAGGTCCTCGATCGACGCCGCACGCTTGGTCTGGCCGCCCTCGTCGCCATCGCCTCGACGGTGCTGGTCGTGGCCGGCGAGGACGGGCAATCGGCCGTCGAGGAGCTCCTCTCGGAGACGGCCGTGGCGGTGCTGCCGGCGGCACTCGGCGACGCCACCCGAAGCCGGCGGGAGCGGATCGAGTCGCTGGTCGAGGCCGAGGCCGAGGCCAGGGTCCAGGCCGAGCGGCTCCGGATCGCCAGGGACCTGCACGACGTGGTCGCCCACTCGCTTTCGACGATCGCCGTCCAGTCCGGTGTGGCGGCCCACAACCTCGGCGACGCCGACCCGGACGATCCCGTGCGACTGGCGCTCGAGCGGATCAACGCAACGGGCAAGCGTTCGCTCGAGGAGCTGCGGGCGATGGTCGGGGTGCTGCGGTCGACCGACGA
>JBCCVL010000235.1:0-7440 GCA_039195375.1 Actinomycetota bacterium
AACGTGGCCCGGAGTCGTGCGGCCAGATCCGCGTCGTCGGCCGAGGCCCGACCGCCGGCGTCGATCACCGAGGCGGCGGGGTCGATGGCGGGCTCGCCGGTCCACCAGCGAGGTCGGATGACGTCCCGCTCGATCGGCTCGGTTGTGGCGGACAGCATGTCGGTCATCGGCACCTCCTCGGGCCAGGATCGGCCTCCGCTGACGGAAACCTGAACAACCGGGACGTGAGACTACCGGTCGTTGCCGATTAAACCGACCAGATAAGTCGGGAATTCCCTCGGTGCGCTGCGCTCGCCGATCCGGCACACCGTGTGCGGCCGTCCGTCCTGCGCTCAGACGATGCGGCGATTCGCCGCCCACATCGCCAACTCGTTGCGGCTCGACAGCTGGAGCTTGCGCAACACCGACGAGGCGTGGGTCTCGACCGTCTTGATCGAGATCGTCAGCCGCCGGGCGATCTCCTTGTAGGCGTAGCCACGGGCCAGGAGGCGCATGACCTCCTGCTCGCGGGCGGTCAGCTGATCGAGCTCGGGATCGGCCGGCGACGACAGGTCGGCCGAGAAGGCATCGAGCACGAAACCCGCCAGTCGGGGGGAGAACACGGCGTCGCCGTCGTTGACCCGGCGAACGGCGTCGATCAGGTCGTCGCCCTCGATCGCCTTGGTCACGTAGCCCCTGGCTCCCGAGCGGATGACCTGGATGACGTCCTCGGCCGCATCGGACACCGACAGGGCAAGGAACTTCGTGGTCACGCCGCGTTCGACCGTGCCGGCGATCACATCGGCCGCCGTGCCGTCCGGCAGGTGCACGTCGCACACCACGACGTCTGGCATCGCCCGCACGATCACGTCGATGGCCTCACCGACGTCACCCGCCTCGGCCACCACCTCGACCTCGCGCTGCAGCTCGGCCTTGACACCGGAGCGGACCAGGGCGTGATCGTCGACCAGTACCACACGGATCATGTCGCATCTCCTGCGCTCTCGGCATCCGGTTCGGGTGCGTCGGGCAGCGGGAGGATCAGCTCGACCTCGGTTCCGTGCCCGGGCTCGGAGTGTATGGCCGCACGGCCGCCGTGTCGTTCCATGCGGTCGACGATCGACGAGCGGATGCCCTGCCGGTCATCGTCGATGGCCGATGGATCGAAGCCGACGCCGGCGTCGCGGACGAACACCTCGATCGCCTCCGGACGGCGCTCGGCGAACACGTCGACCTTGGGGACGCCGGCGTGCTTGGCCGCGTTGGTGACGGCCTCCTGGGTGGCGGCAACGAGGCCCTCGATCGTGTCGGGCTCCAGGTCCTCGTTGTCGCCGACGGCGACGACCTCGACCTTGATCCCATGGTGCTGTTCGACCCGGTTGGCCATCTGCTGCAGCGCCGGCTCGAGCCGAACGGCACCGGCCCTGGCCGGCCCCTTCCCGTAGAGCCACTGGCGCAGCTCCCGCTCCTGCTGGCGGGCGATCTGGGCGGTGCGCTGGGGGTTGTCGGCGCTCCGCTGGATGAGGGTGAGCGTCTGGAGCACCGAGTCGTGGAGGTGGGCCGCCATCCTCGCCCGCTCGTCTGCTCGGACCCGTTCCTGGCGCTCGACGTCGAAGTCCTGGCCGATGCGGATCAGCGATGGGGCGATGACCAGGGCGACCCCGCCGACGACGGCGACGGCGACGACGAGGAGCTGGATGGCATCGAGGAACGACAGCGATGTCAACAGCACGGCGGTCATGCCGGCGCCGGCGACGACCAGCCCCAGCCCGACCCGGACGATGGCCGAGATCCCGCCCTCCTCCTGCTGTCGCGACCAGGCGATGAGGACGCCGGTGAGCAGGAACCCGACGGCGAACACCACCTGGTTGTTGATGAAGGCGATCCCGAGGGTCTGGAGGCCGAGGATGAACCCGAGCACGATCATCCCGATCGCCAGATGGCGGTGGAACGACGATGCCGCCTTCGGTTCGGGGTGGTAGGGGGCGAGCCGGGTCGGGGTGAGGTAGGCGAGCACGGCCCAGGCGACGGCGTAGAGCACGAGGCCCCAGCCCCCGGCGATGGCGAGGAGGGCGAAGGAGAAGCGGATGACGAGCGGCTCGACACCGAGCTCGCGGGCGATCGCCGCCGCGACGCCGCCGACCCAGCGGTCGTCGCCCTCGAGGGGCGGGATCTGCCACCGGCCGGGCCGGGGTGTCAGGGTGGCCCCCATGGCTCCATGATCGCAGCACCGGAGCCGAACCGCATCAGGGGCTGCCCCTGAGATGACCCTGAGCGCCCTTGCCGGGGCTAGGGTCGCCTCCGGGGAAGGCCCGATGGTGGGGCCAGCCCTCCGGGCCGAAGATGGAGCCATGAACGAGTACACCGACGGTCGACCGGGGACCGACCCCCCAGCCAACCCGGGCGCCGGGGCGCCACCCCCGCCCCCGTCGGGCGCACCGTCAGCCCCCTGGTCGTCTCCCGGTACGGGCGTCGGGTCGTCTCCAGGTCGCCAGCTCGTCCGTGACCCGAACACCCGACTTGGTGGTGTCGCGTCTGGGCTGGCCCGTTACTTCGCCATCGACGTCTCGATCGTCCGCCTCGCCTTCGTGCTGCTGACGTTCACGTCCGGCATCGGCATCATGGTGTATCTGCTGGCCTGGCTGGTCGTCCCGAAGGCCCCGGCCTGGCCGCCCGTCCTGCAGCACCAGCCGGTCCGCTCGGTGACCGGGCGCGAACTGGCGGTCGGGCTGTTGATCCTCGGTGCACTCGCCGCGCTGTTCCTCAACGGCGGTGGCACGGCCCAGGTCCTCGTACCGGCGGCCCTGATGGCCGGTGGCATCTGGCTGCTGCGCCAGCCCGAGCCCGTCACCCAGGCGACGGTGGCCACCCCCGGCACCGGCCCGCTGTCCAGCCCGGCCGACTGGTCGCCGCCGCTGGCCGAGGACCTGCGGCCGGACGGCGTCGCCTCCCTCGAGACGACCATGATCCCGCCGTCGAACGCCGACCCGTCATCGCGGACCGCCAGCCCCTTCAGTTCGCCCGCTGCGAGTCAACCGGTCGACACCGTGGTCGACCCGACGCTCGCCCCCGGTCTGGTCGAGGGCATCGGCTCACCTCCGCCACCATCGACCCCGCCAGCACGACGCCGGCGCCGCCGCTGGGGGCGCGTCGTGTTCGGGCTGGTGCTGGTCTTCCTGCTCCTCCCGCTGTTCCTCGTCGCCCTCGTCGCTGGTCTGCTGCTCGGCAACGGCATCAGCATCAACTCCGACTTCGAGGCGATCTACCAGCCGCAGACGGCCGACGAGCTGCCCGAGCTGATCGAGCACGACACGGGCGAGGTGACGCTCGACCTGACCGAGTTCGACGCTGCGACCCTCGGCGACCGGACCGGCGTCGAGATCGACGTCGAGCTCGGGCTCGGTCAGATCGTCGTGCTCGTGCCGGAAGACCTCGTCGTCGAGGTCGACGCCGAGGCCGGCCTCGGTGAGGTGGTCGTGTTCGACAGCGAGGACGACGGCGTGAACCCGAGAGAGCGGTTCCTGCCCGAGAACCCGCAGCTCGACATCGACCTGCAGGTCGGCGCCGGGCAGATCACGGTCGAACGCCGTTGACCGACCGCCCGTCGGCCGGCTCGACGCGAGTCGCCGGCGCTCAGGTCAGCGGCGCCGTCTCCGGGTAGGGCACGGTCGTCGGCCGCTCCAGCCGGTCGGCGCTCTCGAGGATGGCCCGCACGATGGGCCCGAGACGATCGATCCGCCGGTCGACCATCTCGGCCGACCGCTCGATGATGTCGTCGAGACCGTGGTAGTCCATCGGGTTCAGCCCCATCGCCCTGGCCGACGCCCGGTTCGGTTCGAGGGCCAGCACCGGTATGCCCGAACCGGTGATCCGGCGCATCTCGCTCCGGAGCCGCCGGCGGGGGAGGGCCCTGGCGACGGCGTCGAGCGGTGAGGTCGGCTGGATCCGCTTGACCGAGAGCGGCGCCGCCACCACCACGAGGTCGAGCGGGCGGCCCTCGGTCGTGCGGTGCTCGGCCAGCAGGTCGAGGTTGAACGGGGAGTCGACGCCGCCGTCGACGTAGGTCCGCCCGTCGACCTCGGCCGGTTCGAAGAAACCGGGTAGCGCGCAGCTGGCGGCGACGGCGAGGGCGACCGGCGGACGATGGTCCTGGCCGAAGACCGTCCGCCGTCCGCTGGCCAGGTCGGTGGCCGGGATCCACAGCGGTCGGTCGGGCCAGCGGTCGCCGTGCAGGACGTTGAGCGGATCGCTGACCGGGTCGAGCTCGAGCCGGCCTCGGGGGAGCAGCCCGGTGGCCAGTCGGGTCAGCCGGAGACCGGGGCCCTTGCGCAGCTCGGCCAGGGCCAGCCCGGGTGAGCCCGGTCCGGCCCAGATCCGGGGGACGGCCCGGCTCGATCGGCCGGCGAGGAGCCGGATGCGTGCCATCTCGTCCGGGTCCTGGAGGTCGGCCAGGAGCCGATCGCGGATCGTCGGAGCGGTGACCCCGCCACGGAGCAGTGCGGCAACGATCGAACCGGCCGAGGTGCCGACCACGACGGAGGCGGTACGGGGGTCGAAGCCGATCTCGTCGAGCGCGGCGAGTACGCCGCAGTGGAACGCGTACCCGGCGATGCCGCCGCCTCCCAGCACCAGCCCGATGGCCGGGCCGTCGCCGGACGGCGCCTCGCGTGGCCCGTCGCTGCTCACGGCCACGATGGTACCGCCAGGGTCGGTCCGGACTCCCGCCGGCGGTGGCCTTGACCCTGCGGTCGCCGTGCCGATGGTGAGGCATGATCTCGCTCTCGCGTCCGTTGGTCGCCATCGGCCGTCTGGCGGCCGACGAGGCCGGCCGCCGCCGTCCCCGGACGCCGCTGCTCGGTTTCCTGCTGGCCGTGCTGGCGCTGACCGTCTCCGCCGCCGGGTGTGACGGCGACCCGCACTTCGCCACCATCAGCCCCGGCTCGCAGCTGCCGAGCAGTGCGATCTGCGGCGAGCAGGTGGACACGATCGACCGGCCCGAGACCCACCCGGGCAACGTCGAGCGCAACACCACCACCGGCGGGCCGACGGTCGACATCGACGGCGCCGACGAGCGCTGGAACACCGAGCTCGCCCCCCGGGTCGTCGGTGACTACGCCGGGACCACCGAGCAGATCCTGCTCTGGGGGTCCTGCAAGTGGGGGTTCGACGAGAACATCACCCGGGCCAGGGCCGTGACCGAGAGCTCGTGGTCGATGGACACCGCCGGCGACGTCACCGAGGACCCCGAGCTGTGCGCCCTCATCGCACTCGAGGCCCCCTGCGCCCAGAGCCACGGCCTGCTCCAGGTCAAGGGCACGGTGCACGAGGGCACCTACCCCCGCTCCACCGAGTCGACCGCCTTCGGGGTCGACTACGCCATGGCCTGGCTGCGGGCCTGCTACGAGGGTTCGTTCACGTGGCTCGAGGCCGAGGGCTACGAGGTCGGTGACGAGTGGGGTTGCGTCGGGGCCTGGTTCTCTGGTCACTGGTACGACGAGGGGGCCGAGCGATACATCGCCGAGGTCCGGGGGCACCTGACCGAGCGGACCTGGGAGGACTACCGGGCCGCCGACGGCTGACCGGGCCGCAGCTCCTCACCCGAAGTAGCGGTACAGCAGCGCCCCGGCCTGGGCCGTCAACTCGTTCGGGACGTCGGGGCCGGTGAACAGCTCGGTCACCTGCCCGAGCAGTCGCCCGACCTCGGCTCCGACCGGGTCGTCCCAGTCCGGCGGCGTCCAGTGCAGCGTCGTCAGCTCCAGCTCCTCGGAGGCGAACTGGCGCTTGAAGTCGACGAGGCCGGGCTGGTCGAGGTCGCTCCGACCCATGTCGAGCAGGTCGAGGCCCCGGTCGACCCCCTCCCGGCAGGCCTCCATGAGCATGGCCGAGTTCGGACGGTAGCGGCGCGGGTAGGAGGCGCTGAACTTGTAGTACCAGACCCCGTTCCAGGCGAAGTACACCATGGCCGCCGCCGGGCTGCCGTCGTCCTCCTCGGCGATGAGCACCGCCATGTCGTCGCCGAAGCGATCGTGCAGCGCCTCGAAGAACTGGAGCGGTTGGGCCAGCAGCCCGTACTTGGTCTTGCGCAGGTCGACGTGCATCCGGTGGAAGGCGACGACGTCGTCCATCGAGTTCGAGAAGCGGAACCGGAGCCCGGTCTTCGGGGCGCGGCGGATCGTGGTCCGCAGCTTGGTCTTCAGCCCGTCCCAGATGGCGTCGGCGCCGGCGGTCAGGTCGACCCCGTGCCACAGCAGCTCCCGCCGCCGTTCGAAGCCGTCGCCGTCGCGGTCGTGGTCGCCGTCCTCGCCGTCGGTCGCAACCCCGATGGCCAGACGGTTGCGGAACGGCCGCAGCGTCACCGGCCGCTCGTAGGCGCGGAGGTGGTCGGCGAACTCCCGCCACCCGGCCTCGGTCTCGATCAGCGGATCGCAGAAGTCGCTGAACGGCGTTGCCACGATCCGCTCCCCTCGGATGTCGGCCAGCTCGCTGTACCAGGCGAGGCCGGTCGGCTCCGAGCGGGGTGTGAACGGCAGGATCTTCAGGTCGAACGTCTGCTCGACGGCCTGGCGCCACGGCTCGCTGTGGAACAGCGTCGGCTCGGCCAGCGGCTCGCCGGCCCGCTCGGACGGGCTCGTGGTCGGGTGATCGGTCATGTCAACACCAGCTCCTCGGTGGGTTCGGCAACGATCCGGCGGGCGGCCGCCCGCCGGAGATCGGACAGTTCGACACGGTCGGCCTCGGCGACCACGGCCAGGTCCCGATCGGCGGCCCAGTCGGCCAGCTCGACCTGGTGGTCGTCGATCTGCTCCCCGGCGGCGGCCCGCCGGGGGACGAAGACCGGACAGGTCCCGGCGGCAAGGGCCAGGGCGAGTGAACCGGCGCCGGCGTGGCTGACGACGACGTCGGCCTCGGCCACCGCGGCCACCAGCTCGTCCTCGGGGACCAGGCGCCGTGCGTCGATCGGCAGGTCGTCGACCCGGGAGTGGCCGGTCTGCCACAGGACCTGGGCGTCCGCCGGCAGGATCTCGACCAGCCGGGTGATCAGCCGACGGAAGCAGCGGTCGGTCGTGCCGACGGTGACCACCACCCGGTCGAGCGGGGGCTCGGCCGTCGTCCCACCACCGATCAGGACCGGATCGGTCGCCGGTTCGCTCCGGTAGCGGGCGTAGACACCGGGCAACGACGTGAAGCCGTTCGGCGCCGGCTCGTACTGCCACCAGCAGCGGACGCCGCGGGTGCGGGCCAGCAGCCGCCCGGTCACCGAGCACGAGGTGACCCGGGTCGAGCTCTCGATGTAGTGGGTCTCCAGGCCGATGGCGGCCGCCGTCGGCAGGTAGGCCAGCGCGATGGCCGATCCGGTCGAGACGACGCGATCGATCCGGTGACGTCGCAGGAGCTTGGCCGCCTGCGGCACCGCACGCAGCACGCCGGCGACGTCGCGCTCACCGATGAACGGCACGTACT
>JBCCVL010000236.1:0-7391 GCA_039195375.1 Actinomycetota bacterium
GCCGGCCACGGCTGCGACGACCTCTGCCGCCTGGACGGCGATCGAACCAGGGGAGGAGCCGATCCGCTGGTTCATGTACGGCACCATCGGCCTGCAGACGGTGGTCGCCGCGGTTGCGCTGTGGGGTTGCCGCCCGCCGGGTGGTGCGCCGATCGAGGCCGGCCGGGACCGGGTTGGGCGGGCCACGATTGCGGTTCCGTCTGGCCCGTGGGAGCGCGATGGCCCGGATCGGCGGGAAGGGTCGTCGGCCATGGCCTGATCCGGGCACCATGTGGCCTCGATGCCGGCACCACCTCCGTGCTGTTCACCAAGAAACGGCCCTCGTCGACGGAGCGTGGAACGGCCGCAACCAGCTGACCGGCGGCAGGTCCGAACTCGGCATCGTCGCCGCCGGGTCGACGCACCGTCGACGGACGCGATCGGGCCCGACCTCGAGAGGTCGGGCCCGATGTGCGTCTTCACCGGCGGGCGACGGGGGCCCGCACCGGTGTTGCGTCCTCAGTCGTCCTGGTCGTTGCCGGGGACCTTGTCGGCCAGGTCGTCGACCTTGTCGGCCACCTCGGCCACCTTGTCACCCATGT
The DNA here is from genome assembly GCA_039195375.1 of Actinomycetota bacterium. Classification (GTDB taxonomy): domain Bacteria; phylum Actinomycetota; class Acidimicrobiia; order Acidimicrobiales; family SZUA-35; genus JAHELU01. The sequence continues at coordinate 582 of JBCCVL010000236.1, forward strand.
CGCCCGGGATCTTGTCGGCGTGCTCCTTGGCCATCTGGGCCGCATCTTCGGCCTTGTCGGCGAGGTCCTTGGCCTTGTCGAACATTCCCATGGGGGTTGTCTCCTTTGCGTGTCGTGACCCGCTGCGGGTCTCTGTGAGTATGACGCTGGGGCGACCGGAAAGTCGCGAACGGTCGACGAATTCCTGCCCGGGGACATGCTCGCATGACAGATCGATGACCGGGGAACCAGAACGGCACCGGCTCCGTCGTAGGCGGCATGGGAACACAACGAGGGAAACTGATCTGCCTGCTGCTGGCCCTGGTGCTGATCGCCGGCGCCTGCGGCGGCTCCGATGACGCCGAGACCGCATCCGAGACGTCCTCCGGGGCCGACGAGACGACGAGCGGCGCCCCCGAGTCCGGAGGCGAGCAGGCCGAAAGCGACGAGTCGCTCACGCTGACCGATGACGCCGAGGCCGACTTCGACGCCGCCGGCTCCGAGGACGCAGCCGGCGAGATGATGGAGGAGAGCGATGACGCCATGGAGGAGGAGGCGGCCTCGGCGCCCGCCGCCTCGTCGGCACCGACCGATCGGGCCGCCGCCCCCGAAGGTGGCTTTTTCGCCCCGGACGACCGGCCGGACGACGAGGTCGACGACACGGCCAACTTCGTCGACTACGGCGTCCGACCCTTCGTCGACACCGAGCGGGACCCGCTGTCGACCTTCGCCCTCGACGTCGACACCGCGGCCTACAGCGTCGCCCGCCGCTGGCTCACCGAGGGTTCGATGCCGCCGCCCGAGTCGGTCCGGGTCGAGGAGTTCGTCAACAGCTTCGACTACGACTACGACGCCCCGGCCGACGGGCTGGCCGTCCAGGTCGACGCCGGACCGTCGCCGTTCGACCCGGAGAACGTGATCCTCCGGGTCGGCGTCCAGGCCGAACGGGTTGGCAACGCCGAGCGGCCCGACGCCTCGTTGACCTTCGTGGTCGACACCTCGGGCTCGATGGACCGGGTCGATCGGCTCGGCCTGGTCAAGACCTCGCTGTCCCGCCTCGTGGCCGAGCTGAGCGACGACGACACCGTCGCGATCGTGACGTATGCGGACGGTGCCTCGGTCGTTCTCGAACCGACGCCCGCCGATCGCCGTGAGCAGATCCTGTCGGCGATCGACCGGCTCGAGCCGACCGGTTCCACCAACCTCGAGGCCGGCCTCGTCCAGGGTTACGAGCTGGCGACCGAGTCGTTCCTCGACCGCGGCATCAACCGCGTCGTGCTGGCGTCCGATGGCATCGCCAACGTCGGCCTGACCGATCCGGAAGGCCTGGCCGGCATGATCCGCGACGACGCCGACCGGGGCATCCAGCTGGTCACCGTCGGGGTCGGCATGGGCGGCTTCAACGACGAGGTCATGGAACAACTGGCCAACCGGGGCGACGGGTTCTACGCCTACGTCGACGACCTCGGCGAGGCCGAACGCCTCTTCGGCGACGAGCTGGTCTCGACACTGCTGACGGTGGCGAAGGACGGCAAGATCCAGGTCGAGTTCGACGCCGAGTCGGTCAGCCGTTACCGCCTGATCGGGTTCGAGAACCGGGGCGTGCTCGACGACGACTTCCGCGACGACTCGGTCGATGCCGGCGAGCTCGGCGCCGGCCACCAGGTCACCGCCCTCTACGAGCTCACCCTGCGGCCCGGCGTGGCCAGCGACGACGATCGCCGCCTCGGGACCGTCCGACTCCGCTGGGAGAACGACGACCGCTCGGTCGACGAGACCAACGTGCCGGTCGATGCCGGGGTGGTCGAGTCGAGCTGGGACGGCACCGCCGACGACTTCCGTCTCGCCGTCACCGTCGCCGCCTGGGCTGAGCTGCTCCGTCAGAGCCCCCACACCGGCGAGGTCACGCTGGCCCAGGTCCAGGCCGAGGCCGAGGCCCTGTCGCCGGGCTCGGGAGCGGTTGCCGAACTGGTCGACCTCATCGAGCTGAGCCGCTGAATGCTCGTCCGCTCCGTCGCCGAGCCGCCCAGCCGCTGAGCGGCGAGGCGTCGATCATCCGCCGGCCGAGGGAGAGCGGTCGCGGCGTCGACGAGGGGCCCACCGGAAACGGTGGGCCCCCGGCGTCGTCGTCGCAGCGGGGGAGCGGTGTTCGAACAGCGCCGATCAGCCGGTGACGGCGTCGAGGACCAGGGTGATCATGGCGTCGAACGAGCTCTGCCGCTCCTCGGTGCTCAGGTGCTCGCCCCGCTTCAGCTGGTCGCTGACCGTCGCCACCGTCAGCGCCGCCGCACCGTACTCGGCGGCGACACCGTAGAGGCCGGCCGCCTCCATCTCGACGGCAAGGAAGCCGTACCGCTCCAGCAGCTCGAAGGTGTCGGAGCCCTCGGGCTCGTAGAAGAAGTCCGACGTGAACACGTTGCCGACACGGGCGGTCAGCCCCTTCGCCCCGGCCCCGTCGACCACGGCCCGGAGCAGCCCGTAGTCGGCCGTCGCCGGGAAGTCCCTCCCTCCGAGGCGGCGACGGTTGACCGTCGAGTCGGTCCCGGCGCCGATGGCGACGACGACGTCGCCGAGGTCGAGATCGTCCTGCAGGGCGCCGCACGAGCCGACACGCACGATCCGCTCGACTCCGAAGTGCTGTACCAATTCGGTTGCGTACAGCATCATCGACGGGACGCCCATGCCCGACCCCTGGATCGATACCGGCCGTCCGCCGTAGGTGCCGGTGAACCCGAGCATGTTGCGGACCTCGTTGACCTGGCGCACGTCGTCGAGGTAGGTGCTGGCGATGTAACGGGCTCGCAGCGGGTCGCCCGGCATCAGCACGACCTCGGCGTAGTCACCGGGGGCGGCCTGGAGGTGAGGAGTGGACATGGTTGAAGGATGGCAGAATGGACAGATGTCCATGCGCCAGGACTGCAAGCATTTTCAGAGCCGGACCTACCCGAGCGGCGACACGATGCGGAAGTGTGCGCTGGATCTGGCCCCGGAGGCCCCGTGGCGTTGCCCGGACGACTGCACCGGGTACGAGCGTCGGATGGCCGACGTGAACTGGCGTCACGGCTCGCTGGTGACACCGCCGACGCCGGACGCCCCCGAGTCGGTCGGCGACGATGCCTCCATCGCTGCACTCCTCGACGAGGCCGAGGACATCATCAACGCCGCCGTTCCCGAGGTGCGGGCCGAGGTCGATGCCGAGCGGGAGCGCGAACGGCGTCGCCAGAGCCGTTTCGGATGGCTCAGGCGAGGGCCGTTCAAGCGTCGCTGAGCCAGACGGGTCGTTCCCGTCCCGACGACCGGAACGCCGACGGCCGACACCCCCTGTGACCTGGGAAAACCCGGCGAGATTCCCATGGCCCGATACCGGGAGGAAGGCCCCGAAACGGGTAGCTTGGAGGGGTGAACGATAGCTTCTCGCCCGACGTCGCCACCTCGGTGAGCCCGCGTCCCGGCCGGTCCGATTCGGCGGCCGAGGCCGCGGCCCTCGACCTCCCGAGCGCCGAGACCGAGGAGTGGCGGTACAGCCCGATCGGTGACCTCCAGCTCGACCGGTTCAGCCCCGTCGTCACCGACCCGGAGGGCCAGGTCGACGTCGACGACCGGTTCGCGGCGGCGGCCCCGAGCCGTGCGGCCACCGTTGTCGTCGTCGACGGCTTCGTCACCTCGATCGAGGTCGACGACGGCTGGGCCTCCAAGGGCTTGATCGTCACGACCGACGACGAGCCCGGCGGTCTCGAACGGCCGGACGCCACCGTCATCGACCACCTGCACCGTGCCTTCTCCCCGCCGGCGCTGCGGATCGAGGCCCCGGATGGGCTCGCGGTCGACGAGCCGGTGGTCGTGCTCACCCACCACGGCGCCACGGACGGGGCGACCTTCCCCCACCTGTCGATCCGCACCGGCGGAGGGGCCGAGCTGTCGGTCATCGAGCAGCAGACGTCTGGCGACGGGCCCGGTCTCGGCGTCCCCGTCGTCGAGCTCGTCGCCGGCGACAGCTCGAACCTGCGCTACGTCGTGGTCCAGGAGAACGGCGCCGAGCAGTGGCAGCTCGGCCGCCAGCTCTCGAGCATCGGGGCCCAGGCGACCCTGCGGACCGGTATCGCCGCCTTCGGCAGCCGCTACGCCAGGACCAGGACCGACTCCCGGCTCGTCGGCCGTGGCGGCACCGCCCACATGTCCGCCGCCTACTACGGCGACGGTGACCAGATCCTCGACTTCCGGGTCTTCCAGCACCACGACGCACGCGACACCCGCAGCGACCTGGTGTTCAAGGGCTCACAGGACGATACCTCCGGCTCGGTCTACACCGGCATGGTCCACATCCACCCGGACGGGGCCGGAACCAACGCCTTCCAGACCAACCGCAATGTGAAGCTCAGCGAGGACGCCTGGGCCTGGTCGGTGCCGAACCTCGAGATCGAGAACAACGACGTCCATTGCAGTCACGCCTCGACGGTCAGCCCGGTCGACGCCGACCAGCGCTTCTACCTGCACGCCCGTGGGGTGCCGCCGGCGATCGCCGACCGGTTGATCGTCGCCGGCTTCTACCAGGAGGTGATCGACCGGCTCCCGGTCGCCGCCGCACGGGGCGAGGTCAGGCGTTTGATCACCGAGAAGCTCGACCGGAGGAGCGACGATGTCTGATCCGAGCGCCGAGGGCACGGCCACCGTGCTCGACCTCGGTCCGCTGACCGACTTCGAGCCGGACAGCGCCCGCCGGGTCGACGTCGACGGCCACCGGCTCGCCGTCGTCCGCCTCGGAGGGCCCGACTCGGACGACGTGTACGTGATCGGTGATCGGTGCTCCCACGCCGACTACTCGCTGGCCGAGGGCGAGATCGACCAGGACGAGAAGACGCTCGAGTGCTGGAAGCACGGCTCGACGTTCTCGCTCGAGACCGGTCAGCCGACCTGTCTCCCCGCCATGAAGCCCGTGGCCACCTACGGTGTCGCCGTCGTCGACGGCCGTGTCGAGGTCCGGGTCGACGCAGACGAAGGGAAGTGACGACGATGAGCTCCCTGATCATCTCCGGCCTGCGGGTCGCCGTCGACGGAAACGAGATCCTCAAGGGCGTCGATCTGGAGATCGGCGCCGGCGAGGTGCATGCCGTCATGGGCCCGAACGGGGCCGGCAAGTCCACCCTCTCCCATGTCCTGATGGGCCGACCCGGCTATGAGGTGCTCGGCGGCTCGGTCACCCTCGACGGTGTCGAACTGCTCGACCTGCCGACCTGGCAGCGGGCCAGGGCCGGGCTGTTCCTGGCCATGCAGTATCCGACCGAGGTGCCCGGCGTCGCCCTGAGCGACGTGCTCGACGCCTCGGCCGCCACCGACTTCGGTTCGGGCGACGAGCTCGATCGCCGGCTGCGGGCCGAGGCCGACCGGATCGGCTTTGATCACCAGTTCCTCGACCGCGCCCTCAACGTCGACATGAGCGGCGGCGAGAAGAAGCGGAACGAGACGCTCCAGCTGTCGGTGATGACCCCACGGTTCGCAGTGCTCGACGAGCTCGACTCGGGGCTCGACGTCGATGCCATGCACCAGGTGTCGCAGCGGGTCGAGGCGGCCACGGAGGAGACCGGCCTCGGGATCCTCGTCATCACCCACTACAGCCGGCTCCTCAACGAGCTCAAGCCCGACCGGGTCCACATCCTCGTTCGGGGGCGGTTCGTCGCTTCCGGCGGCCCGGAGCTGGCCCAGGAGCTCGAGGAGACCGGGTACGGCGCCTACCAGGAGGACGAGCCGGCACCCCAGCCGGCTGCGGCCGCCGCCGATCCCTTCGCCGACCCGCTGGCGTAGATCGACGACCGGAGCCGGGCGCCAACTCGGGCGCCGAGCGGCCGGTCGTCGCCGCCATCGGGTTTCGATTCGATCGGGACTCATGTCGACCGGGGACGTGCCGACGGGGAGCGGGTAGTCCGATCGGCCCATGTCCGAGCCGCCGTCAGCGGCTGGTACGGGCCGCCCCTCGACACGAGCGAGGCACCCGCCATGTTCCCAACCCGATCCGCCGACGTCTCCGCGTTGCGGAGGCGGTCGTCCGACCCGCTACCGACACCCGTCCGTCGGACCGGCATCGCCCTCCTGGTTGCGGTCGTTGCCGTCGTTGTCGTTGTCGTGGTGACGTCGACCGGCCGGGCCGACGCCGAGCCGGCCCGCATCCGCTCGGTCCAGTTCGACCTCGTTGCCGGTCAGGCCGGCCAGGACGCAGAGGCGGGCGGCGGTCCGCTCCGCCCCGCACCGACCGGCGCCGGTGCGAGCTACGTGAGCCTGCAGGTCGAACGGTCGGCCGGTCCCGAACGGCTACGGCCGTTGACCGCTGGCGTGACGGCGTCGACCCCGGCGCTCGACGGCTCGCTCGTCGCCGAGCTCAGCGGGCTGCGTGTCGGCCCGGAGGACCCGGCATTCGACGAGGCCATCGCCGAGGTGTTCACCTCGCGTTCGGTCCAGGACCTGGTCAGGATCGACACCGGCTCCCTGGACGCGCCCGTCACCATCGACGTGCGGCTGCCCCGGCCCCTCGGGCCAGGCGACGCCGTGCTCGTGCAGGACGGCGACGGTGATGCGGTGATCGAGCTCGCCGGCCTGGCTCCGGACGGCACGGTGGTGGCACCGTCGGCCGTCGGGACACCGCCATACACGTGGAATACCGGCCACCACACGGTCGATGGCGTGGTCCAGTGGGCCGCGGTGCTCGACGCGCCGGCCGCGGCCGATGGTCAGCCGGTGACCGGTCTCCGGATCCGGACCGCCCGGGCCGAGCTGAAGGTGTTGGTGCTCGAGTCGACCGCCGTTGCCGGTGCCAGTGCGTCAACGGCGTCTGCGCCGACC
>JBCCVL010000237.1:0-7253 GCA_039195375.1 Actinomycetota bacterium
AGCACCTGGAACCAGTTGTCCCGGAGCAGCTGCTCGGCCTCGTCGAGCAGCCGGGCGAGGTTGTTCTCGATCCTGGCCCCGAGCGGACCGTCGAGCGGGTCGCGCTCGCGATCGTCGTCCTCACCCGGTCGGGGCATGCCCCCGCCCCCGATCTGGAGCCCGCGCGACACCGCGTGGGAGGTCACGGTGCTGCCCATGCCCCAGTAGCCCTCCATCAGGGCGGCGATGGTCGTCGCCGACTCCAGGTCGCCAGACACGCCGGACGAGTTGTCGTTGTCGAAGAACATCCGCTCGCCGGCGAGCGAGGCCAGCGACACGATGATGTCGGCCTCGTACTCGGTCCGCCACCGGGTGAACTGGTCCTCCGGCTTGATCGAGCTGACCATGCCGAGGTAGGAGCCGCCCTTCTCGATGGTCGCCAGGTCGATGTTCATGTGCTGGCGGGCCCGGTAGGCGGCCACGGCGTGGCAGGCCTCGTGGATGGCGATGGCGTGGCGCTCCCGCTCGATGTACTCGACGTCCTCGGACGGGCCGAGCTCCTTGAAGTGCTTGGCCCGGATGATGTCCTGCCAGGTCACCGCATCCCGCCCGTCGCGGATGGCGTTGATCAGGGCCTCGTTGACCAGGTCCTTGATCGTTGCCCCGGTGGCATAGGGGGTGATGACCGAGAGCTTGTCGATCTGCTCGTCGGTCAGCATGTGTCTGACCTTGCGCAGGTAGCCCTCGTAGGTCCGCCGGCGACCCTCCTTCGATGGGTAGCCGACCTTGTAGATGCGGTCGATCCGGCCCGGCCGCAGGAGGGCGCCGTCGAGGGCCTCCGGCAGGTTGGTGGCCATCATGATCAGGATCCGGTACTTGATCGGCGGCTTCGGCTTGAGCCCGAGGATCCGTCGGCCGTAGCGGTTGAGGAGGCCACGGGGCTTCTTCAGGCCGGAGATCTCGGTCAGCAGGGCCTGCAGGGTGCCCATGCCGCCACCGCCACCCATGCCGCCACCGACGATGATCCGATCACGGATGCGGCTGGGAGGTTCCTGGTTGTCGGAGGCATTGGCCTCCCACTGGGCCCGCAGCATCTCGACCTGGCTCTCGGGTGACAGCCAGCGCAGGTGCTCCCGATCGGCGAAGCCGGCCCGGGGCCCACCACCTGGTCCGCCCTGGGCCAATGCACCACGGTTGCCGAGCGAGTCGGCCTCGTCGAAGAACACGATGACCCCGCCGTAGCGGGTCGAGAGCTTACGGAGCTTGCGGAACAGGCTCTTGACCTTGATGATGCCGACGCCCATGAACATGTTGATGAAGGCGCCGGGATCGACGAACACGTACGGCTTGCCGGTCTGGCCGGCCACCGCCTCGGCCATCAGCGTCTTGCCGGTGCCCGGTGGACCCCACAGCAGCAGACCGCCAGGCACGTGGCCGCCCTTGTGCTCGATGCTGGCCGGGTCCTCCAGGAACACGATGTTCTCCTGGACCTTCTCCAGCACTTGGTCCTGGCCCCAGACATCGTCGAACGACGTGGTGATGTCCTCCGGCATGTACACGTCGACGCCGCCACGGGACAGGAACCAGAACAGCAGGCCGAACTGGCCGACGATGAAGAACATCGGGAACAGGATGTTGATCCAGAACGGCATCTGTTCCGGACCCTCGGTGAGGAATCCGAGGATGGCGCCAGGGGTCTGGGCGATGCCCTCGACGAACGAGATGTCCCGCCGGTTGGCCAACACGAAGGCGAACAGGAGGTAGAAGAACGCCCACTTGCTGTAGCGGGCGGTGCGGTAGCGCAGCCACGGGTCGCGCCGGTCCTTCCACCGGTCGATGGCCCCCCACACCCGGTCGACCCAGAAGGTGTTGTACCTGGCGTTGCGCTCGCTGACCAGATAGTGGATCTGGCGGGCCAGCTCGATTCCCATCAGGACCAGGAGCCATGTCGAGGCTCGGATCTGGGCGATCAGGGCGTCACCGAAGGTGTACGACGGCTGCCCCTCCCGGGTCCGCCACAGCGAGAAGATGAACCAGCCGGCGCCGACGGTGAGCAGCCGGATCCGGTCGAACAGTGCGGCCCTGCGCCTGGCCTTCGGCGGGGCCGGTGGCGGCTCCCAGATCTCGGACGCGACCTGCTGGTCGATCGGCACACCACCGTTGGTCGGTGCGGGGAGGTTCGGTTCGGTGGAGTCGGTCATGGTTCGAGCCTCCAGGAGCGCTGGATCTGGTCGATGAGGTCTTGCTGTTCGACGAAGCAGGCTTGGGTGCAGAACACCTCGCTGATGGCGATGCGGTTCGTGCGCCGGTCGACGAGCGCCTGGTAGTCCGCCACCGTCGGTCCGAGGATGAACTGGAGGCGGACACCCCAGATCTCGGGTTCGCTGATCTCCGAGTAGCCGAGGAGTTGCATGCCCTCCGGCATGGCGGTCGGGTCATCGTCGAGGGGGTCGAACTGGCCGGCGGTCGCCAGCATGCGCAGGCCCATGAACGAGGCCTGGTCGCCGGAGCCGATGCTGGTCAGCGACAGCAACGGCTCGCTGCTCGACTCGCTGATCTCCGCCCCTGGCGGGCCATACTGCTCCCGCTCGCTCGGTTGGCCCGGCAGCAGCAGTGGCTCGAAGTCGATCGGGACCTCGTAGCTGATCCTGGTGTCGTCCGGCTTGATCAACTGGGCCGTCGGTTGGCCACAGGCCGACAGGCCGAGCGCAGCGACGAACGCCGTCGCGACCGCCCGGACGGTGGCCCGCCGGCTGGTCATCGGAACCTCACCGAGTCGAAGATGTCCTCGATGGCGGCGCTGTTTGCCTCGAAACAGACGGTCGTGCACGCCACGCGCAGCCGTTGGATGCGGGTGCGGTCGGGGTCGAGGACCGCCAGGTGCTCGGCGATCGCCGTGTCGCCGTCGATGTCGATCTCGAAGCGGACGTGATGGCCCTCGAAGCCACGGTCGTCGAGGACGTCCTCGTAGAACAGGATCCGGATCGTCGGATCGTCACCGGCGATCGGGTCCCGACCATCGGCGATGGCCAGGGTCCGCAACACCGATCGGGACGCCTGGTCGTGGCGCTCCTGGTCGAGGGGCAGGACCTGGGCGACCACAAACGGCTGCGCCTGCACGAAGGTGGTGGCGTGCTCGCCTGACGGGGAGCCGGACGCGTCGATCCCGGTCACCCACTCGAGGCCGAGGGCCTGCACGTCGACCTCGGCCCAGTCGGGTGGATGGCGAAACGAGAGGCTACCGTCGTTGCTCTGGATGTAGCTGTGTGATTGCTCGATTCCACAGCCCGCAGCCAGCATCGCCACCACGGCGACGAGCCAGCTCACGTTCTGGCGACGGGTCACGTCGACTCACCTCCATCGAGCAACGTCGAGCCACCAGTCTGACCGACCGGTGCGAACGGCGGAAATCGACGGTGTTAACCCCGTGTTTCGCCGGCTGCGGCCTCCCGGTCCGAGGCCAGGTGGCCTCGCCGGTGACCGCCCTGCCAGTCCTCCTGGGTCGGGGCAGCGCTGACGCCGCCGAGGACGTTGAGCTGCGGGACCTCACGGAGGCTGCGCTTCATCTCGGCGAAGCCGGGGAACGCAGCCAGCGTGGTCACCGCCTCCCACAGCGGCAGCGCATCGGCGTCGTCTGGCACCCGGGAGATGACGGGACCGAAGAACGAGAGGCCGTCCGGCGGCTGGAACGTGATGATCGGCGTGCCCACGTCACGTCCGGTCCTGGACAGGGCGAGCTCGGTCTCGGCATCGAGCAGCACGTCCCATGACGTGTCGTCGAGCGCCTCGGCGTAGCTGGTCGACAGCCCGGCTGCCTTCAGCACCTCCGCTGCGTGCTCGGTGGTGCTCAGGTGGGTCCGCATCCCCGAGCCCTTCGGCTGGTCCCAGTAGCTCTCGCCGTAGGCGGTCACCAGCTTGCCCAGCGGCTCCCGCCCGAGGTCGTCGCGGATCGCCGCCGCCACCCGCAGCATGCGGAGCCCGGCGGTGTGGCCGTGCTCGTACTCTGGCGGGAACTCGGTGGCGTAGTCCTTGTCCTTGTTGAGCAGGCGGAGCGAGATGAACCGCCAGTCGACGGTGTACTCGCTCTGGGCGACGACCTTCTCGATCCACCGGGAGGTGATCCAGGCGAACGGGCACACCGGGTCCCAGAAGAACTCGATGTCGTATGCCGGGTTGGAGCCCGGCGGTTCGATCGGCGTTTCGGCCATCGGTGGCTCAGCTCTCGAGGCGCTCGACGATGGTGGCGTTGGCCATGCCGCCGCCCTCACACATCACCTGGAGGCCGTAGCGGCCGTCGGTCCGCTCCAACTCGTTGACCAGCGTTGCCATCAGCTTGGTCCCCGAGCAGCCGAGCGGATGGCCGAGGGCGATCGCTCCGCCGTTGACGTTGACCTTGTCGAGGTCGGCGCCGAGTTCCTTCTCCCAGGCCAGCACGACCGAGGCGAAGGCCTCGTTGACCTCGAAGCGATCGATGTCGTCGACGGCGAGACCGGACTTGGCCAGGATCTTCTTCGTCGCCGGGATCGGGCCCTTCAGCATCGTGACCGGATCGGTGCCGGCAAGGGCGAACGAGTGGAACCGGGCCCGCGGCGTCAGCCCGAGCTCGGCCGCCTTCTCGGCGCTCATAATCAGCACGGCCGAGGCGCCGTCGGTGATCTGGGAGGAGTTGCCGGCCGTGATCTTGCCGTCCTCGGTGAACGCCGGCTTCAGGTTGGCGAGCGTCTCCGCCGTCGTGCCCGGCCGGATGCCCTCGTCGGTCGTCATCAGCTCGGTGGCGCCATCGGCGTCGACCGGGACCGGTACGATCTCCCGCTCGAACCGGCCTTCGGTGGTGGCGACCTCAGCCCGGCGCTGGCTCTCGGCCCCGAACCGGTCGAGATCTTCGCGGGACAGGCCGTACTCGTCTGCGATCATGTCGGCACCGATGCCCTGGGGCGGCAGGCCGGTCTCGGCGTAGCGCTCCTGCATCGACTCGGGGAACGGCAGGCCCATCTTGCCCTCGACGACCGAGGCCCCCATCGGGGTGCGGGTCATGACCTCGACGCCGGCGGCGATGACCACGTCGTAGGCGCCGGCCATCACGCCCTGGGCCGCGAAGTGGAGGGCCTGCTGGCTCGACCCGCACTGGCGGTCGACCGTGGTGGCCGGGACCGACTCGGGCCAACCGGCGGACAGGACGGCGTTGCGGCCGATGTTGAGCGACTGCTCACCGACCTGCATCACACAGCCCATGATGACGTCGTCGACCAGCTCCGGATCGAGGTCGTTGCGCTCCTGGAGCGCCTTGAGCACATGTGCTGCGAGATCCGCCGCATGCCACGACGCGAGCTTGCCGTTGCGCTTGCCGCCGGGGGTCCGGACGGCGTCGATGATGACCGCTTCTGCCATGGCGCAACCATAGAGGTTGGCCGGCCCGGCCGGCCCATCCTGCCGACGAGCCCGGTCCGACCGGCGGAGCGCGGTCGGTCAGCTACTCGTCTGCCCGTCCCCCGGGACCGCCGAGCTGGTTGAGCTCGTCCTTGTCGTCGCCGCCGCCGACGAGCGCTCCGCCGCCGGTCACATCGGTGGTCGACCCGTCCGCCGGGACGCCGGCGATCTCGAGGATGCCGCAGGTCGGGCAGCCGAGCGAGAACAGGCCCTGACCGCTGAGTGCGATGGCCGCCACGGTCACCTGCTGGCCCGGCTGGAGGTCGGCGAGGTGGCGGTCGAAGACCTGGTCGCGGGTGGTGAAGCCGGACGAGGTCCGGATCATGCGGCCGTCGACCTTGATCCACGACCCGCCGTCACAGCTGATCTCGCCGATCGACCGGATCTGACCGCCGGGCGCCACGACGAGGTGGCTCGCGCAGTCGGTGAAGACCTCGGTCAGCTCGCCGGTGATGGTGATCACCTCGTCGGCCGGAACGGCGGTGCCGGTGGTCGACGGCGTGGTCGGCGACGACGTGTCCTCGGTGACCGACGGTGTGGTGGTCACGGTCGTCTCGGTCGTCGCCGGGGTCTCGGTCGAGCCCGTGCTGTCGCTCGCCTCCGAGCCGGCGTCGCCAGCGGCGCCGCCCGATGCGGCGTCGCCGCCCGACTCGTCGTCACCGCCGGTCACGACCAGGGTGGTGGTGGGGCTGTCGTCCCGCTCGGTGACATCGTCGGTCGCCGTGGTGTCCTCGACGGTGGCGGCCTCGATGGCCTCGACCCCAGACGACCGTTCACCGCTCGACAGGAAGACGGCGGCCGAGGTCGCGCCGATGACCACCAATGCGGCGGCGATGGCCAGGACGCGACCTCGACCAGATCCGGTCGACCGCCGCTCGACGAGGGAGACGGGACGGGGCGCAGCGGCCCGCAGGTCGATGGCGGGTGGGTCGAGCCGTTCGAGCAGGCGGAACCGCTCGGCCACCTCGGGATCGAACGGCTCGTCGTCAAGGGGGCGGGAGGAATCTTCGGCGGTCGTCATCGCTCCATCCTTTCTCGAAGCTGGGCGTGGGCCCGGTGCAGCTGGACCCGGATCGTCCCCGCCGAGGTGTCGAGCACCTCGGCGATCTCGGCCGGGCGGAGTCCGCCTGCGTACCGCAGGACGACGGCGGCCCGCTGCTGCTCGGACAGCTCGCCGAGCAGGGACAGGAACTCGACCAGCGGGGTGTCGAGCTGGGGGGTCTCGCCGGGCGGGGGGACCTGCCGGCCACGGTCGGCCAGCAGCCCGGCGGCGATCCGGAACGCAGCCCGCCAGATCCAGGCTCGGGGATCGTCGAGGTGATCGCCGCGGGCGATGGCCTGGCTGTAGGCCTCGGCCTCCGCCTCGGCCGCGATGTCGGCATCGCCACTGAAACCGACCAGCGACCGCCAGAGGCGGGCGTGGTCGGTCCGGTAGACCTCTTCGACCGGGTCCATGTCGACCGGATGTGTGGCCATGGTCTGCATTCCCGAGTACAGGGTCTCGACGTGGCTCGAACGTTAACGCGCCGCCGCCGTTTCCTGCGCCCGCCCCGACCGGTCGGCCGCGGCCGCTACCGGAGCCCCGCAGCCGGGACGGTGGCCAGCTGCTCGGCGTCGTGGCCGTACAGCAGGCGACAACCGTTGTCGCGGAGCTCGCCGAGCCGGCGCATCGACGCCTTCTGGAGTTCGGTGTCGAAGCCGAAGCGGGGCACGAGCATCTCGGTGAGCATCCGCTCGAAGTAGACGCAGTCGCCGGTCAGCACGACGGGGCCCGAGTCGAGCTCGACCCGGAGCGCCTGGTGACCGGCCGTGTGGCCCGGGGTGGCCACGCAGACCAGGCGGCCGTC
>JBCCVL010000238.1:0-7076 GCA_039195375.1 Actinomycetota bacterium
AACCTCAAGACCGAGGGTGACCTCCGGCGTGAGGTGTCGCAGGACATCAAGCGCAAGATGGAGATCGGCTGCCACCAGGGCATCCGCCACCGCAAGGGCCTGCCGGTCCGGGGCCAGCGCACCCAGACCAACGCCCGTACCCGCAAGGGCCCGAAGAAGACCGTCGCCGGCAAGAAGAAGGTCACCAAGTAATGGCAAAGCCAAGTGCAGGGGGCCGTCGTCCCCGTCGGCGTGAGCGGAAGAACGTCACTCACGGCGTCGCCCACATCAAGTCGAGCTTCAACAACACGATCATCGCCATCACCGATCAGGAGGGCCACGTCCTGGCCTGGTCGTCGGCCGGCAACGTCGGGTTCAAGGGCTCCCGGAAGTCCACCCCCTACGCCGCCCAGATGGCCGCCGAGGCTGCGGCCCGCCGGGCGATGGAGCACGGGGTGCGCAAGGTCGACGTGCAGGTGAAGGGTCCCGGCTCGGGCCGCGAGACCGCCATCCGCTCGATCCAGAACGCCGGCATCGAGGTGACGGGCATCAAGGACGTCACCCCGGTCCCACACAACGGTTGCCGCCCGCCGAAGCGTCGGCGCGTGTAGGAGGAAGTCACCCATGTCCCGCTACACCGGCCCCCGGGCCCGCGTCTCCCGCCGTCTCGGCACCAACATCTTCGGCACCCGAGGCGAGACCAACGCCCTCGAGAAGCGGCCGTATCCCCCCGGCATCCACGGGCGAACCCGCCGCCGGGGCAACAACAACTCCGAGTACCTGGTCCAGCTGCAGGAGAAGCAGAAGGCCCGGTTCACCTACGGCCTCAATGAGCGCCAGTTCCGCAAGGTCTACGAGGAGGCGTCCCGCAAGGACGGCGTCACCGGCGAGAACATGCTCCGGTCCCTCGAACTGCGCCTCGACAACGTGATCTACCGGGCCGGCTGGGCCTCGACCCGGCCCCAGGCCCGCCAGTTCGTGTCGCACGGCCACGTCCTGGTCAACGGCAAGCGGGTCAACGTGCCCTCGTATCGGGTCCGCAAGGGCGACCAGATCGAGGTCAAGGAGAAGACCCGAACCAACCCGATCGTCCAGTGGAACAGCGACGTGCTCGACCGCACGCCGCCGGCCTGGCTCGAGCGGGGCGACCACGATTTCCAGATCAAGGTCTACGCCGAGCCGCTGCGTGAGCAGATCGACGTCCCTCTGCGTGAGCAGCTGATCGTCGAGCTCTACTCCAAGTAGGTGCCCCGGCGGGCCCGTGCCCGCCAACGGTCCGGCCGCCTCCGGTCCGACCGACGACACATCCGCCCCCGTCCCCGCCACCCACCTCGTACCAAGGAAGCGTGCCCATGCTCGTCATTCAGCGTCCCACCGTCGAGCAGCTCGACGACGGCGAGTCGACCCGAGGCAAGTTCGCCATCGGCCCCCTCGAGCCCGGCTTCGGCCACACCCTGGGAACCTCGCTGCGGCGGGCCCTGCTGTCGTCCGTTCCCGGTGCGGCCATCGTGTCGGTCCGCTTCGACGATGCCCTGCATGAGTTCGACACCATCAACGGTGTCACCGAGGACGTCACCGACATCATCCTCAACCTGAAGGACGTCGTGTTGACCAGCGAGTCCGAGGAGCCGGTCGTGCTGCGGCTCGACGCACGCGGCCCCGGCTCGGTCACCGCCGGCGACATCTCGTGCCCGCCCGAGGTCGAGATCCTGAACCGCGACTCGCTCGTCGCCACCCTCAACGACCAGGGCCGGCTCGCCGTCGACCTGACCGTCGAGCGCGGACGGGCCTGGAACCCGGCCAGCTCCCGGGCCAACGAGTCGACCACCATCGGCGTCATCCCGATCGACGCCGTGTTCTCCCCGGTCCGACGGGTGTCGATCTCCGTCGAGCCGACCCGGGTCGAGATGTCGACCAACTTCGACCGCCTGATCCTCGACATCGAGACCGACGGTTCGCTCGCTCCTCGTGACGCCTTGGCCTCGGCCGGCGCCACCGTTCGGTCCCTGTTCCAGCTCGTCGAGGAGATGAGCGAGGAACCCGAGGGCCTGACCCTCGGTGAGGCCCCGGCCGCCGCCTCCGGCTCGCCGGACCTCGACCTCCCGATCGAGGACCTGGACCTCTCCGAGCGGCCCCGCAACTGCCTGAAGCGGGCCCAGGTCAACACGATCGGCGAGCTGCTGACCAAGAACGCGGACGACCTCCTGGCCATCACCAACTTCGGCCAGAAGTCGCTCGACGAGGTCATCGCCAAGCTGGACGAGCGGGGCCTGAGCCTCCGCGGCGCTCGCTAGCGCCGAGAACGAAGGAGTAGCCCAATGCCTGGACGTCCCCGTCAGGCCCGCCGGTTCGGTGGGTCGGCCCAGCACCAGAAGCTGATGATGGCCAACCTCGTTGCCTCGCTCATCGCGGCCGAGGGCATCGTCACCACCGAGGCCAAGGCCAAGGCCATGCGCCCGGTGGCCGAGCGGCTGATCACCAAGGCCCGCAAGGACGATCTGCACAACTTCCGGCAGGTCCTGGCCTACCTCGGCGACGTCGAGATGACCACGAAGCTGTTCGAGGACGTGGCCCCCCGGTACAAGACCCGCCCCGGCGGCTACACCCGGGTGCTGAAGCTCGGGCCTCGCAAGGGCGACAACGCCCCGATGGCCCGCATCGAGCTGGTCTAGGAGCCAGCCGCCGGCGGCGACCTGGAGTGTCGGCTCCGCCGAGTGGTCGGACCGATGGCAACGCTGCGACTGCTCGTCGCCTACGACGGCACCGACTTCCGCGGTCTGGCCCCGAACGAGGGGGTCAGGACCGTCGTCGGTGAGCTGCAGCGGGTGCTCGAACCGCTGCTCGGCGGCGTGCCGGAGATCGTCATGTCCGGTCGAACCGACGCCGGCGTGCACGCCTCGGGTCAAGTCCTCTCGATCGTCCACGACGGAGACCCGGCCGACGGGGAGCTCGACCTCGATCGGATCCAGAAGTCGGTCAACGTCCGCCTCGGGCCGGAGATCGTGCTGCGCTCGATCGACGTCGTCGACGACGAGTTCAGCGCCCGGTTCTCGGCCACCGGTCGGCGCTACCGGTACCTGATCCTCAACCGGGACACCCCCGACCCGTTCCTGGCCCGCACCGCCTGGTGGGTGGCCAAGCCGCTCGACATCGCCGCCATGCGCGAGGCCGCGGCCCACGTCGTCGGTGAGCACGACTTCTCGTCGTTCTGTCGCCGGCCAAAGGTCGCCCTTGACCAACCCGAGCCGTCGCTGGTCCGTCTGGTCGTCGGCGCCCGCCTGGTTGAGCTCGACTCCGGGCCAGACCAGCAACGGGGCCTGCTGCGGTTCGAGATCGAGGGCTCGGCCTTCTGCCACCAGATGGTGCGCAGCATCGTCGGCTTCCTCGTCGCCGTCGGCACCGGCAAGCGCCGGGCCGACGAGGTCCCCGCCGTCCTGGCCGCCCGTGACCGGGCGGCGGCCGAGCAGCCGGCGCCCCCGCACGGGCTCAACCTGTGGCACGTCGACTATGCCGGAAGCGAGGCCGACACAGACGCCACATCAGACGTTGGAGCGGGTACCCGGACGCCCGTAAACTAGCTGGTCGGCGTGTTCCCGCCGCCCACTCGCACGCCCCCACCCGATCCCGAGGATCACCGTGAAGACCTACGCCCCCAAAGCTTCTGAGATCGAGCGCAGCTGGTACGTCGTCGACGCCGAGGGCCTGACCCTCGGCCGGATGGCCACCGAGGTCGCCCGCGTGCTGCGGGGCAAGCACAAGCCGACGTTCGCCCCCTACATCGACACCGGCGACCACGTCGTCGTCATCAACGCCGACAAGGTGGTGCTGACGTCGAACAAGGCCGATCGCAAGCAGGTCTACCGTCACTCCGGCTACCCCGGCGGCCTGAAGAGCGAGACCTACGGTGACCTGTTGGCCCGCCGCCCGGCCGACGCGGTGCGCCAGTCGATCGTCGGGATGCTGCCGAAGAACCGGCTCGGTCGTCAGCAGGCCCGGAAGCTGAAGATCTACGCCGGCCCGACCCACCCCCACGCAGCCCAGAAGCCCGAACCCCTCGACATCCCCGGTGCCCGCCGGGTCGAGGCCGACTGAGCGCCCTGCGCCACCTTCGAGAGGAACCGATCACGATGACGAGCGTTCAGGCAACCGGTCGCCGCAAGCGGGCCATCGCCCGGGTCCGGGTCACCCCCGGCAGCGGCAAGATCACCGCAAACGGTCGCGAGTTCGAGGACTACTTCCCGTCGGCCGTGCACCGCACGCTGATCACCGAGCCGCTCCGCCTCACCGACAACGAGGAGACCTACGACATCTCGGTCACCCTCGACGGTGGCGGGCTCTCCGGCCAGGCCGGCGCCTTTCGCCTCGGCATCACCCGGGCCCTCGTCGAGATGAACCCCGAGGATCGCCCGAACGTGAAGTCGGCCGGACTCCTCACCCGGGACCCCCGGAAGAAGGAGTCGAAGAAGTACGGGCTCAAGAAGGCCCGCAAGGCTCCGCAGTACTCGAAGCGGTAGCCACCGGCCCGGCACGACGGTGGTCGACGCACCCCGCTTCGGCACCGACGGCATACGGGGCGCAGCCAATCGCGAGCTGACCCCCGAGGTCGCCCTGGCCCTCGGCCGGGCCACCGTCGAGGTCCTCGGCGGTGACGTCGTCGTCGTCGGTTCCGACCCGCGCCGGTCCGGCCCCATGCTGGAGGGCGCCCTGACCGCCGGGATCTGCTCGGTTGGCGTCGACGTCGAGCCGCTCGGTGTCGTCCCGACGCCGGCCGTCGCCTGGGCCGCGGCCGACCGCAAGGCCCCTGCGGCCATGATCTCGGCCTCCCACAACCCCTTTGGTGACAACGGGATCAAGGTCTTCGCCCCCGGCGGCATGAAGCTCGGCGACGACGATCAGGCGGCCCTCGAGGCCCGCTACCTGGCCCTACTGGCGGGCCGCAGTGCACCGGAACCCGGCCATCCGACCGGTGAGGTCGGCACGGTTCGACCGACAACCGGGGTGGCCGGCTGGCTCGACCTCGTCACCGGGTCGGTCTCCGGTGACGCACTCGCCGGGATGCGGATGGTGATCGATTGCGCCAACGGCGCCGCCTCGGAGTTGGGCCCCGAGCCGTTCCGTCGCCTCGGGGCCGATGTGGTCGTGATCGGCGACCGACCCGATGGCCGCAACATCAACGCCGGGTTCGGGTCGACAGCAACCGAGGCCCTGCAGGCCGCCGTGATCGCCGAGGGCGCCGCCGCCGGCCTGGCCTTCGACGGCGACGCCGACCGCCTGATCGCCGTCGACGACGCCGGCCGGGTGGTCGACGGTGACCGGGTCCTGGCCCTGCTGGCCGCCGACTGGGCCAGCTCCGGGCGGCTCACGGGCAACACCGTCGTCGTCACCGTGATGACCAACCTCGGCTTCCACCGGGCGATGGCGGCCAAGGGCATCGAGGTGGTGGCGACCAGGGTCGGCGACCGGCACGTGCTCGAGGCGATCGAGTCGGGCGGCCTGTCGCTCGGGGGTGAGCAGTCCGGTCATGTCATCTGCCGGGACCTGGCCACCACCGGCGACGGCGTCCTCACCGGCGTCCAGTTGCTCGACGTGGTGGCCCGCTCCGGCCGATCGCTTGCGGAGCTGGCGGCCGAGAGCATGGACCGGGTCCCCCAGGTGCTCCGCAACGTCCGGCTGCCCGGCCCGGTGGCCGACCCGGCCGCCGCCCTCACCGACCGGGTGGCCGCCATCGAAGCGGCGTTCGGCGACGACGGTCGGGTGCTGGTCCGCGCATCCGGCACCGAGCCCCTGCTGCGGATCATGGTCGAGCACCTCGATCCCGGGACGGCCGACCGGGCCTGCGCCGACCTGGTGGCGGCGGCCGAGGCCGCCTTTCCGGCCGATCGCCCGTCGTCGAACCCGCGGTAGTCGACCGCTGGCGGCCGACCGTTGGGTAGCACCCCTCATGCTGCGGGGCGGCGGCCGCACCCAAACGGCGCCGACGCCCGTCCTACACTGAGCGTTCCGGTGCGGAGCGCCGGAACCCCAGTTCGCCGTCGGCGAACGTCGGTGGCTCGGACGGGGAGCCCTGAAGATCATCTCGCTGAATACCATGAGCGGAGCACCGCCGCCCATCGACCGAGAGCGCAACACCATGTGTGGAATCATCGCCATCGTCCGGCGCCGTAGTACTCGCCCGATACCCGACGTCGACGCGTTGTCGACCTCCCTCACCGCAGCGCTGGCCGCCGTGCCGACCGGCACCGAGGGCGACCTGGCTGCACGGCTGCTCGATGTCGGCGAGCGACTGGCCGCCGTCGACCGCGAGCTGCGAGGCGAGGCCGGACTGGTGGCCATGGTCGGTGACCAGGCGTTCGTGGCCGCAACCGCCACCGTCGTCGGCCAGATCGACGAGCGGATCGGGGTCATCGAGGCGGAGCTCGAGGCCAGGGGCGACACCGTGCCCGACCTGGAGGCGGTCAACGGCGCGCTCGTTGCGCTGAAAGACGCCGCCTGGTCGCTGGAGCGTGACCGGCTGCGCGCCGCCGCCGAGGTGGTGGCCCTGGCCGGGCCCGCCGTCGACGGCGGGACGGGCACCGGCGGAGCCGTCGAGCCGACCCGCTCCGCTCTCGCCTCGCTGTTCAGCATCCAGCAGGCCCTGAGCAACCTCGACCGGCTCGAGGTCCGCGGTCGCGACTCGGCCGGGTTGCACGTGCTGGTGCGCGGCCACGGACTCGATCTGGGTTCGGGGGAGCTGGCCGACCTCCTGGTCGACCGGACCGACGATCCGCTCTTCATCGACCGTGCGGTCCGGGTGGTCGACGGCCACCTCGGCTTCGTCTACAAGGCGGCGGCCGAGATCGGTGAGCTCGGCGACAACACGGCATCGATGCGCGAGGCCATCGCCGTGGACCGGCTCCTGCACCGGGCGCTGGCCGGCGCCGACGCCGAGGCCACCGTGCTGGCCCACACCCGCTGGGCCTCGGTCGGGATCATCAGTCAGCCGAACGCCCACCCGGTCAACTCCGAGGAGCTCGGCGACCGCGCCGGCCCCTACGTCACCGCCGCCCTCAACGGCGACGTCGACAACTTCGCCGACCTCATCGCCGCCGACAGCCTGG
>JBCCVL010000239.1:0-7024 GCA_039195375.1 Actinomycetota bacterium
ACGCTGCCGGCTGCCGCGGCCAGCTCGCGCACGGTTGCGGTGTCGGCCCCGCTCTTGATCGACACGAAGATCCCGAACAACAGCATCAGGGCGACGTTCGCCCGCTGGCGCACGTCGCCGGTCGTCTCACCCCGGTCCACCGCCGCCTCCAGCGCACTGGTGAAGGCGTGCAACACCCGCGCCCGGTAGCGGTCGCCCCGTCGGTTGACCTCGGGGTCGGTGTCGCCGAGCTCGACGAGTGAGTTGACCACGAGGCAGCCCATCAGCGCCCGTTCGGGCCGGTCGTGGCGGAGCTCGGCGATGGCCAGGAACCAGCCGGCGATGGCGTCGAGGCCCCCGTCGTCGACGCGGCGGAACACCATCTCCAGCGGACCGTCGAGGTAGTGGTCGATGGAGCGGTGGAGCATGTCCCGCTTGGTTCCGTAGGCCGCGTAGAGGCGGGCCCTGGCCAGGCCGGTGGCCGCCTCGAGGTCGCTGATGCTCGTCGCCTCGTACCCCGCACCCCAGAAGACGTCGGCGATCTGGGCGATCGCCTGGTCGGTGTCGAACTCTCGGGGTCGTGCCATCGGGTCCTCACGGAAGTTCTTGACTGTTCAGTAATCTATCTTCTACGTTCTTTACTGAACAGTCAACAATTCGGTCCGAGTCGTCAATGGCCCCTCCGGTCGACGGCTGGCGACCGGGACGAGAGAGGAACGACTCATGCGCATCACGGTCCATCCGGCGGTCATCGTCATCACGGCGATCTTCGCCGCCATCATCCCGACGTTCGTCGGCACCATCGCCTGGTTCAGTCCCGACAACGCACCGCTCGCGGTCGACGGCGCCAACGACCTCGCGCTGTCGTGGGCCGCCAGGTCCCTCGGGCTCGCCGTCGCCGGCTGGCTGGCCCTGCTCGTGATCCGGGACGCCCGTGGCTTCGTCGTCGCCCTCGGCGCCAACGCGACGAGGGAGGTGCTCGACCTCGTCGACCTGCTGTTCCGGGTCGACGATCCGAGCACCGGCCTCTACGTCATGCTCCCGATCTCGTCGACCTCGCTGATCGTCGCCCTTGCGCTCAGCATCCGGGCCGTGCTCGCCGCCGAGCGCAGCCAGCCGGTCGCCGCCGCTGTCGACGGCTAGCGGAGCCGGTCCCGGCCGGCCTCACGGCTGGCGGCCGGGGCGGTCCCCGGGGCGTCCCGGCCGAGTTCGAGCGGTCGCCGACCGGCGAACTCGACGCCGCCCGGGGCCACGGACCTGATCGGCAGCGAGGACTCAGGCGTCGACGGCCAGGTTGATCAGGCCGAGCGTGCCGTCGCCGAGCGGGGTCGGTGCGGCGACCAGGACGATCCCGGTTCCGTCGGTGGTCGGATCGCCGATGAGGCCGTCGTCGGCCCGGCTGGTGTCTGGCGGACCGAACTCGGCGTAGGCGCCGGTGGCGTGCACGGCTTCGGTGTAGGCCTCGTCGAAGTAGAGCTGGCTGGTCAACAGGTCCTCGCCGTCGACGGCGGCGATCACGTGGATGTGGACCGCCCGCCCGTCGTACCAGCCGGGATAGATCGTCTGGAACTCGACGATGCCGTCGTCGCCCGCCACCTGGGAGCCGCGGAGGAACGTCGTCCCCTCGCCCTCGTCCTTGCCGCTCCCACCGTCGGTGTACGACGAGTAGTCGCCGGAGGCGTCGGTGTGCCAGATCTCGACCCTGGCCCCGGGGATGGGCTCGCAGGCGCCGTCGACCACCCGGATGCCGAGTCGGAGCGGATGGCCCGGGTAGCCCTCGGTGATGTCCCGGCGATCGAGCTCATCGAGCGTTGGGAACGGCCCCGCCGTCGTCGCCGGTGCAAGCGCACAGATCGAGACCGCAGCGAAGGACGCCGCAGTCAGTGCCTCGACGACCGAGGGGTCGCCGCCGGCTTCGTCGTCGGTCGTCTCGTCACCGGTGGCGCTCGTCGCGTCGCTGGTGGTGTCGGCCGACGTGGTGTCGCCGGTCGAATCCGGACCCGGATCGTCGGCGGTCGGTGTCTCGTCGCTCGAGCTGCTGCAGGCCGCAGCGAGCACGGCGAGGGCACCGGCGAGGAACGTGCGCCGGCTGTGCGGCGATGGCGGCCCGGGATCGTCCATCCTGTGAGGCTACGGCACGGCGACGGACCGGTGAGGTCCACCCCGTTCGTCGCCGCGCCCGCAGCGAGCCGCCCGTCGTGTTCGCGTCGACGCGCTCGCTCGTCGCCGGACGCGGCGGGGCCCGCTCAGGAGGGAATGAGCGGGCCCCGTGCGGCTGGGCGGGCGGCTCGGCACATCGTGCGCCACCACCCGAACAGTTGCCATCATGTTACCGATAGGTAACAGACGGGCAACCGAGGCGATGTGCTCAGGGGGTGTCGTCGGGGGCGCCGACCACCGCAGCCGTCGGTGTGGCCCGGTCGAGCGCCGCCTCGAAGCGGCGGCGCCCGGCGGCCGTCAGGTTCGGGAGAAGGGCTGCGAGGTGGTTGGCGACACCCCGGAGCTGATCGTCGGCGTCGAGCTCGTCCAGGAGCTCCATCTCGCTGACGTGGTCGACCCAGTAGCGGGTCAGCATCCACAATGCTCGGCTGAGCACCTCGAGATCGACCTCGATGTCGCGACGGACGAGGTCGGCTCGCTCCACCCGATCGAGCAATCGGCGAAGGGCGGCGAAGCCGTCGACGAGCACGCCGTGCGGCCTCTGATGGTCGAGCCCCGGCTCGATCTGGGCGTCGTCACGCAACAGGAAGCGGTAGGTCGCCATCAGTCCGATGGTGAGCGACAGGTGTCGAACGTAGTCGTCCTCGACCTCACCGGCATGGTGCGCAACTCGGCGCTCGGCGATCTGCTCGGCCACCTGCTGCTGGATGCGCGTCACCAGATCGCGCTTGGTTGGGTAGTGGTAGGTCAGGTTGCCCTGCGAGATCCCGACCTCCGCCGCGATCTCGGTCAGCGTCGTGACCGCATAACCCCGAGCGTTGAACCGGCGTCGGGCGGCCTCGGCGATCCGGTCGGCGGTCGTCGAGCGTCTGGCCATCACCACAGGCTAGCCAGCCGCCGCCCGACCCGGACGTCGTTTTAGGTTTTCTTACCTAGAACGACCCGAGCCGGAGCGTTCGCCGAACGGCGATGTCGACGCGTCAACGGCAACGAAGCTGCTCCGCAGCGTCGTCTCAACTGGGCTCGACCAGGTGGCACAGCGAACCGGTTCGTCTCGCCTCGTCGACGCGGTCGGCGGTCTCGAGTGGATCGTCGCCGTCGTTGGCGATGACGTGCCGGTCACCGATCGAGGCGTCGGCGAACTGGGCGTGCATCGTCCTGGTCGCCGCCACGTCGGTGAAGCCGTGGCCGGTCCGCGACCGCACCCGACGAACACAGGTCGCCTCGCTCGGCAACAACACGACGTAGTCGAGCTGCGCCAGCCCGGCCGCGGCAGCGAAGGTGGGGAGGAACCACGGTCCGACGACGCCGTCGAACACCGTGTCGTAGTCGGCGGCGAATCGAGCGGTGGCCGCCGCCGCTGCCTCGGTGACGACCGTGTTCTGGGCGTGCGACTCGGGTCGCCACGGCTCCATGGCGCCCGTGGCCAGGAAGCCGAAGAACCGGTCGCCGCTGACCAGCGCGCTCGGATCGAGACGCTCGGCCAGCATCGCGGCCACGGTCGACTTCCCCGCACCCGGCGGTCCGGTCACCACGAGCAACGAGCCCATCGGCCCAGCATCGCAGGGTCGGCCACTCGTCGGCCGGGCAATCCGGTCCGCGACGGGTCGGCGGCTACAGCCCGAAGACCCGGCTGGCGTTCCCGGACAGGAACAGCTCGGTTGCCTCGGCGTCGAGGCCGAGCTGATCGAGTTCCGCCAGGCATCGGTCCGGGGTGAGCATCGGGTAGTTGGTCCCGAACAACACCTTGGTCCTCCCGTTGGTCCGCAGATAGTCGACCAACGCCGGCGGATAGCGCCTGGCGGTGTAGGCGGAGGTGTCGATGTGGACGCGCTCGTGTTTGGTCGCCACGGCGATCGCCTCGTCGGTCCACGGGTAGCCGATGTGGCCGCCGACGATCGTCAGCTCAGGGAAGTCGAGCGCCACCCGGTCGAGGTAGATCGGTCGTCCCACCTCCGACGACAGCAGCGGGCCGGTGTGGCCGATCTGGGTGCAGAACGGCACGTCCAGTTCGCAGCAGGCCACGTACACCGGGTAGAAGCGCCGATCGGTCGGCGGCACCTCCCAGAGCCACGGCAGCACCCGGATGGCGACGAACCCGAGCTCCTCGACGCAGCGGCGGATCTCGCGGACGGCCTCCATCGGTCGGCTGAGGTCGACCGAGCCGACCCCGACGAGGCGTTCGGGGGCTTCGGCGACGAAGCCCGCCACCTCATCGTTGCTGATCATCGTCCGGTGCGGCGCGTACCAGGCGCTGACCAGGGCCCGATCGACGCCGCCGCGGTCCAGCGCCTCGATGGTCGCCGCCACCGGCAGCTGCTCGGTCGGGACGTCGGTGCGGGTCCACCGGCGCAGCGAGTCGAAGATCGGGTCGGATTGATGCCGAAGCGTCGGGTGCTGAGCCCAGGCGTCGATGATCGTCGGCGTGCCGGTCATGGGCCCGTCGTCAGGGTCGAGCGGGGAACTGCGGGTCCTCGGTGCGGGTCCGCTTCAGCTCCCAGAAGCCTTCGGTGGTGGCGAGCTTGACCATGGCGTCCCACACCTCGGCCCCGTCTGCCCCGGTCGGCTGCCTGCTGATGACCGGTCCGAACACGCCGCGGCGACCCGTCTTGGTGTCGAAGGCGATGATCGGGGTACCGACGTCGGTGCCCGTCAGGTCGAGTCCGCGCTGCATGCGCTCCCGGATCGTGGCGTCCCACGAGTCGTCGCCGAAGGCATCGTTGTGGGCGGCCGGCAGGCCAGCGGCCTCGAGGAATCGGGCGGCGTCGCCACCGGCGACCTCGGTCAGGTCGACCGTGCCGTCGGCCCGGTCGTGGTGGAGCACGGCGCCGTACTGCCAGTACAGCTGGCGGGCCGCCTCGTTGCCCTCCTCGGCGTCGACGGACTGCATCACCCGGAGGAGCCCGTTGGTGAAGGTGTTGAGCGGGTAGAAGGGGCTGTCCTCGTCCGGCTGGTTCTTGAACAGCAGGCTGATCGGCTCCCACGTGATCTCCAGATCACGCTGCGGTGCAACCACGTCGACCGCCCAACGGGCGGTCATCCAGCACCACGGTCAAATGGGGTCGACCCAGAACGAAACGTTCACGTCTCACATCCTTTTCGGCATGTGTGGTTGGAGGGCGAGACCGGGCCCGGCCGGTGGCGGGGGGACTCATCGCCAACCGTACCGCTGCGGTCCGGTTGCTGCGGCGATCAGCCGGTGAACCAACCGCCATCGGGGTGGATGAGCTCGCCGGTGACGAAGCTGGCCTCGTCGGAGGCGAGGAAGAGGGCCACGTTGGCCACCTCGTCCGGCGTTCCCTTGCGGCCGAGCGGGGTGCCCCCCATGACGACGCCGTTGATCTCCTCCACCTCGCTCATCACCGCCGTCATGTTGGTCTCGATGAAGCCGGGCCCGATCGAGTTGACCCGGATGCCGAGCGGCGCCAGCGTGCGGGCTGCGTTCTTGGTCAACATCCAGACCCCCGCCTTCGACACCGGATAGCTCGGCGCCCCCCACAGCGGGTCGACGGCGGCGATCGAAGCGATCGTCACGATCGACCCCGTCCGTTCGTGGTCGATCATCGTCCTGGCCGCAGCCTGGACCGCCAGCAGCGTGCCGGTCAGGTTGACGTCGAGCACCCGACGCCAGTCGTCGATGTCGAGCTCGGTCAGCGATGCCGCCGGGATCTCGGCCCGCTCGGCCGCCTGCGCGTAGCGCTTGCGGTCGGCCTCGGCATCACCCGACAGGTAGCCGCCGTGGCTGATCCCGGCCGCAGTGACCAGCACGTCGACCGATCCGAAGGCATCGACTGCGGCGTCGACCATCGCCCGGTTCGACTCGGGGTCCGCCGCCTCCAGCTCGACGAAGGTCGCCCGTCCGCCGTCACCCTCGATGGCGGCCGCGGCAGCCCGGCCCTCGTCGACGAGCAGGTCGGCGACGACGATGTTGGCCCCCTCCCGACTGAAGCGATGGGCACACGCCCGGCCGATGCCGTTGCTGCCGCCGGTGATGACGGCCGTCTTGTCCTGGAGTCGCATGGCCGAACGGTAGCGACCCGACCCATCGCCGGTCGAGGTCGCCGCCCGTTCGGGAATCGCCTGCAGTGGAACGTGGCGCCCGGTTGCGGGACGGGCCGCTACGCTGTGCCTCGGTTGGAGATCCGGTTGGGCCGCCCCCCGCTCCCGGCCTCGGTCTCCGCCCGAATCACGGGTTGGGCTCGGCCATCTCCGAACCCGCCGGCCCGTCGGCCGGTACCACCTCGAAAGCTGACAGGAGAAAGAAGGACGCCGTCATGGCCAAGGAGAAGTTCGAGCGGAACAAGCCGCATGTGAACGTAGGCACCATGGGCCATATCGACCATGGCAAGACCACGTTGACCGCCGCCATCACCAAAGTGCTGTCGGACCGGGTTGAAGGCTCGCAGGCGACGGCGTTCGAGGACATCGACAAGGCTCCCGAGGAGCGGGAGCGTGGCATCACGATCAACGTCTCGCACGTCGAGTACGAGACCGACAATCGGCACTACGCGCATGTCGACATGCCGGGTCACGCCGATTACATCAAGAACATGATCACCGGTGCGGCCCAGGTCGACGGTGCGATCCTGGTCGTGTCGGCTGCGGACGGCCCGATGCCCCAGACCCGGGAGCACGTGCTGCTGGCCCGTCAGGTCGGCGTGCCCGCCATCGTGGTGGCGCTGAACAAGGCCGACATGGTCGACGACGAGGAGCTACTCGAGCTGGTCGAGATGGAGGCCCGCGAGCTCCTCAGCGAGTACGAGTTCCCGGGTGATGACTGCCCGGTCGTGCACGTCTCGGCGCTGAAGGCCCTCGAGGGTGATTCGGATGCCGGTGACAAGATCATGGAGCTCATGACCGCCGTCGACGAGTACATCCCCGAGCC
>JBCCVL010000240.1:0-6996 GCA_039195375.1 Actinomycetota bacterium
CGGTGGCGCAGCGTTTGACGGGTACCGTCCGGCCGGGGCACGTCGACCACGGTGCTGTTCACCTCTCCTCGCAACGACAATCGGGGTGCCCATCGATCGTGGAGTAGGAGGTGTTCACAGCGTCTCGACCCGCTTACCCTTGGCCGTCATGGCGCAACGACCCTCCCTGCTTCGCCTGGCGCTGGTGGTGATCCTCGGCCTCACCCTGCTCACCGCTTGTGGATCCGACGAGTCCGAGAGCGAGACCACGAGCCCGTCGGAGCCATCCGACGAGCAGACCGCCGATGGTGACGGCGCCGATTCGGACGACACCGACGACCGCGCAGCCACCGCCGACGCCAGTGACGATGCGAGCGACGGCACCGACGACGGGAACGGCGGAACCGACGAGACCGACGGCGAGACCACCGACGACGATGGGGACGCCACCGAGCCCGGCGACGCCGCCTTCCCCCGCACCGTCGAGGACGCGCTCGGCCCGGTCGAGGTCCCGGCCCAACCGCTCCGGGTCGTCGCCCTCGACCAACTGCTGCTCGACTCGGCGTTTGCATTGGGGCTCGAGGTGATCGGCTACACCACGTTCGCCGACCCGGATGGGCCCATCCCCGAGATCTACGCCGAGCCGGCGGCCACGCTGGCCACCGAGGCGACCTGGGTCGGCGACCTGTCGTCACCCAATCTGGAGGCCATCGCCCTGCTCCAGCCCGACCTGATCCTCACCAGCGTCGTTCGCCACGAGAACATCGCCGAGCAGCTGTCGCAGATCGCCCCGACGGTGATGAGTGACTCCGCCGGCGGCGGCTGGAAGGATGCGATCCGGTTGGCGGCCGAGGCAACGGGGCGTGAGGCCGTCGCCGAGCAGGCCATCGCCGACTACGAGGCGCGGGCGGCCGCCGTCGGCGAGGCCATCCGGACCGGGTACGGGGACCCGACGATCTCGGTCGTCCGGTTCGTCGACGTCATCCGCCTCTACCAGCCGGTGAGCTTCAGCGGCGTGGTGCTGGCCGACGCCGGGCTGTCCCGGCCGGCCAGCCAGCAGGACACCGAGAACTTCATCTCGATCATCAGCATCGAGGAGATCGCCGAGGCCGATGCCGACGTGATCGTCTACACCGCCTTCGACGACCCCCGGGCCACCGATGCCGCAGCCGAGGTGGTGGCCGGTCCGCTCTGGGGCCAGCTGGAGGCGGCCAAGGCCGGCAACGTGCACGCCGTCGATGATGAACGCTGGATGACCGCGGTCGGACTCTTCGGCGCCAACGCCATACTCGACGATCTCGAAACGATCTTCGAGGTCGACGGCTCCTGAACGCACCGGGCGCCACCGACCCCGCCACCACACAACCCAAGGAGCACCCCATGACCACCATCGCCATCGTCGGTGACGGCCCCGGCGGCCTCAGCGCCGCTCTGTTCCTGGCCAAGGCCGGCCACCAGGTCACGGTCTACGGCCAGGACAAGACGGTGATGCACTACGCGTACCTGCACAACTACCTGGGAGCGCCAGACGTCAGCGGGAGCGACTTCCAGGCCGCAGCCAGGGCCCAGGTCGCGGCACAGGGGGCCGAGCTGGTCGATGCCGAGGTGACGGCGGTGGCCGCAACCGACGGCGGCTTCCAGGTCACGACCGCGACCGGGAGCGCCACCGCCGACTACCTGGTGCTGAGCGAGGGCAAGGGCGCACCGCTGTCGGAGTCCCTCGGCCTCGACGCCGACGGCGAGCGGGTCATCGTCGACCGGGACGGGCAGACCTCGCACCCCGGCGTGTACGTCATCGGTCGGAGCGCCCGCCCCGAGCGCAGCCAGGCGATCATCTCGGCCGGCGACGGCGCAGCAGCCGCCCTCGACATCCTGTCGACGATCGAGGGCAAGGACGTCCAGGACTGGGACTCCCCGCCGAAGGACTAGCGACCGGGTCGCCGGTGGCCACCGGGCGGCTCGCCCCTGGTGCCGGCGCCCTCGTCCCCGCGGTCGTGGCCGACGCCGTCGCTCAGGCGGCGGCGCAGGCCAGCGTCACCTCGTCGACCGACGCCGCCAGGAGGGCGTCAAACGCCGCGGCATGGGCCAACTCGGCCCGCACGGCGTCGGCCGACGGGTAGGTGCAACTCACCAACCGGATCCCCAGCTCACCGTCGACGCGGGACATGAGCGGCGGCGACCGGTCGGTGTCCCAGGTCAGCGGTCGGTCCGGCTGGCTCGGCACCGTGTCGGCGGTCGTGACCGGTTCGGGGCCGGGCACGGCGGCGAGCGTGGCAAAGCCGACCGCCCGCTGGCGACGGTCGGCGTCCGACACGAACAGCCCGGCGTCGTCGAGCGTCGTCTCGTCGTCGGCGACGACCTGAACCCGGACGTCGGCCTCCCCGCGACCGAGGCACGGTCCGACGAGCCGACTCGACCGGCTCGTCGCGCCGCCGGGTGTGTCCAGGACCACGCTGCGGAACTCGTACGGGCTGATCGGGATCCAGACCTCGCCGTCCGGCGGCCGCTGCGGTGACGTCGCCACCAGCAGCGGCGGCCAGTCGGACTGATAGACCACCAGGCTGACCCCCGGCACCCAGCAGGCCAGTGCGGCGGCCTTGCGGATCCCGGCGACCGCAGGCGGCGGAGGCGACACCACGGTCAATCCAGCGAGCCGACCATCTTCTCGGGCACGACCACCTCGTCGAACTCCTCGGCGGTGAGATGGCCGAGGGCCACCGCCTCCTCCCGGAGGGTGGTGCCGTTGGCGTGGGCGGCCTGGGCGATCTCGGCCGCCTTGTAGTACCCGATCTTCGTGTTGAGCGCAGTGACCAGCATGAGGCTCTTGCCCAACAACTCGTCGATCCTGGCCTGGTTCGGCTCGATGCCGACGGCGCAGTTGTCGTTGAAGCTCTGGCAGGCGTCGCCGAGCAGGCGGGCGCTGAGCAGCACGTTGTAGGCCATGACCGGCTTGAAGACGTTGAGCTGGTAGTGCCCGTGGGTACCGGACACCGCGACGGCGGTGTCGTTGCCGATCACCTGGGCGCAGACCATCGTCATCGCCTCGCACTGGGTCGGGTTGACCTTGCCCGGCATGATCGAGCTGCCCGGCTCGTTGGCCGGCAACACGATCTCGCCGATCGAGGTGCGGGGGCCGCTGGCCAGCATCCGGATGTTGTTGCCGATGTGCATCAGGCTGACGGCCAGCCGCTTGAGCGCGCCGCTGATCTCGACCATGGCGTCGTGGGCGCTGAGGCTCTCGAACTTGTTCTCGGCGGTCACGAACGGGTGGCCGGTGAGCTCCGCGATCTTGCCGGCCACCGCCACGTCGTAGCCGGCCGGGGTGTTGAGCCCGGTGCCGACGGCGGTGCCGCCGAGGGCGAGCTCCCGGATCCGCACGAGGCTGTCGCCGATGGCCTCCATCCCCCGCTCGAGCTGCATGACGTAGCCGCCGAACTCCTGGCCGAGCGTGACCGGGGTGGCGTCCATCAGGTGGGTTCGCCCGGTCTTGGTGATCGCCATGAACGCAGCCGACTTGGCCGCCAACGTGTCGTGGAGCAGCCGCACCTTCGGCAGCATGTCGGTGACGATGGCGTCGTAGGTGGCGATGTGCATCGCCGTCGGGAACGTGTCGTTCGAGCTCTGGCTCTTGTTGACGTCGTCGTTGGCCTTGACCAACTTCTCGGTGCGGAAATCGCCGCCGAGCAGCTCGGTGGCCCGGTTGGCCACCACCTCGTTCACGTTCATGTTGCTCTGGGTGCCCGAGCCGGTCTGCCAGACGACGAGCGGGAACTCGTCGTCGAGGCGGCCGTCGAGGATCTCGTCGCACACCGAGGCGATGGCGTTGGCCTTGTCGGCCGGGAAGTCGGTCAGCTCGGCGTTGACGAGGGCCGCCGCCTTCTTGAGCTGGGCGAAGGCCCGGACGATGCCGACCGGCATGGTCTGGCCGCCGATGTCGAAGTTCTGGATGCTCCGCTGGGTCTGGGCCCCCCAGTAGTGCTCGTCGGGGACCTCGACCTCACCGAGGGTGTCGGTCTCGATCCTGACCCGCTGCTCAGCCACCGGCGACCCGCTCGACCACGTCGAAGGCCAGCAGCTCGGCGTTCACGGCGACCGGCATGGTGCCGCCGTGGCCGTGACCACCACCGTGCCCACCGTGCCCGTGGCCGGCGTCGCCTGCTGCGTCGCTCCCCTCGTTCGCACCGTGCCCATCGCCGTGACCCTCACCGTGACCCTCACCATGACCCTCGCCGTGACCTTGGCCGTGGCTCGGGCCGGCACCCTCGGCCAGGTGGGCGTGGGCCGCGGCGAAGTCGCTGCTGGACAGCCAGGTGTTGAACGCCTCCTCCGACTCCCACCGGGTGAACACGAAGAAGGTCTTCTTGCCGTCGGTCGGCTTCAGCAGCAGGAACTCCTCGAAACCGGGCTGGTTCTCGACCGTACCGGCCCGCTTGGCGAACCGCTCCATGAACTCGTCCCCCATGCCATCGGGGACCTCGACTGCGTTGATCTTCACGACGCTCATGGCCGTCAGTATCGCATCGGCCTGGTAGGCCTTGCTACCAGAACAACAGGCCACAGGAGTGCGGTAGCTGATAAGGATGCCTATCACACCAGTGGTCAGCACGTTGTGGGCTGTGTCCTCGAGCTCGACTTCGACCTCGTCGGTGATTCGGACAAGGTGACGGGGAGGGCTGAGCGGCGGGTCAGCCCTCCCCGATCAGCTCCTGATAGGCGGCCCACCGCCGGTCGGCATCGTCGAGGCCGCCGACGGCGTCCCGGTCGCCGACGGCCAGGTGCTGCAGATCCTCCAGGATCCAGTAGATGGCAAACGGGTGGGTCCCGAACCACATGTCGCCGTCGACGATCACCGAGTTGCCGGCCTCGACGGCCGGCAGGGCCTGGTAGGTCGGGGCATCGAGGAGGGTGGCCGACCGGTAGAAGACGCCGTCCATCACGGCGACCACGTCGGCATCGTGGTCGGCCAGCAGCTCGGTCGAGACCCCGATGATCGACTCGAAGCCCTCCATCGACGGCCCATCGACCTGGGCCACCGGGCGTTCGATCCCGACCTCGCCGACCACGTCGGACAGCACCGCCTCGGGTGAGACCGCGAACACGATGTCGAACGTGTCACCCAGGATCGAGAGGGAGAAGGGGTCACCATCGACCACCTCGGCCACGTCATCGATCTTGGTCTCCAACCCGTCGATGACCTGGCTGGCCTCGCGCTGGCGGTCGAACAGCTCACCGGTGTCGGCGATCACGTCACGCCAGGGGACGGTGTAGGGCAGGATCACGGTCGGCGCGATCTCCATCAGGGGCTCGACGCTGGCCATGAACGCCGACTCGGCCGTCACCACGATCACGTCCGGTTCGGCCGCGGCGATGGCCTCGAAGTTGACCGTGAACGCATCGCCCTGCTCGACGATCTCGACGCCGCGGGAGGCCAGGATGTCCTGGCTGACCAGCGAGGCGTACGAGCCGGTCACCTCCATCGGCTCGATGCCGAGGGCGAGCAGGTTCATCGCCGCATACTCGTCGAGGGCGATCACCCGTTCGGGGTCGGCCGGCAGCTCGACGGACCCGAACGAGGTCTCGACGACCCGGGTGGAGGGCTCGTCGCTCCCGCAGCCGACGGCGAGCGAGCCGAGCGCCGAGAACGCGACGAGCGCGGCGGCGACGGTCCGCACGGCGTGACGGGATCCGGTTCTGTCGTTGGTCCTCATGGCGTTGGCTCTCGTCGAGTTCGGCGGCGGAACGGTACGGTTGGTAGGCGCTTCGAATTTCGAAACACGATTGCGAAACACTGTTGCGAAATGTAGTAGGACTCCCTCTCGGCCGTCAACAACCATGGTGAACTCCAGCCCATCCGAGCCTCCCGAGACCGGCGCCGACGTCCGACGCCCCGTCGGTCGACCGCCCCGGTTCGACCGGGACACCATCGTCGCCGCCGGCGTCGAGCTGCTGGCCGAGCGTGGCGTCGACGGGTTCGGCGTCCGACGCTTGGCCGATGCGCTCGACACCACGGCGGCAACGATCTCCCGCCATCTCGGCGGCCAGGACCAGCTGCTCGCGGCGGTGCTCGACGCCGTCATCGGCCAGATCGAGATCCCGC
Organism: Actinomycetota bacterium; assembly: GCA_039195375.1. Taxonomy (GTDB): domain Bacteria; phylum Actinomycetota; class Acidimicrobiia; order Acidimicrobiales; family SZUA-35; genus JAHELU01. The sequence goes on from JBCCVL010000240.1 coordinate 6,077, forward strand.
CACCCCCCGGGAGCGCCGAGTCGGAGCACCTCCGGGCATGGCTGATCGCCGCAACCGACGCCTTCCGCGCCCAGATGCTCCGATATCCCGGCGTGGCCGACCAGCTCCTGTTGTCGGGACCGACCGGGCCGGCCGGCTTGGCCGCGATGGGCCGGATGTGTGACGTCCTGGCCCTGACCGGACGCGCGCCGGACGAGGTGGCCCGGGCCTACGACTGGCTGATGACCACCGTGTCGGCCTACACGGGCAAGGAGGACCGCCTCAAACGGCAGGGTGGCGCTGCCCGGGTGGCCGAGATCCTCGCCGATCGTGCCGCCGAGTACGTCACCGACGAGCACTTCCTCGCGGTCCTGGCCGACTTCACCGGTGACATGGGCGCCGCCTACGAGCGCACCACGCAGGCCGTGATCGATGCCATCGTCGCCCCTGGGAACCCGCAGCCCTGACGACGCCGACCCAGCCGGCACACCCGACGTGGTGGGCAACCGTGGTCGACCGCTACGAACCCCACTCCAGCAGCCGCCGGAGCGCATCGAGGTCGCGACGGATCCCGCGGCGCCGCCTGGCGGCCAACCAGGGCTCGACCGCCCGGAACCAGATCGGACCGGCCATGTGGTGCTCGAACAGCACGCGGGTCCGCTCCTCGCCGAGGGAAACGAACACGAGCGAGCCCTGCACGTCGATCGGGCCGGAGGACCCCTCGAAGCCGATCACGGCATCGGGGACGTACTCGGTGACCACGAATGACGTGTCGATCGTGCGACCGGCGACCCGCAGCGTCTGCTCGTAGCGGGCCCCGACCTCGGCCGAGTCACCGGCGGTCCGGGTGCTCGTCACGACCTCGGCCCGCCACGTCGGATCGTTGGTGAAGTCGGCAACGTAGGCGAACACGGCGGCGGTCGGCCTGACCACGTCGACGC
>JBCCVL010000241.1:0-6943 GCA_039195375.1 Actinomycetota bacterium
CGCGGCGAACGGGTCGATGGTCGGGTCGCCAGGCGACAGCGCAACATCGACGCCGTGCTCGACGTGGTGATGGAGATGTTCGCCGAGGAGGCGATGTTCCCCACGATCGAGCAGGTGGCGACCCGATCGGGTCTGTCGCTCCGCTCGCTGTATCGCTACTTCGCCGATCCGGGCGAGCTGCTCGAGGCGACGTTCGCCAGGACGGCCCGGCTCGGTCGCGACCTGTCGCAGCTCCCGAACGTCGGCCAGGGATCGCTCGACGGGCGCATCGACGACTTCGTGGCCATGCGGCTGCGGCTCCACGACGGCATCGGGCCGGTGTACCGGGCCTCGCTGGCCAACGCCGCCCACCATCGACGGGTGCGGGATCGGCTGGCCGCCAACCGCGTCGTCATGCGGGAGCAGTTCGAGCTCCAGTTCGCACCGGAGCTCGGGGTCAGGAAGGGACGCGATCGCGAGGCCCTCGTGACCGCCGGCGACCTGTTGACCCAGCTGGAGTCGATCGACTTCCTCCGCCGGCACCGTCAGTTGCCGGTCGACGAGGTCAGGCGGGCCCTGACCTCGTCGCTGCGATCGCTGCTCGGCTGATCGACGATCACCGCTCGACCCCGGTCTGACAATTGCCAGTTGAAAGCGCAGAATCTAGGGTTGGCCGCATCATGGAGATCGTGTTGACCGGCACCGGCTCGCCCATCCCGGACGCCAACCGGGCCGGCCCGTCGACGCTCGTCAAGGCCGGCGACGCCCACATCCTCGTCGACGCCGGCCGTGGCGTGGTCATGCGCATGGCCGGCGCCGGCTCGCTCCCGCCGCTCCTCGCCGGCGTGCTCATCACCCACCTCCACAGCGACCACGTCTGTGCCCTCAACGACGTCATGACCACCCACTGGGTGATGACCCAGGGCAACGCCACGCTGGCGATCTACGGCCCGGTCGGGACGGCGACGTTCGTCGAGCGCCAGCTGCACGCGTTGGAGGCCGACGTCGGCTACCGCATCGCCCACCACGACGAGCTGACCGAGGGACCGCGGGTGAACGTCACCGAGCTGGAGCCGGGAGATGCCTTCTCGATCGGCGACGTCGCGATCACCACGGCGGCGACCGAGCACTCGCCGGTGCGGCCGACGATCGGGTTCCGACTGACCCACGAGGGATCGATCGCCGCACTGGTCGGCGACACGCTGCCGTGTGACGGCGTCGACGAGCTGGCGGCGGATGCCGACGCCTACGTGCAGACCGTGATCCGCCCGGACATCGTCAGGGCCATCCCGAACGAGATGCTCCAGGACATCCTCGACTACCACTCGGGCGTGGCCGACGCCGCGCAGACCGCCAAGCGGGTCGGGGCCAGGCGCCTGGTGCTGACCCACCTGGTACCACCGCCGACACCCGAGCAGTACCCCGAGTGGGAGGCCATGGCGGCCGAGCACTACGACGGGGAGATCATCATCGGCGACGACCTGACCACGATCACCATCTGAGCGCGGTCACGATCTGAGCGCGTCACACCGGAGGCAACCATGACCGAGTTCGAGGGCACGATCGGCCGGACGGTGGCGGAGTCGACGCCACACTTCGTCGAGCCGCCCCACCCCGGCACCGATGCGCCGAACGTGGTGCTCGTCCTGCTCGACGACACCGGTTTCGCCCAGTTCGGCTGCTACGGCTCCGACATCGACACCCCCAACGTCGACGCCATCGCCGCCGGTGGCGTGCAGTTCACCAACTTCCACGTCACACCGCTGTGCTCGCCGACCCGGGCCGCGCTGCTGACCGGCCGGTCCCAGCATGCCGTCGGGATGCGGGGCGTATCGAACTGGCGGACCGGCTTCCCGCACCAGCTCGGCCACGTCTCGAATTCGGCGGCCACGATCGCCGAGGTCCTGCAGGCCGAGGGCTATGCCACGTTCTGTGCCGGCAAGTGGCACCTCGCCCCGACCCAGGACATCTCCGCCGCCGGACCGTTCGACCAGTGGCCGCTCGGTCGCGGCTTCGACCGGTACTACGGGTTCCTGGAGGGCGAGACCGACCAGTTCCATCCCGAACTGGTGCGAGACAACAGCCACATCGACCCGCCGGCCACCCCCGAGGAGGGCTACCACCTCAGCGAGGACCTGGTCGACCAGTTGTTGTTGATGGTCAACGACAGCAAGGGCGTCCGCCCCGACCGGCCGTTCTTCGCCTACCTGCCCTTCGGGGCGACCCACGCTCCCCACCAGGCCCCGCAGGCGTATCTCGACAAGTACCGCGGCCGCTACGACGAGGGCTGGGACGTCGTCCGTCGCCGCTGGTACGAACGTCAGGTCGCGCTCGGGGTCATCACCCCAGACACCGAGCTCGCCCCCCGTAACCCCGGCGTCGAGCCGTGGGACGACCTGCCGGACGCCCAGCGCCGACTGGCCTGTCGCCTGCAGGAGGCGTTCGCCGCGTTCCTCGACCACACCGACGACCAGATCGGCCGACTCGTCGACGGGCTGCGGGCCATGGGTGAGCTCGACAACACGATCCTCGTCGTCCTGGCCGACAACGGCGCCTCCCAGGAGGGTGGCCCCTTCGGCGTCATGCACGAGATGAAGTTCTTCAACGGGGTCCTCGAATCGCCGGACGAGGCGGTGGAGCGGATCGACGACATCGGCGGCCCCCACAGCCACACCAACTACCCGTGGGGTTGGGCCCAGTGCGGCAACTCCCCGTTCCGCTGGTACAAGCAGAACACCCACGAGGGTGGCGTGCACGTGCCGATGATCCTGCACTGGCCGGCCGGGCTCGCCGCGGGCCAGGCCGGGACCAGGCGCCCGCAGTTCGTCAACGTGTCCGACATCACCCCGACGATCTATGACCTGCTCGACATCACCCCACCCGAGACGCATCGGGGCATCGAGCAGCTCCCGGTCACCGGCCACTCGTTCCGAGCGATCCTCGACGACCCCACCGCCCCGGCGGCCAACACCCTGCAGTATTTCGAGAACGCCGGCAGCCGGGCGCTGATCGCCGAGCTCGACGGCTCGTGGTGGAAGGCGGTGACGAAGCACAACGCCGGCGACGACTTCGAGACCGAGCCGTGGGAGCTGTACGACCTCGGCGCCGACCCATCGGAGTGTCACGACCTCGCCGGGACCGAGCCAGACCGCCTGGCCCGGCTGGTCGACCTGTGGTGGGGCGAGGCCGAGCGCAACGGCGTGCTCCCGCTCGACGACCGGACGCTCGAACTGTTCGCGCCGGTTCGCAGCGACCACTCGCCCCACCCGACCGACCGGCGGTACCGCTACCGCCCGCCGATGACCCCGATCCCGTCGCAGCCGTCGCCCGGGATCGGTGGCTACGCCTTCGACCTCTCGGCCGTCGTGTCCTGCGAGCCAGGCGACGAGGGAGTGCTCTGGGCCACCGGCAACGAGAACTCGGGCTGCTCGGTCTTCGTGCAGGGCGGCCGGCTCGTCGTCGACTACAACGCCTTCGACGACCACACGATCGTCGAGTCGTCACGAGAGGTACCGGCCGGGGACAGCACGCTCGGCGTCCGCCTCCAGCGAGACGGTCGCCGCACCGGTTGGGTCGAGGTGTCGATCGACGGCGAGACCTGCGGTCGGGCCGCCATCCCGTTCTACATGCGGATGGTGTCGTCGGTCGGTTCCAGCATCGGGATGGACCACGGTTCGGCGGTGTCTGCCCGCTACGACGCTCCCTTCGCGTTCACCGGCACGTTGCACGAGCTGGTGATCGAGCTCCCGGCCCGCCCGAGCGCCAGCGAGCAGGCGGCCACGGCGGCGAGCGAGATGTCCCGCCAGTAGCCGGTCGATCCCCGGTCCAGCTCGACGGCGAGCGCCGAGGCCGGGGGCGCCACCTCGCCGAGGCCCGTATCCGCTCGATGGTGTCGGCGACCGGTCGTGGCGGCCTGCGGCTCTTCCACACCAGCCGGATCGGCTGACGGAGCGCAGCGGTCGGCTTCGACGTCGGTCGGGTCGCTCGACGCGACCGGGTCGACGACGGCCGGTCCCAGGCGACGTCGACGATCGCCAGTCGACCGTTGGCGACGTGTTCGGCGACGGCGTCGCGGCGAGCGATCGTGGTCCCCGCCCCCATGACGGCCATGGCGATCCGTTGGTCGGTGCCGGACGACGCCAGCAGGGCCGGCACCGGTACGTGCCCGCGTCGCTCGAACGCGGCCTCGATCACGTCCCGGCTCCCGGTTCCCCCGGCCGGTAGCAGCAGCGGGGTGCCGGCCAGCTCGTCGACCCCGAGATCGGTCCGGGCCGCCCACGGGGTGCCCGGGAGCGACCACGGTGACCAGCTCCCGCTCGGCCAGCACCTCGCTCCGCAGACCGAGGGGCTCGGACGGTCCATCGATCAGCCCGAGGTCGACCTCGTCCGTGCGCAGCGCCCGGCAGGTCTCCAGCGTGGTCCCGACCTCCAGCCGCACCGCCGCCGTCGGCCCCGGCCTGTCCGGCCCGACGTCGCCAATGCCCGTACCGATGCCCGAACCGATAGGAGGCAGATCGTGTCGCACGATGTTCGGGGTCGCCATCAGCACGATGCCCTGCTCCCCGGCGGCGAGCGAGCTGGCACCGTCCCGGAAGCGGCGGGCCCCCGCCAGCAGCTCGTGGGACAGCTGCAGGAAGTGGGCGCCCCGCGGCGACAGCTCGACGCCGACGGCTGAGCGATGCAAGGCCTCGAAGCTGAGGCGTCGCTCCAGCTCACGCAGCTTGCGGCTCGCAACCGGCTGGCTCAGGTGATGACGGACGGCCCTGCACGAGTGGCGTCGTCGGTCGGTCGGCGCAGATCACCCATCAACACCGAGACCATGAAGGGACCATGCCATGAGGAACATCACGATCGAGCGGACGGTGGCGGCACCGCGGGCCAGCGTCTGGGCCGTCCTCGCCGACCACCCCAACATCGCCGACTGGAACGACGGCGTCGAGAAGAGCGACGCCGTCGGTGACGCCATCGAGGGCGTCGGCGCCAAGCGGGTGTGCGAGCTGACCCCGTCCGGGGCGATGCGGGAGACCGTCGCCGAATGGGTTCCCGAGGAGCGGATGGTGATCGCGATCGACCAGATCCAGAAGATGCCGGTCAACGATGCGGGCATGACCTTCGCCCTCGCCGACCGGGGTGCGGGCACCTCGGTCACGATGAGCTACGACTGCGAGCCGAAGGGTGGGCCGTTCGGTTTCCTTGTGGCCGCCATGCTCAGCCGGCCGATGAACAAGGGCTTCAACGGCTTCATCGACAGCCTCGAGCGGGCGGCCAAGGCCATGCAGACCGGCTGATCGCCGGACGGGCAGCCGAGGGTCCGCTCAACCGACGCGCTGCACCATCTCGTCCCGGCTCGGTATCCCATCGAGCATCGTGCTGGCGCCGCCAGCGATCGAGGCGACCTTCGTGATGCCCGTGACGTCGGGCGACACGACGTTGGCCGCGACGGCCAGCCCGCCTCCGGCGATCTTCGCCGCCCGCTTCAGCAGCCAGATGGCGGTTCGTCCCCAACCCTGCTGCGCCTCGTCGTCACCGCCCCGCCGATCGGGGCGCTGGAGATGGTGCACCTCGAGATGATCGCGGAAGACCACGGCGCCGGCTCGGACGGGCGCTGGGTCAACGAGCAGCGTCGGCACATCAGCCCAGGTCGAGTTCGCCATGATCGCCTGGGCCAGACGGTGTGCGTCCGGACCGGTTCTCGCCAGTTGCTCGGCCATCACCCGCGTCTCGGTGGCGGCGAACCCGCTCGACCTCAACGTGAGGGCGACCGCATCGATGCTGTGGCCCTCGATCGAGGAGACCGCTCGCCAGAACCCGTCGTGCTCGATCAGTCGGTCGAGCTGGCCGACGGCGTCGGAGACGCTCGTCTCCTCGAGCCGGATGCCGCCGTGGTCGTCGACGACGTCGGTGAGATCGTGATCGAACCGGTTGAGCTCGACGAGGGGGTCGATCAGTTCGTCGACCGACTCGATGTCGGCATCGTTTCCCATCGCCACCGCCCCTTCCGGTCCGGCACGGCACCACCAGCGGCCCTGCCGAACGGGAGCCTAGGGCGCCCGGACCCTGCTGGCGATCTCCTGCAGACTCGACGCCCGACCACAGACCCCGTCAGCGCGGCTCGAAGTCGAGGACGACAGCACCCTGGTCCGATGCGAACTCGGTGAGCTCCTCGACCGTCGGCTCACCGTCGATCTTCGACGCCAGCGCCCTGGCGCCGCGCGTGGGGCCGAGCGCATCGAGCAGGGCCCGCATCCGCGTCCCGACGACCTCGGGCGAGTCGACGACGGTTGCGGTGAACGGGCGGCGGCTGCCGTCGAGCACCAGCTCAGCCGGTCCGCCACCGACGAAATTGTGCTTGAACGCCGCCTTCGTGATGGTGAACAGCTGGCCGTCGAGCTCGTGGCGGCCAACGGGGGTTGCATAGGCCGTTCCCGTCTTGCGGCCGGTCCAGTGCAGCACCATCAACTGATCGCCGATCGAGCCGAAGCCCCTCGTGATGGCAAACCTCATGACCGGATTCATGATCCCCATCACCAGGGGGCTCGGGGTCGATCGAGTGATCGTTGCCATGTGTGGTGCGCTCCTTCGGGCGGGCCCGCCGGGTCCTCTGGTGGGCAGGGAACGTCCGTGACCTCAGTACATGTGTACGAGTGGTCACGTTTCCTGCGCGTCAGAATATGACCATTCGTCCATGTTTGCAAGAGGTGGCTGGGTGGGTAGGTGGGGTGGCGCTCGGGTCTGTCGTGTTGGTTGGGTTGTCACTAGACGGTCGGTCAACTAGTCTCGGCCTCGTGGAGGAAACCAGCTTGGTGGAGGAAACCAGCTTCGCGGAGGAGACCAGCCCGAAGCAGCGTCTCATCGACGCCGCCGACGTGTTGATGTACGAGCGCGGCTACGAGTCCGTCGGTGTCGCCGACCTGTGTCGAGCCGCCGATGTGCGGAAGGGCAGCTTCTATCACTTCTTCCCCTC
>JBCCVL010000242.1:0-6913 GCA_039195375.1 Actinomycetota bacterium
GGGTCTCCCCGTTCGTCGGCGCCGGTCCGGTCGGGCGCCCGGCCCGCCCGACGCGTCTGTCCGTGCCCGGCCCGCCTCGGCCTAGGCGGTTGCGTGGTCAGCCAGCAACCGGCGGACGGTGGTGGCCAGGCCGGCTCTGTGGTTGTCGGCGCCGAACATCCGGGTTGCCGCCCAGGCGCCGTCCATGAGCAACAGCAGCGTCGAGGCGAGCCCAGGCGGATCGTCGAGGCCGGCGTCTGCGGCGACGGAGGCGAAGCGATCGAGCGCCTGGCGCTTGTGCTCGGCGGCGGCGACGTGGGCCGGGTGTGTCGGGTCGGGGAACTCGGCGGCGGTGACCTGGAAGGCGCAACCGCGGCACGTCGGGCTGGTCGCCTGGTCCTCGATCAGCTGGAAGATCTCGACCAGCAGGTCGGTGCCATCGGCTCCGGGGCTGACGCCGCCGTCGATCCAGGCCCAGAACTCGTCGTTTGCCTGCTCGAGGTAGGCGACGACGAGCTCGTCCTTCGTCCGGAAGTGGTGGTAGAGCGTCGCCTTGGCCACGTTGGCCTCGGCGATGATCCGGTCGACGCCGACCGCGCCGAATCCGTTGGCGTAGAACAGCTCGGCCGCGGCCGCCATGATTCGTTCCCGGGCACCGGGGGCGCCGCTCGGCGCCGGAGAAGCCACGGCCGCAGTGTAGATGTGGCGCCGGTTGTCAGCCGGGGCTCGGGGTCGGCGTGTCCCGATCGTCCGGGTAGGATCGCATCCAAACAGACAGGTCTGTCTACTTGGAGGAGTCCACATGCACTACCGAGCGTTCGGCAGCTCCGGGGTCCGGGTGTCCGATCTCATCCTCGGCACGATGATGTTCGGCGACGGTACCGACTGGGCCGGACGCCGGACCGCTGACGCCGCCGAGGCCAGGAGGATCTACGAGGCCTACCGCACGGCGGGCGGCAACACGATCGACACGGCCAACCGCTACACCGACGGTCTGAGCGAGCGGGTCGTCGGCGAACTCGTCGCCGGCGAGCGCGACTCGATCCTGTTGTCGACCAAGTACTCGCTCGGCGTCGACGGCACCGATCCCAACTCGGCCGGGAACCATCGCAAGAGCCTCCGACGGTCCGTCGAGCGCAGCCTGGAGCGGCTCGGCACCGATCACATCGACATCCTCTGGGTCCACGTGTGGGATCACCTCACCGCCATCGAGGAGACCGTGCGGGCGGTCGACGACCTGATCACCCGCGGCGTCGTGCTGTCGGCCGGCATCTCGGACACCCCGGCGTGGGTCGTCGCCAGGGCCAACACCTGGGCCAGCGGGCTCGGCCGCACGCCGTTCTCGGCGATACAGGTCCCCTACAGCGCCGTCGCTCGCGACGTGGAACGGGAGCTCGTCCCGATGGCGCAGGCCTACGGGTTGGCGATGGCGGCCTGGAGCCCGCTCGGCGGCGGCGTCCTCTCCGGCCGCCACGCCGATCCAGACGCGGCGTCTGGGCTGGCCGCAGCCGAACGGGCGACGGCGCTGGCCGTCGGTGAGATCGCCGACGAGACCGGGGCGTCGAGCGCACAGGTGGCTCTGGCCTGGCTGCTGGCCAGACCGTCGAGTCCCCATCCGATCATCGGGTCGACGAGGGTCGAGCAGGTCGTCGACACGCTCGGCGCCGTCGACCTGGGGCTGACCGACGACCAACTCACCCGCATCGACGAGGCGGCGCCCGTCGATCTCGGGTTCCCCGGTGCCTTCCTCCGGGACACGGTCGGCTTCGTCAACGGTGAGGTCGCAGCCCGGGTGGTCGGGCTGTGAGCGAGACCCTCGAGGCCTTTGCGCCCCATGCCGACGAGGTCAACGCCTACCTGACCACCACCGGTCGGCGATCCGGCCGGGCCCACGAGATCGAGATCTGGTGGGGCTACCTCGACGGGGTCGTCTACCTCGTCTCCGGTGGGGGCGAGGCGTCGGACTGGGTCCGCAACCTCCGGGCCGACCCGGAGGCACGGCTGCGGATCCGGTCGATCACCCGGCCGGTCCTGGCCCGCTTCCGGCTCGACGACACCGAGCGGTCGGCCGCCGGGACGCTGCTGGCCGGCAAGTACCGGCCCGGCGACGGGTCGTGGGAGGAGGGCTTCCTCGTCGCCTTCGACGCGCTCGCATCGGGCTAGGACGATCGGCTCAGTCGTCGAGGTCGAGCCCGTAGGCGTCGATGCGGCGATAGAGCGTTGCCCGGGAGATGCCGAGCAGCTCGGCCGCCTCGGCCCTCGTCGCCGTCGAGTCGATGGCGTGCAGGATCGCCTGCGCCTCCTGCTGCCGCAGCCCGTGCAGCGGCGCCCGACCGTTGCTGCCACGGAAGCGGCGAGGCACGTGCTGGACCATCATCGGCCCGGTCCGTGCGGTGGCGTTGGCCGAGCGCACGGCCTGGGCGAGTTCGGCCGCGTTGCCGGGCCAGCGGTGCCGACTCAGGACCGTGATGACCTGGCGGTCGACCGACTGACGCCCGAGCAGCCCGGCGAAGTGTTGGACAAGGGCGGCGATGTCCTCCCGCCGGTCCCGGAGCGGTGGGATCTCGACCCGCAGGACGTCGAGGGCCTGCAGGAGCCTGGACAGGCCCGGCCCGTCACCCGTCGTGGTCTGGGTCGTGGCCATGAACCGGGTGACGGGGTCGCCGATGATCAGCTTGGCCAGACCGGCGGCGACGTCGTCCGGCAGCTCGTCGACGCGCCGGATGATCACCGACGACTCACCGCACGAGGCGTCGGCCACCCGTCTCAGCCAGCGGCTCGGCCCGTCGACCAGCAGCTCGGCGCTGTCGACGACCCGGGTTGTCGATCGGGGGGCCAGCCGACCGATCGCCTCGGCGACGGCGTACCGTCCCGTTCCCCGCTCACCGACGACGAGCAGTGGTTCGTCGAGTTGCGCCGCCTGCAGTGCGTCGCGGACGACGGCCTGCCATGGCCGGCTCGTGCCGACCAGGTCACCGAGCTGCTCCCTCGAGCGGTGGCGCCGCCCACGGTCGGTCGACGGTCGTTCCGTCACGACGTGGATGGCCGCCCCCTTCACGTCACCGCCACGAAGGAGTGGCAGGCAGCGGAGCGTCAACGGGGCCTGGTCGGGCTGCCCGAGCTGGATGTCGGCGGCCCGGCCGTCGCGGACGGCCGACTCGACCCGACCCCACAGCTCGACGTGGTCGAGATCGCCGATCTGACGCTGGGCCGGCGGGGTGGCGATCAGCACGTCCCGGCCGATGGTGGCGATGGCGTTCTTCGGGCTCTTCCGTAGGCGGAGGAAGTGCTCCAGCAGGAAGCGTTCGTCTGGTGTGGCCCGCTCGAGCAGGAGCTCGCCGATCTGTGACGCCAGCTGGACGGCGGTCGTCAGGAGCAGCGGCCCCGTGTCCCCGACCGGACACACCACACCGACGGTGCCCTCGACCCGGCCGGTCACCGGGTGGACGATCGGCGCGTTGGCACAGGTGAAGTCCTGGAAGCACTCGAGGAAGTGGTCAACGCCGACCACGACCGTCGGCCTCCTCGTCTCCAGCGAGGTGCCGACGCCGTTGGTGCCGACGTCGGACTCGGCCAGCGAGAAGCCGATGTCGAGGCTCCGGTGGTCCATCGCCGCCAGCGTCGTGCTGGTCGGCGCATCCCTCGTGGTCAACCGACCGTCGCGATCGGACATGACCACCGCGAGCGAGCTGTCGACGATCTGGGCAAGCAGCTGGTCGCGGACCGGAGCGCTCAGCTCGGTCAACAGCTCGGCCGACGGCCCTGGCTGTCCGAGGTGGGGGATCTCCCGGTTCGACGGGTCGAGGCCGTAGAGCGCCGACCGCCGACGCGCCGCGACCATGTCGGCGATCGCGGTCGTTGCTGTCGTCGGCTCGTGAGCCATGGCCTCGAAGCTTCCCCTTGATGCCGCGGACCTTGCCGCAATCGTAGATCGGGCCGCCGATGCCGTCTCATCGGTGTCTCAGATTGAGACACGTGGGGTTCGCCGCCGTCGCCCACGCTCGGGGTAGTGGCCGGTTCACCGACCGGTCGGGGCATGTCGGGGGAGGTGCGCCAGTGATGGGGAAGTCGCCAGCGGTCGGGATCGTCGCCAATCCCGCGTCGGCTCGCGATCTCCGCCGGATCGTCGCCCACGGCGGCGCCGTGACCACCCACGACAAGCTGAACCGCCTGCAACGGCTCCTGGTCGGGCTGTCGGCCGCCGGCGTCGGGCGGGTCGTCTCCATGGCCGACGGGTCTGGCATCATGGCCGGCCTGCTGCGGCTGGCCGATCGCCCGTCGGCCCGGTCATGGCCCGCGCTCGAGTTCGTCGACCAGCCGATCACCCGGACCGAGGTCGACTCCCGGGTGGCCACCAGGGCGATAGTCGAAGCCGGCGTCGGGGCCATCGTGGTGCTCGGGGGAGACGGGACCAACAGGATCGTGGCCGGCGAGTCGGGCGACGTGCCGCTCGTTTCCCTGTCGACGGGGACGAACAACGCCTTCCCGCTCCCGGTCGAACCGACCGTTGCCGGTCTCGCCGCCGGGCTCGTCGCCGGCGACGACGGGTGCCGCCTCGCCGGGACCTACCGGGCCAAGAAGCTCGTCGTCCGCCACGGGGACCGGGTCGAGGACGCACTGGTCGACGTGGCCATCAGCGACGCCGACGGTGTCGGAGCCGGTGCGGTGTGGGACGCCGGATCGATCCGGGAGCTGTTCCTCGGCTTCGCCGAGCCGGACGCCATCGGGCTCTCGGCCATCGGCGGTCACCTGCACCCGGTCGGTCGGCGTGAGCCGGGCGGCCTGGCCATCGCCATCGGCGAGCCGGCGGTGGCCACGATCCACCCGCCGATCGGGCCCGGCCTCGTCGAACCCGTCGACGTCCGGTCGATCTCGGCCCTGGCCCCGGGGTCACCGGTCGAGGTCCGCGCCGCCTCCGGCGTCGTCGCCGTCGACGGCGAGCGCCTGTTCCGCTTCGGCCAGGGATCACGGCCCTCGGTCACGCTGCAGGCCGACGGCCCGTCGGTCGTCGACGTGTCCGCCACGCTGGCCCACGCCGCCACGAACGGCGTCCTCGCCGCCATGAACGGCCTCCTCGCCGCCCCGCCGTCGGCAGCGCTTGGCGCGGTTGCCGGCGACGAGACCAACGCCGATTCCGAGTCCGCCGATCCGTCAAGTCCATCGACCAAGGGGAATGCCAATGACGCCACTCAACCGGCTTGATCTGTACACCGAGATGGTCCGCATCCGGCAGTACGAGTCCCGGATCCTGCAGGAGTACCACGCCGACAAGGCGCCGGCCTGGGACATCGGTGCCGGCCTCATCCCGGGTGAGATGCACCTGTCGGCCGGCCAGGAACCGGCGGCGGTCGGTGTCTGCGCCCACCTGAAGAAGGGTGACGCCATCACCGCCCCGCACCGCCCGCACCACTTCGCCCTGGCCCACGGTGTCGACATGAACGCCATGACGGCCGAGATCTACGGACGGACCACCGGCCTCTGCAAGGGCAAGGGCGGTCACATGCACCTGTTCGATCCCGAGAACCACTTCTCCTGCTCGGGGATCATCGCCCAGGGCTATCCGGTTGCCTGTGGCCAGGCGCTGGCCATGAAGCGCCGGGGAACCGACAACGTCGCCGTCGCCGTCGCCGGTGAGGGGGCGGCCAACCAGGGCGCCTTCCACGAGTCGCTCAACCTGGCGGCGCTGTGGAACCTGCCGGTCGTGTTCGTGATCGAGGACAACGACTGGGCCATCTCGGTGCCCCGGGCCGACTCGACCGCCAACACCTCCAACGCCGATCGGGCCGCCGGCTACGGCATGCCGGGCGTTCGGGTCGAGGACAACGACGTCGAGGCGGTGTTCGAGGCGGCCGGGGCGGCAATCGACCGGGCCAGGGCCGGCGAGGGCCCGAGCCTCATCGAGATCCACACCCTGCGGCTGTGGGGTCACTTCGAGGGCGATGCCCAGGCCTACCGGTCGGATCTGGAGACCGTCGACGAACGGGACCCGATCCCCCGCTATGCGGCCTCGCTCGTCGAGTCGGGCGACCTCGACGACGCCAAGATCGCCGAGATCGCAGCGGCCGCCGACGCCGAGGTCGACGCCGCCATCCAGCACTCGATCGCCAGCCCCATCCCCGCCCCCGAAGACGCCCTCCTGCACGTCTTCGCCTAGGCGCCCCATCACACCGAACGAGAGGAACGACATGACTGCAACCGAAACACCGACCCGCCGGGTCACCACCGCAAAGGCCATGGCCGAGGCCATCGCCCTCGAGATGCGGGCCGACCCCGACGTGTTCGTCATGGGCGAGGACGTCGGTGCCTACGGCGGCATCTTCGGCTCGACCACCGACCTGTTCGCCGAGTTCGGCGCGGCGCGCGTGATGGACACGCCGATCTCCGAGACCGGCTTCATCGGCGCCGGGATCGGCGCCGCCGTCGAGGGCATGCGGCCGGTCGTCGAGCTGATGTTCGTCGACTTCTACGGCGTCTGCATGGATCAGATCAGCAACCACATGGCCAAGATCCACTACGAGTCGGGCGGCGGGGTCAAGGTGCCGATGGTGCTGATGACCGCGACCGGCGGCGGCTACTCCGACGCCGCCCAGCATTCCCAATGCCTGTGGGGGACCTTCGCCCACCTGCCCGGCATGAAAGTGGTCGTTCCGTCGAACCCCTACGACGCCAAGGGCCTGATGGCCTCGGCCATCCGCGACGACAACCCGGTCATCTACCTCTTCCACAAGGGCGCCCAGGGCCTGGTCTGGATGGAGAAGAACCCCCGCTCGATCGCCGATGTGCCCGAGGAGGCGTTCACCGTGCCGATCGGCGAGGCCGCCGTGGCCAGGGAGGGGACCGACGTCACGATCGTCACGCTCTCCCTGTCGGTGCAGCACAGCCTCGACGTGGCCGAGGAGCTCGCCGGCGAGGGGATCAGCGTCGAGGTCGTCGA
>JBCCVL010000243.1:0-6656 GCA_039195375.1 Actinomycetota bacterium
ACGTGGGTGAGGATGTGGCAGTGCCAGACCCAGGTGCCGACGTCGTCGGCCCGGAAGGCCACCGTGTACCGCTCGCCGGGGGCGACGTTGAGCGTGTCGGTCCAGTAGGGGGCGTCGAGGGGGATGCCGTCCTTGGCGTAGACCAGCTGCGGGAACTGGTGGAGGTGCATCGGGTGGATCTGGAGACCCTCGTTGGCGTAGGTGACGCTGACCCAGTCGCCCTGGGTCACGACCAGGGGCTCGGTGGCCGGGAAGCTCTTGCCGTTGAGGCTGTAGCCGATGGTGCCGGCGTCGTTGAGCACCATGGGCATGTCGACGGCGAACTCCAGGTCATCGGGGATCGTGACGCCGCTGATCGTCGCGCCCCGGGGCACCGGGTTGTCGCCGATGCGGATCACGCCGAGCATTCCGTTGACCACCTGCATCTGGGCGTGGTGGTGGGCGTGGTACATCCCGATGGCATCGTCCTCGGCAACGAACTCGTAGGTGAAGGTGCCGCCGTTCGGTTCGATGAGGTCCTGGGTGATGGGGGCGACGCCGTCCTGGTCGTTGGGGGTGTGGACGCCGTGCCAGTGGATGTCGGTCGACATCGGCAGGTTGTTCAGCACCCGGACCTGCACCTTGTCACCTCGGTCGAGGAGGAGCTGGGGGGCGGGGACGACGCCGTTGTAGGTCCAGGCCTCGACGAACTTGCCCGGCTCGACCTCCCAGTCGACGATCTCGGCGGTCAGGTCGAACACCTTGGTGCCGTCGGCCAGGACCTCGGTCGGCTCCAGGATCGGGTTGCCCTTGCCCTCGGTCTCGGCCGGGAAGGCCAACATCGTCTCCATCATCGCCTCGTCCATGGCTGCGTAGTCGCCGTGGTCGCCATGACCGGCGTGGCTGCCGGCGGCGGCAGCCGCTTCGGCCGCGTCCTCGCCGTTGGCGGTGATCGTGAGGAAGTTGAGCATGCCGGACACCGAGTGCCCTGGCACGTCGCAGATGACCTCGTAGGTGCCGGGAGCCACCTCGCCGAGATCGAGGGTGGCGGTCCCGCCGGCGCCGAGCATCGGGCTGGTGATGCCGAGCTCGGGGATGACCAGGTTGTGCTCGGCCGACCCGTCGTTGCTCAGCTCGATGGTCACGTTGCCGGCCGGGGCGATCAGATCACCGGTGATGGCGAACTCCCGGAGCGACACCGCCAGCGTGGTCGACGGCACCTCCCCGGTTCCGTTCGACCCGCCGAAGATCGCGATGGCGCCGACGAGCCCGAAGAGGCCGAGGATGACGATGGCGAATGCGCCGAGGACGGCACCGATGATCCAGCCACCGCCGTTCGGATCGATCGGCGGTCGGTAGGGGACGGTCTGCCGGGGCGGCGATCCCTCGCTCGACGGGTCGGTAGGGGGGACGTCCTCGGGGGACCGCTCCGGGCTGACGATGGCCATGGGTGTCTCACTCCTCTCGCTCCCATGACTCTCGACCAGGCCGACCGAGTGCCCCAGAGACCAACGTCCCGGTTGCGCTGGTTCGGGACCTTGGTCCCGAACCGGTGCCCGGCGCTCAGCTCAGCGGGCGGAGCCGACCGACCGGCGTGAGGCGGTCGGCGTTGCCAGCTGGCAGCGAGCCGTGCTCGGCCCGGTGCAGCATCAGCAGCTCCTCCCACCGCGTGAGGTAGCCGTGGGTCGTCTCGACCCGGAACTGGGTGCCGAGTCGAGCCTCGACCTCACCGGCGAGGGAACTGCGGAGCCCGAACGGCTCGCGGCCACCGGCGTAGCCGATGCGGACGACGGCGCCGCTGGCATCGGCGATCTCGTAGACGCCGAGCTGGGCCGGCAGCGCAGCAGCGGCCGCCGCGGTCAGCGGGGTCCAGGGCTTGGCGATGGCGAGACCACCCACGCGGCGAACCTAGCCGAGCGTCGACTCACCGAGCCACCGCCGGCAGCCACGCACGAGACCGAATGCCCGGCGCCGACCGCCCGGCGCCGAGTCAGCTCCGCCAACCACGGACGACGGGGCGACGGCGACGGCGAGAGCGACGGCGGAGCGAGGAGTCCGGCACGGGGACGTTCCCGGCCGGCGGTCTAGCTGGCCGAGCGGGGGGCGTAGGCGGTGACGACGTTGCGGTCCATGCCCTCGGGGGTGACCAGCCGGGCGTGGCCCATGGCGTCGAGGTCGAGCTCGACCAGACCGACGGCCTTGGTGCCGATCGTCGGCTGGAGATCGTCGGCGATCACCGCCCAGGTCGACGGCGCCCAGATCCAGGCGACCCCGTCGACGACCTGGCTCCTCCACTGGTGGATGTGCCCGGTGATGACCGCCACCACGTTGCTCGGGCCACCGCCCGTCCCGGCCAGGAGGTGGCGGAACCGGCTGCGCTGAGGCTCGGTCAGGTACCGGCGAGCGGTATCGGGTTCGTCGACGGCAGTCGGGGCGACCGGTCGATGGAGCACGACGATGGTCGGGCGGTCGGTGGCGAGCTCGGCCCCCATCCATGCCCAGGAGTCCTCGTCGTCGTCATGGCCCGAGGCGATGGCCTGGGAGTCGACGCCGACGATCCGCCAGCGGTCGAGTTCGTGCACCCAGAAGCGGTCGCCGAACACCTGCTCGTAGCGGATCCGACGCTGGCGCGTCAGCGCCCACTCCGGCTCTGCGTCGCCGAGGTCGTGGTTGCCCGGTACCGCCAGCCACGGCACCGGCAGACGGTCGAGCTGCGCCCTGGCGTGTTCGAGGTCGGCGATCACGTCGTTGCCGTCTGCGCTGATGTCACCACCGTGGAGCACGAGATCGGGTCGGGTTTCGGCGAGGTGGTCGACGACGAGGTCCCAGTTGCGATCGGCCTCGGGCTTGGCGACCGAGAGGTGGCTGTCGCTCACGACGGCGATGGTCGGCATGTGACCAGTCAACCACGAGCTGCGCCGTCCGGCTGCGGCCCGACCAAGGACCGGTGGGGTCGCCGCCCTACTGCCACGACAGGGACCTCGTCGTACGATCGCTTCATCCGATCGCGGCCCCCGTGATCCGTGACCGGCGGCAACGGCGCCGCACAGAAAGCGATCTCGACATGCGCAGCACCACCCCCGACCTCGACCACCGCAACGCCCGCCGCCGTCACCTCGTGGCCGGCGCCCTGCTGCCGGCCTTCCTGCTGGTCGGCGCGGCCTGCAGCACCGCAGACGACGACACGGGCACCGCAGCGGCGTCCGACCCGGCCGCATCCGCCTCCGCCGACAGCAACAACAGCAACGACGCCATCGCCGCCACCACGTCGACCACCAGCGCCTCCTCCTCGACCAGCGCCGCCTCTGACGGCACGTCGGCGACCACCCAGACGACGACGGTCCCGGTCCCCGTCGCCGACGGGTCGGGCTGCTCACCGGCCGGCGACTCACTCGACGACGGCCGCTGGTTCGGGTACGTGACCGGCGCCAGCGCCGACCAGCTCGAGTTCGACCTCGCCTGCCGATTCAGCGACGAGCAGGCGTCCCTGGCCCAGGTCGAGGACGGTGAGGACCCGCTGGTCATCGACGACTACTACGTCCGCAACGAGAGCACGCTCGTCCGCACCCTTCCCGTGACCGGCGACGTGCCGGTCGACTGGCACCCCGACGGCCAGCCGATCTCGGAGCCGACCACCTACGCGGCTTGGTCGTTCGAGCAGAACCGCTTCCTCGGGGCCTGGGTCACGATCAGCGGCGGCCAGGTCGTCGCCATCGCCGAGCAGTGGGCGCCCTGATCGATCCACTCCCCCGGTGAGAGGGGCGGGGCCGGAATCGAACCGGCGCAGACCGGTCACTACGATGGCGCCATGGCTGCGCCGACCGGGCCCGCCCCCGAACACCAACCCGAACCCGCACCGGACGAGTTCATCCTCCACCCCGGTCTCGGCGGGATGGTGCCACCGGCCGAGGCGCTGCCGGACGTCCTCCCGACCGACCGGCTCCAGGCCAACGGCATGGCCATCCCCGAGATCCGGGCCGAGCTACGACGCATCCCGAACCTCCGCAATGCCCTCACCACCGCCTGGCTGTGGATCGAGACCGTCGGGATCATCGTGCTCGCCGCCTGGCTGGCCAACCCCATCACCTACGTGATCGCCTTCCTCCTCATGGGGCGGGCGATCGTGCGATTCAACATCCTCGGCCACGAGGCGGTCCACCGGACGCTCTTCACCAACCGGGCCGTCAACGACTTCGTCGGCAAGTGGGTGCTGTCGTACCACGCCTGGACCCCGTTCGAGTTGTACCGCCGGGGCCACATGGCCCATCACCGAGACGAGATGGGTCCGAACGAACCCGACACCCCGCTCTACGCCGGGTACCCGATCACCCGGGCGTCGCTCCGCCGCAAGCTGTGGCGCGACGCCACCGGCCAGTCGGGGTGGAAGATCCTCAAGGGCCTGCTCCGGGGCACCCGCAACCCGAAGAGCCGGCCGGTTGCCCTCCGGATCCTCGGCTTCCAGGTCGTGCTGCTCGGGATCGCCACCGCCCTCGGCCGTCCCGAGCTGTGGCTCCTCCTCTGGTTCCTCCCCTGGTTCACGCTCTGGCGGGTGCTGAACCGGCTCCGGGCCATCGCCGAGCACGGCGGCATGACCCGATCGAAGGACCGGCGCCGCACCGCCCACCACGTTCGCCAGTCGGCGCTGGCCCGGTTCTGGTTCGTCCCCTACCGGGTCGGCTGGCACCTCGCCCACCACGTCGACATGGGCGTGCCCTGCTGGAACCTGCACAAGCTGCATCGGGAACTGGAGGAGTCCGGCTGGGTGACCGACGACTACACCTGGCCCAGCTACCGGGCGCTCTGGTCGGCGCTCTCCTCCCGGCCGGGCGGAACGGCGGCGGCCCCGACCCCGGCCGCCGGGTCCTAGCGACCGGCCATGCGGCGGAGGCGGCCGTGACCAGGAGCTGCCCCTTCACCCCGTTCGCCGACGCCTACCGGGCCGACCCCTACCCCACCTTCGCGGCCAAGCGGGACGAGGCCCCCGCCTTCTACGCCGACGAGCTCGACATGTGGGTGGTCACCCGCCACGGGGACGTCGGGACGATCCTGGCCGACACCGAGCGGTTCTCCGCCTCGATCGCCCAGGACCCCCTGTTGCCGTTCGGGCCGGCGGCGGCGCAGGTTCTGGCCGACGGGTTCGGCTACGTGCCGGTCATGACCAACCTCGACCCACCGGAGCACGCCAGGATCCGCCGCCACAACCTGACGGCGTTCTCCAGCCGTCGGGTCGCGGCACTGGAGCCGTTCGTCCGCCGGGTGACCAACGAGCTGCTCGATCGGCTCCTCGACCGTCCCCGGTTCGACTGGGTCGCCGGATTGGCCGAGCCGCTGCCGATGACGGTGATCTTCGAGCTCGTCGGGTTCGACCACGCCAAGGCCGAGCAGGTCAAGGCGTGGGCCGGCGACCGCCTCGTGATCCTGTTCGGACATCCCGACGGCGACGAGCAGCTCCGGGTGGCCGAGAACATGCGGTCGTTCTGGCGCCACTGCGTCGACCACGTCGCCAGCCGGCGCGCTCGCCGTACCGACGACTTCACCTCGGCCCTGCTCGACATCGCCGATGCCGACCCCGACGCCATCTCCGAGGTCGAGATCATCAGCGTGATCTTCGGCCTGGCCATCGCCGGGCACGAGACGACGACCAACCTGCTGGCCAACGCCCTGCTGCACCTCCTCGGCGAGCGGCAGCGGTGGGACGAGCTGTGCCGGGATCCGTCGCTCGCCGCCGGCGCGGTCGAGGAGACCCTGCGGTTCGACTCCAGCGTGAACGCCTGGCGACGGCTGGCCAGGACCGACGTCGAGCTGACCGGCGACGACGGCACCACGGTGGCGATCCCGGCCGGCGCTCGGGTGCTCCTGCTGCTCGGCTCGGCCAACCGTGACCCGAGCGAGTTCGACGATCCCGACACGTTCGACCTGCACCGGGCCAACGCCAGACACCACCTCTCGTTCGGCAAGGGGGTGCACCACTGCCTCGGCGCGCCGCTGGCCCGCCTCGAGGCGCGGGTGGTGTTGGAGGAGCTGACGTTCCGGGCCCCCGACCTGCGCCTGGCCGACCAGGAGCTCGACTACCCGCCGATCATCAGCTTCCGCGGTCCACGCCAGCTCTGGCTCGAACGCTGAGCGGCCGGACCAGGGCCGCTGGCCGTCAGGTCGCCGACACGCCGGCCCAGGCCAGCCAGAGCGCTGCGGTCCAGGTGAAGCGGGGGCCGCCGACCGGGCCACCGTCGACCGGGTCGAAGCTCTCGGGCATGCCGCTGCGCCGGATGAGGGCGGCGGTGTCGGCGCGGATGCGCTCGGCCAAGTCGTCGTGGCCGAACTCGCGGAGGCCGGTTGCGATCAGGTAGTTGATCATGCACCACACCGGCCCCCGCCAGTAGCGACGAGGCTCGAAGTCATCGCTCCGGGGATCGAAGCTCGGCACCAGGTACCGGCAGCGGGTGACGGCGTCCCAGGCCGCCAGCTCACCGAGCAGCTCGTCGAGGTGGGCGTCGACGCCGGCGTAGGGGGCGAGGAACGACGCCGACGTGCCGAACTCGGCGTGGTTCCCGGTGATGAGGTCGAACGAGCAGTAGGTGCCGGCATCGGGGTTCCAGAACTGCTCGAACCCGGCGGTCATCCGATCGATACGGGCGTGGATGGCCGTCGTGTCCCGGCCGAGCCGCTCGCCGAGCCAG
>JBCCVL010000244.1:0-6561 GCA_039195375.1 Actinomycetota bacterium
CGACGACGGCGGCCGCCGCCGCCACCTGCAGCCGTCGTTGCTCGTCCCAGATGAGCACGGGCGTCGACGTCATGCGGTCACGGTACCCACCGTGACCGGGCGCCGTCATCCAACCGGGCGGGGGCCGGAACAGGGGTCGGTTGACTAGGGTTACCTCGCCATGGACGCAACGATCTCCGCTCGGGACCCCCGAGCCGAAGCCCAGGCCCTGGTCGGCGACGAGCATCGGGCCCGGGTCCTGGAGCCGTCGCCGCCGGCGGTGACCGAGGGCCCGTTCTTCGCCGACGACCCGGTGGCGCTCGACGACGCCGGTGGCTCCGTCGTGACGATGCGGGGCCTACCCGGTTCGCTCGACTGGGACGCCTGGCTTGCCGTCGACGGGCCGGCCGACGACCAGCGCCGGGCCTGGGTCACCTCGTCGTGGCTCGGGGCCGACCGCCGGCTCCCTCGGGCCCCCGCCGACCTGACGGCGACCCGGATCGACCTCCACCGCCTCGCCGCCTACGTCATCGCCCCGGTCCGTCATCGGGCCAACGGCAAGTTCGGGCTCCGCTGGACCCGTGGCGGCTTCGGCACCCCCTTCTTCCCCGGCCCGGACGGTGAGGATCGCCAGATCCGGGTCGAGGGCACCACGCTCGTCGACCAGCGCGGTGGCTCGGTCGCCGACGGCGGCACGGTCCGCACCGCCCCGATCACCACCCTGCGGGCCGCAGCGGAGTTCCTCGGCGGCGAGATCGACACCGAGACCGCGGCCGAGCACGACTCGCCGCCGGTGGGCGACATCGACGCCCCGCTCGTGGTCGATCCGGCCGCCTCGGTCTTCCTCGGCCACTGGTTCGGGCTCGGCTTCGCCGCACTCGAAGCCGTTCGGGGCGATGCCGGCTCGGCCGACCCGAGCCGACCGCAGCTCTGGCCCGGCCACTTCGACCCGGCCATCGAGGTCGGCGACGAGGACCATCGAGGCAGCTACGGGGCCTCGCCAGGCGACGCCGGCGTCGACGAGCCCTACCTCTATCTCAGCGTCTGGTGGCCGGACCGGGTCGGACTGGCGGGCGACGATCTCGACCGTGACCTCTGGAACGCGCCGTCGTTCACCGGTGCCGTGCTCCGCCTGTCGGACTTCCCGGCCGACGAGGACCCGGTCGACGTGGCCACGCGATTCTGGTTCGAGCATCGCGACGCCCTGCATCGGGGCTGACCACCAACCGCGGGCCGGCGACCCTCCAGCCGTCCAGCCCTACAGGTCACCGCTGAGGAGGCCGATCACCCGGGGACGAATGCCGTCGTCGCAGGGGTGCAGCCATGCCAGCCATGCGGTGTCCCACATGACCGACACCCAGCACGCCATCGAACCCGTCCCCGCTCGGGGCGGGCTGCGACGCCTGCGCCTCGGCGACCTCGACACGGCGGCATCGGCCGGTGAGCGGCTACCGCTGACCTGGGCCGACTTCCGGCAGGCCGTCGAGACCGAGATCCGGCGGGCTCGACTCGACGACCACACGCTGGCGGTGGCGACCGTGACGCTGCGACGGACGCCCGGCCGGAGGCACTGGCCGCCGCCGGCGGTGCTCGACCGCATCCGTTCGGTCGGCGACGCCATCCAGATCACCATCGGGCCGGACGACCAGCTCGTCCTGCTCATCCCCTCGATCCGACGTCGACCAGACGCCGAGGCGCTGATCCACCACCTGGCCCGGGTCCTCGATGAGCCCCTGACCGATGTCGGCATCGACCATCACCTGGCACCGCGGATCGGCGCGGCGCTCCTCGACACCGCGCCCGCCGGCGCGCTGCTCCATATTGCGCCCGCCGGCGCGCGACTCGACACCGCGCGACTCGATACTGCGCCCGCAGGCGCTCGACTCGGCACCGCGCCCGCCGACGGCGACGACCCGGAAGGCGCTGCCACCGACGGACCGGACCACCTCGTCGACCTGCTGCTCGACGGCGCCCGTCTGGCCAACGAGCGCTGCGACCATCGGCACCCGGCGATGCTGTTCCATCCGTACCACCGACTGCGACGCGAACGGCGGGCCCAGCTGTCGGGCGAGCTCCGCCAGGCGGTGCTGGCCGGCACGATCGGTGCCGCCATCCAGCCGGCGTTCGACCTCCGCACCGGCTCGCTGGTGGCCGTCGAGGCGTTCGCCCGCTGGCAGCGACCGGGCGGCGGTCCGATCCCACCGCTCGAGTTCGTGCCGCTCGCCGCCGAGCTCGGCCTCGACCACCTGTTGACCACCCAGGTCCTGTCCCGGGCGATGGAGCTGCTGGCCAGGACCGCCGATCAGCAGCCGCCCGGTCGCCGGCCGGACGGCCCGGTGACGCTGTGGCTCAACGTCACGCCGGACGAGTTGCTCCACCACGACTTCGAGTCGCTCATCCGGTCGGTCGTCGACGAGCACCCGGCGGTCAGGCCCGGCATCGAGCTGTCGCCGAGCCCACCGGCCGAACACGGCGAGGTCCACGACACGCTGCGTCGGCTGGTCGACGCCGGGGCCAGGGCCGCCATCGGCGACTTCGGCATCGGCAACGCCAACCTGACCGTCGTCCCCCATCTGCCGTTCGATTCGGTCAAGATCGACCGGGCCCTCGTTCGCCGCATCGCCGGGCCGACCGACCCGGCCGGTGTCGTCGACCACCTGGCCGGTCTCGCCCACCGGCTCGACCTCGAGGTGACCGCCCAGGGCATCGAGACCCGCGACCAGCTCCGGCTGGTGGCCAGTGCCGGCTGCCAGCTCGGGCAGGGGTTCTCGTTCGCGCCGCCGACCTCCGACCCGGCGACCATCGCCCGCTGGTTTCACCGATGAGCCGCTACACCACAGGACCGGGTCGACCGATACCTTCGTCGACCGGATCGACCAGGAGGGCGAGCGGATCGTGAGCAGCGCAGCCGAGCACGTCACCGATCAGGTCGACCGGTTCGTCGTCGACACGGTCGGCGTCGAGGACGTCGTGCTGGTGTCGGCCGACGGCGCCGTGCTCGCCGCCTCGGCGGACCTGCCGGACTCGGTGGCCGACCAGTTCGGTCCGGTCACCGCTGCGCTGCTGAGCCTCGGGCGGGCCAGCGCCCGGTGTCTGGCCCAGCACCGGGCCGATCGGGTGGTCGTCGACCTCGACGAACTCCGGGTGCTACTGGTCGGCGTGACCGACATCGTCGCCGTCGCCGTCATTGCCCGGGTCGACGCCGATCTCGATCTGCTCACCGACCGGACGAGGCAGTTGGTCGACGTGCTCCGACCCCGTCTGGCCACCGGGTCGACCAGCCCGATCCAGACGCCGGCAATCCCGGCGTCGGCCGCTGCGGCGCAGTGACCGACCCGATCGCCGATCGACGGACGACCAAGGTCCTGGTGCTCGGCGCCGCCGGGTCCGGCAAGACGACCTTCATCGGGTCCGCGTCCGACATCGACCCCGTCGCCACCGACGTCCCCCGCTCGCCGCCGGCGCCGGTCGACGCCGGTTCGGGACCCGTTCGCACGACCACGGCCGCGCTCGACGTCGGCCGGGTCGACGTCGAGCGGCACCAGCTGCTGCTGCTGGCCACCGCCCCTCCGGCCCGGGTGCCCGAGCTCCGGGCCGATCTCGGACGGGGGGCGGCGGGCGCCGTCGTGCTCGTCGACCCGGCCAGGGCAAGCGACGGCTATCCCGACATCGTGGCCGCCAGCGAGCAGCGGCTGCCGTTCCTCGTCGCCGTCAACCCGATCGGGCGCGACCGGGACTCGATCGACGACGCCCTGCGGATGGGCCCGCAGGTCCCGATGGTGGTCTGCGACGCCCGAGACCGGGCGTCGGTGAAGGAGGCCCTGCGGGAGCTGCTCGGGATCGTGGCCACCGCTGCACCGCTGGACGATGCACCGGCCGACGTCGGCCCGGCCGGCGGTTGACGGCGCGGCTATGGTCGAGGCCGTGAGGTCGGACGCCGCGGACAGCACGGACGGACAGGGACCACGGACCGAGCTCCGCCTGCACGTGCCGGCGCCGGCGGCCCGCCCTGGCGAGGATCCCGACTTCTCGTTCCTCGCCGTCCCCCCGGTCGACGAGGCCACACGGCCGGCGGTCGATGCCCCGGCCACCGACACCTACGACCTGGCCACGAGGCTGATCCGGGTACTCGATGACGACGGCAACGCCGGCGGTGCCTGGGATCCTGGGCTCGACGCCTCGGTCCTCACGACCGGGTTGGAGCACATGCTCGTCACTCGCATCATCGAGGAGCAGTTCATGCTCCTCCAGCGCCAGGGCAAGGCGGCGTTTGCCATGCGTTCGCTCGGCGAGGAGGCGGTTGCCGTTTCGGCGGCGATGGCCGTCGGTGTCGACTCTCCCGGCTACGGCCCAGGACTCGACATGCACTTCCCGACCTACCGCCAGTCGGGGATCCTGGTCGCCAACGGCCACTCGCTTGTCGAGATGACGTGCCAGATCCTGTCGAACGAGGGTGACCGGCTGAAGGGGGCCCAGCTCCCCGTGCTGCACTCGGTGCCCGAGTGTGGCTACTTCTCGATCTCCGGCAACCTGGCCACCCAGCTCCCCCAGGCCGTCGGCTGGGCGATGGCCGGCGCCATCGAGGGCAACCGGATCGTCGGCGTCGGCTGGACCGGCGAGGGGGCGACGGCGGAGAACGACTTCCACTCGGCCCTGGTGTTCGCCTCGGTCTACCAGCCCCCGTCGATCACCTGTGTGGTCAACAACCAGTGGGCAATCTCCAGCTTCCAGGGCATCGCCGGCGGGACCAACGCCTCGTTCGCCCAGCGGGGCATCGGCTACGGCGTCGCCACGCTCCGGGTCGACGGCAACGACTTCCTGGCCGGCTGGGCCGCCACCCGTTGGGCCACCGCCCGGGCCAGGGGTGGGTTCGGGCCGACCCTGATCGAGTGGGTCACCTACCGGGCCGCATCGCACTCCAGCTCCGACGACCCGTCGAAGTACCGCCCGGTCGAGGCGGCGAAGGCCTGGCCGCTCGGCGACCCGGTCGATCGGTTGACCGAGCACCTGATCGGGCTCGGCGCCCTGACGCTGAGCGACGTCGAGGCCATGCGCGCCTCCGCCAGGGACCGGGTGATGGCCGCGGTGGCCGAGGCCGAGTCGATGGGCAACCTCAACTCGGGGTCGTCGCTGTCACCGGTCGACATGTTCCGCCACGTCTACGCCGAGATGCCCCAACATCTCGTTGAACAACGCCAGGAGCTCGGCTACTGATGGCCGTCGCCGTGATCGCTGCGGTCCTGCTCGTCGGGCTGGTCGCCATGTTGGCCGTGACCCTCCTCGGCAACCGGGAGCGTTGAGCAGTGAGCGTCGACCAGGATCCGTACACCCCGGCCTTCGTCCCGCCGCCAGCGCCGAGCCCGCCGTCGTCGACCGAGACCGCCTCCGCCGGCCAGACCCGGTCGATGACGATGATCGAGGCCATCCGCGACGCCCTGGCGGTCATGATGGCCCGAGACGAGCGGGTGGTCTCGTTCGGCGAGGACGCCGGCTACTTCGGCGGCGTGTTCCGCTGCACCGAGGGCCTCCAACAGGAGTTCGGTGAGCACCGCTCGTTCGACACACCGATCTCGGAGAGCGGGATCGTCGGGGCCGCCGTCGGGATGGCGTCGTACGGGTTGCGACCGGTGGCCGAGATCCAGTTCGCCGACTACGTCTACCCGGCCTACGACCAGATCGTGTCCGAGGCGGCCCGTCTGCGGTCGCGATCGGCCGGTGAGCTGACGTCGCCGCTCGTGGTCCGCATGCCGGTCGGTGGCGGCATCCGGGGCGGGCAGACCCACTCCCAGAGCCCGGAGGCCCTGTTCACCCACGTCGCCGGGCTCAAGACGGTCCTCCCGTCGAACCCGATCGACGCCAAGGGGCTGCTGATCGCCTCGATCGAGGACCCGGACCCGGTGATCTTCCTCGAACCGAAACGGCTCTACAACGGTCCGTTCGACGGCCACCACGACCGTCCGATCCAGCCCTGGTCCCGACACGAGCTCGGCAATGTGCCGGAGGGGCACTACACGGTGCCCCTCGGCAAGGCGGCGGTGGTCCGCCCGGGGTCCGACGTGACCGTGCTGGCCTACGGCACCCTCCGATTCGTGGCCGAGGCGGCGGCCGAGGAGACGGGCATCGACGCCGAGGTCATCGACCTGCGGACCCTGCTCCCCCTCGACGTCGACACGATCATGGCCTCGGTGACCAAGACCGGCCGCTGCGTGATCGCCCACGAGGCGACGAGGACAAGCGGGTTCGGGGCCGAGCTGTCGGCCCAGGTCCAGGAGCGGTGCTTCGACCATCTGGAGGCGCCGATCACCCGGGTCACCGGCTACGACACCCCGTACCCGGTTGGCCTGGAGTGGGTCTACTTCCCCGGCCCCGATCGGGTGGCCGACGCCCTCCGTCAGGTCATGGCGTACTGATGGCCGATCCGCAGGAGCGACAGAGAACCGATCCGCAGGAGCGACAGAGAACCGGTCCGCAGGAGCGACGATGGGACGCCTGACGGTCAAGGTGCCGGACGTCGGCGAGGGCGTGGCCGAGGTCGAGCTGGTGTCCTGGGCGGTGACACCGGGCCAGCCGGTCGAGCGCAAC
>JBCCVL010000245.1:0-6546 GCA_039195375.1 Actinomycetota bacterium
CGTCGTCGGCGACCACCGGGTGAGCGGGGGTCGGCGAGCGGCGCCTCAGCGGTCCCGCAGGCCCCTTCCGGCCAGGATCTTCGGGACACAGGCCTCGACCCGTGACGAGCGGGTGGACGACTTCTTCGCACCCGAGACGTGCAGGTTGTACTCCCGCCGGCGGCCGGGCGTGAGCGCCTCGAACGCCGCCAGGAGGGCATCGTCGGCGTCGAGTCGGGCCTGGAGCTCGCCGGCCAGGACGGGCGCCGGTGCCGGTCCGACCTCGAGCCCCGCCTCCTCGACCTCGACGGCCCGGCGCACGTAGGCCGCGACCGTCGGTCCGAGGCGTTCGACGTCGTCAACCGACGTGAACTCGATCCGGCGAGCGGCTCGGGAGTTCGGCCCCTGGTCGACGAGCACCCCGTCGGGGTCGTCGACCAGGGCCCCCTTGAAGAACATCAGCGCCAGGAAGGCCTTCATCTCCTGCATGATCACGATGTTCTTTCCGTCGTGGCTGTAGCAGGGCGAGCGCCACCTGATCCGCTCGGTGAGCCCGCAGTCGAGCAGGATCGGGCGAAGCGCCGCCATCTCGTCGGCCCAGCGCTCCGACCGTTCGATGTTGGCGTCGACGTCGGGATCCACGGCTGCTCCTCCCCTGCCGGCGTCGAGCGTACCGCGATGCTGTCTCCGGAGGGGCGCCAGCGTTCGGCGATCGGTGTCTGTGGTCGCTGGTCAACGGTAGGCGCAGAGGTCGAACGGGTTGCCGTCCGGATCCTGCAGGTTGGCGATCGAGCCGTAGGGCTCGGTCCGCAGTGGCTCCACCAGGCGGGCGCCGAGCCCGATCAGCCGGTCGACCTCGGCGGTGAAATCGTCCGGTGCGCAGGCCAGGTCGAGGTGGATCCCGCCGGGCCGGTGCGCACCCCGCTGGAGGCCGATCCGGCGCCGCCCGTCTGCGTCGGCGAGCACGATCCACCGGTCGCCGTCCTCCCGCTCGACCTCGACGAGACCGAGCGCCCCGGCCCAGAAGGCGGCGAGGCGCTCGGTGTCGGGTGTGTCGATGGTGACCAGGTCGAACGAGGCGACCACGTCGACGGCGCTAGGCGCTAGGCGCTAGGCGCAGCAGGTGCCGGTGATCTCCGCGCCGTCGGCGGTCGGGGCGCCGACGACGACGTTCTCGAACTGCTCGGCATCGCCCTTCTTGACGTACCACTCCCAGCGCAGCCCGTCTGGTCCGTCGACCCACGTCTCGGTCTTCTCGGCGTAGCAACACAGCGTCTCGTCGACGCCGGTGGTCTCGAGTCCGGAGTCGGTCAGGCGGGACTCGGCGGCCACCACCTCGTCTGCGGTCTCGGTCTCGACGCCGAGGTGGTTGATGGTCCCGCCGGGTCCGGATCCGGCGAACAGCACGAGCTTGAGCGGCGGGTTGGCGATGGCGAAGTTGGCGTAGCCGTCACGGATCTTGTCCGGGCCGGCGCCGAACATCCGGCTGTAGAAATCGATGGCCTCGTCGAGGTCGTCGACGTTGAGGGCCAGTTGCAGTCGCATTGGGGGAAGCCTCCTCGGTGACTGGTGGATTCATTTTGATCGATATCGATACGTTAGGCCAACGATTCGATATTCGTCAATACGTTGATGCTAGAATCTCGTCATGGCCTCGACCCGGTCCGACACCCCGCCAGCCAGTACCCCGCCAGCCGACACCCCGACAGCCGCTGTTCCGAGCGTCGGCGACGGCGGCCTCTGCTGTGGACCGCTCACCACCGAGCCGATCGGGCTCGACGAGGCGACCGAGATGGCCGTCGTCCTGAAGGCCCTGGCCGACCCGGTCCGACTGCGCCTGGTCTCGATCATCGCCGCATCGGAGTCGGGCGAGGCCTGCGCCTGCGACCTGCCGGCGCTGGTCGACCGGACCCAACCGACGACCAGCCACCACCTCTCGCAGCTGGTGAAGGCCGGCTTCCTCGATCGCGAGCAACGGGGCAAGTGGGCCTGGTTCCGGGTGAGGCGAGAGCGGCTCGACGCCGTCTGCGCCGTCCTGGCCGGCACCGCCACCTGATCACCGCCCCCGGGTGCGGCGCGACCGGTCCCCCGGGCAAGCTGGACTCATGGAGACCTCCCCGGCCACGGCCGCCGCCCGCGAACGCCTGCGCGGCGTCTGGGCGGCCACCCTCACCCCGTTCGACGATGATCTGGCCCTCGACGACGACGGCTGGCGCCGGAACCTCCGCCACTGGTACGGCGACCTCGGCATCCGGGGCCTGTTCGTCAACGGCAAGCAGGGCGAGTTCGCCTCGATGACGATCGACGAGCGCAAGCGGGCGGCCGAGATCGCCGTCGAGGAGGCGGCACCACACGACGGCGGCGTCCTGATCTCGGTCTCGGACCAGAGCATCGACGTGGTCGTCGAGCTCGCCCGCCACGCCGAGGCGATCGGGGCCCACCTCGTCGTCGCCCACTCGCCGCTGCTCTACTTCGGGGCCAACACCGACGACACGATCGTGGAGTACTACCGCCACGTCGCCGAGCAGGTCGACATCGGCGTCGTGCTCTGGAACCAGCCGCCCGATTGCGGGTACCTGCTCGAGCCCGAGCTGTGCGCCCGCATGGCCCGCGAGATCCCGAACGTCGTCGCCATCAAGTACAGCGTGCCCCGCGACACCTACGCCGAGCTGACCCGGCTGGCGGGCGACGACCTGATCGTCTCCAGCTCCGACGAGCGGGCCTGGCTCGACAACATCGTCGAGCTCGACTGGCAGGTGTACCTCTGCTCGACCCCGCCGCTCCTGCTCCAGACCGCCGACGACCGCCGGATCGACCGCTACACCGAACTGGCCATGGCCGGCGAGGTCGAGGAGGCCAGGGCGGTGAGCGCCAGCCTCGACCGGGCCCGCCATGCCCTCGCCTCCAGCAGGCCACCCGGCAAGGCGGCGGCCCACCAGAAATACTGGCAGGAGCTGCTCGGGCAGGTCGGCGGTCGGGTCAGGCGGCCGTATCTGGAACTGACCGACGCCGAAAAGGCCGCCACCCGGTCCGCGTTTGCCGGGGCCGGACTGGGCGAGGCGGTAGCCGGCTGACCGGTCGCCGGGCGCCGGCGGCCCACCAGGCCCTCGCCCACCGGCACCAGGAGGCGGCTGGTTCGACAACCGACCCACCGGTAGGGTTGGCCGATGACGCCAGCAGCCGTCGAGATCCCGCCGGCCGAGCAGGCGCTCCTCGAGCGGACCGCCCGGTCGATGTCCGCAGCCGGGGCCACCCTCTCGGGCGCCACCAGACGGTCGTTGGCCGAGGCGTCCCGGTCGGCGGCAGCCGAACGGGCGGCGGCGAGCGAGACCACTCCGCCGTCGGCCAACGATCCGCTTGCCGAGATCACGCACCGGATGACCGTTGCCCCGGCCGAAATCCGTCGGAGCTGGGTGCGGGAACAGGAGCAGCGGGGGGTCTCGTCGGCCAACTACGTCGAGATCCTCGGCCTGGTGTCGCGGCTCACCGCCATCGACACCTTCACCTTCGGGCTCGGGACCGCCGCCGTCGACCTGCGGCCGGCCGACGACAACAGCGAACCGACGGGCCGTGTCGCCGACCACGCCACCCTCTCGGGCGGCTGGGTCCCGACCGTCGGACCGGCCTCGCCCCCATCGGCCCTCTCGCTGATCCCCGACGAGCACGAGGCGATGCTCGATCTCCACGGCGTCTTCTACCTGTCGATCCCCGAGATGGCCGACCTGGACGCGGACCGGGGCCTGCACCGGACCGAGATGGAGTTCGTGGCGGCCCGTACCTCGCTGCTCAACGAGTGCTTCTTCTGACTGCTGGCCCATGCCGGCATGCTCCGTGCGAGCAGCGAGCGGACGGCCAGACCATCGGACCTGCACGCCATCATCGATCCGATGCGCGACCCACTCCTCCCCAACGGCGGCGCCCTCCTGGCCTTCGCCGACGCCGCCGTGCTGCGAGACGACGACGAGATCGGCCCGGCTCGCCAGGCCCTGCTCGACCGGGCCGGGCCCGAGGCCGTCGTCCGGGCGGCCGCGGTGGCGGGCAACTTCGAGATGATGAATCGGCTGCTCGACGCCGTCGGCGTCGCCGTCGGCGGGCGTCAGGCCGCACTGGCAGACGAGCTGGGCCTGCGCCTACCCGACCACCTGCGGGTCAGCTGACCGACCCGCACCGGGAGGCCGGACCGTCAGCTCACGACCGGTGCGACCGCCGGTGACGTCGTCGGCTCGGGTGGTGGACGCAGCGCCCGGAGGGCGAGCGCCCCGAGCCACGGCCCCGGGGCCAGCATGGCAAGCGCCGCCCACCAGCCGATGGCATCGCGGACCATGGGCACGAGCCAGATCGTGGTCACCGTGAGCAGGAACCCGACCGCAAGCTGCAGCGTCAGCGCCGTCCCGACGTAGGCCTGGGATGCCCGCTCGCTGACGATGGCGGAGAATTGGGCCGAGTCGGCCACCACGGTCGCTCCCCAGACCATCACGATGCCGACGACCAGCCACAGCGGCAGCGCCGACCACCCGACGATCGCCGCTGCGGAGCCGGACGACACCATCGCCAGCATCGCCGAGCGGCGCTTGCCGACCCGGTCGCCCCACAGCCCGGCGGCGATCGAACCGATCCCGCCGATGGCGATGGCGGCAAAGGCCAGGAACGACGGGTTCAGGCCGGACTCGGCTCGGTCGACGACATCGACCAGGAACACCCCGATCCACGCCCACATCGCGTACAGCTCCCACATGTGACCGACGTAGCCGGCGGTGGCCAGCACCACCGGCCGCTCGCGGACCACGCTGGCCGCCTCCGACAACCGGAACCCGGTCGTCGGGAACGGATAGGGGCCCTCGACCCCGGCGACGGCGACGATCGCAGCCCCGGCCACCGTGGCCAGCGAGGTGGTGGCCATCACCGTCCGCCACCCCACCCCACCGAACCCGTTCACCAGGTGGGGGGCGGCGGATCCGATCGTGAGCGCCGCGATCATCAGGCCCATGGCCGCCCCCCGGCCCTCGCGGAACCAGGTGGCCACGAGCTTCAGCGCCGGCGGGTAGACCCCGGCCAGGAACGCGCCGGTCAGGAACCGCAGCACCACCGCGGCGGCGTAACCGTCGGCCACGATCACGAGAGCGTTGGCCGCGGCGGCGCCGAGCGAGGCGACGGCAACGAGGTGCCGGAGCCGCATCCGGTCGGCCAGGCCGCCGACCGCCGAGACCAGGGCCCCGGCGACGAAGCCGATCTGCAACACGATGATCAGGACCGACGCCTCGTTGGTCGACAGCTCCCAGCGGTCTCGGAGCTGGGCCAGCACCGCGGCGGTCGAGAACCAGGTCGTCATCGACAACATCAGCCCGAGGGCCATCAGGCCGAGGACCCGGGCCCGCTCGGACACGACCGGCCCGGCGTCCGCCTCGATCGCCGGGGAGCTCGGGCTCACGTCCACGTTCGGGGAACCGGGTCCATGCCCGGCATCTTCCCTCCCCCGCAGCCGAGACCGCCAGCCACAGGGGCTTCGGACTCTGGTCGGGGCGGTCGACGAGGGGGACGATGAAGGTGGACCGGCAGGTCGACAGGTGAGCCGAGGTTCGAGGAGGTCAACGATGGTCGACCGTCTTCAGCCCCCTTCCACCCTCGGGACCAGTCCGCCACCGGGGCAATCGGCCGACCCAGACGCGGCTCGGCCAGACGGTCGACGGGACACACACGACGGACCGACGCTGCAGCGAACGGTCTCGCTCCCGATGCTCGTGCTCTATGGCCTGGGGACCACCGTCGGTGCCGGCATCTACGCACTCACCGGCGAGGTCGCCGGAGAGGCCGGGCTGCGGGCGCCGCTCGCCTTCCTCGTGTCGGCGATGGCGGCCGGGGTCACCGCCGTCGGTTTCGCCGAGCTGGCGGGGCGCCTCCCGAAAGCGGCCGGCGAGGCGGTGTTCGCCGACCGGGCCTTCGGCCGCCGGTGGTTCAGCCGCGCCGTCGGCCTCGCCGTCCTCCTGGCCGGGATCGTGGCCGCATCGGCCATCACCCGCGCCTTCGGCGGCTACACGGCCGAGCTGATCGACGGACCCGAGTGGCTGCTGGCGACCGCCCTGGTCGTCGTGCTCGGCGGGCTGGCGGTCAGCGGCGTCCGTCAGTCCGTCATGGTCGCCGGGCTGTTCACGATCGTCGAGCTGTTCGGGCTGGTGCTGGTCGTGTGGACGGGGCGGGACCACCTGCCCGACATCGTGACCAGGGCCGACGACCTCCTCGGCCCGCCGACGAGCGCCGCCGGTTGGGGTGGCGTCCTCGGCGGGGCCTTCCTGGCCTTCTTCGCCTTCCTCGGCTTCGAGGACATGGACTCGGTGGCCGAGGAGACCCGCAACGCCCCGGTGGTGCTGCCCCGGGCCATCCTGGCGACCCTCGGCCTGACCACGATCGTCTACATGCTCGTCGCCGCTATCGCCGTGCTCGCCGTCGCCCCGGCGACGCTGGCCGCGAGCGATGCGCCGCTCG
The DNA here is from genome assembly GCA_039195375.1 of Actinomycetota bacterium. GTDB lineage: Bacteria > Actinomycetota > Acidimicrobiia > Acidimicrobiales > SZUA-35 > JAHELU01. Next base: position 6,460 of record JBCCVL010000245.1, read on the forward strand.
CCCTCATCTACGAGCGGGCCGGCGGCGACCCGGACGTGATGGCGTCGATCGCGGCGCTGGCGATGGTCAACGGCGCGCTCGTGCAGC
>JBCCVL010000246.1:0-6525 GCA_039195375.1 Actinomycetota bacterium
GGTTTAGTGCTGGTGGGGGTGGGGGTGGTGGCGTTACTGGTGCTCTACGATCCCGTGGGGGGCCTGGGCCACGGGTTCGAGGTGGGCGGGGGCTTCGCCGCGGGCCGACACCCAGCTCATGTGCCCGAACCCGCCGACGTAGCGGATCTGGGACACGTCGAGTCGCCAGAAGCCGAAGTCGGTGAAGTCGACGTAGTAGCCGGCGTAGGGATGGCGCTCCAGGTAGGCCTCGCGGACCGACGCCTGGTCGTCGACCAACTCCATGTGGCCGACCAGGGTGCAGCGGGCCATGCCGAGCGGATCGGCGTCGCCATCGGAGGCGGCGGCCGTGATCAACATGCTCGCCCGGGTGTCACGGCGGGCGTTCACCGTGTGCTCGGCCATGTCGGACACGAGCACGACGGGGGCGCCGCCATGATCCGGCGCATAGGAGACGACGCTGCCGTAGGGGAAACCGTCCGCGGTCAGCGTCGACAGCGTGGCCCGGCTCCGCTGCCAGCACAGGGTGCGGGCCAGTTCGGCGTCGGACGGGAACGAGCTCGGGTCGCCGGCGATCGGGGGGCCGGACTCACCGCCGCCGTGCTGGGCGGGGCGCTCCGGCTCGTCGGCGGCCGCCGGGTCGACCGGCGTCTCGGCGCTCTCGTTCGGCGTCGTCATGGTTGCTCCTGTTCGGGTTCACTCGGCTCGTCTCGGCCGGCCAACCGATGACCGGCGCCGGCGGCCGCACCGGCCGATCATCGCAGGGTAGGCGTCGTCGATGCCGGGCCGGACGAGGGCGGGCTGCGGTCAGGACCGCTCGCCGGGCGACCGGGTCAGGCGGTAGGCGGCCATCCCGCCGAAGCCGACCACGATGATCACCGACCAGATGAGGGACCGCACCGCCGGCTCGGCGACGGGCCCACCGCGGGCGAGGCCATCGAGCAGCACGACGTAGGCGGTGATCGGGCTGAGCTCCACCAGCGGTTGGGCCCAGCCGGGGTAGGCCTCGAGTGGCACCATCCCCTGGGAGAAGAACAGGAGCAGCAGGAAAATCGCGCCGATCGGCGGGCCGAGCGTCTCCAGGCTGGAGGCCACCGTGGCCATGGCCATGCCGATCCAGACCAGCACGGGCCCGAGCAGGGCGCCGACGACAACGAAGGCGAGCGACGACATCAGACCGTCGAGGAACCGGAACCCGAACAGGTGGCCGACCGCGACGAGGACGACGATGGCAGCCAGGGCCCGGACCACCTCGGCCAGGGCGATGCCGATGAGCAGGCTCAGCTGGGCGATCGGCAACGACCGGATGCGGTCCATGAACCCGGACTGGAGGTCGCCGAGCAGGCCGTAGGCGGCGCCGATCGACCCGAACATCACGCCGGAAACGACCAGGGTCGGCACCAGCCGCTGGGCGTAATCGGCCCCCTCGAAGGCCTCGACCGCCTCCGAGAATGCGGCCAGCAGCGTCAACAGCAGCAGCAGCGGGAAGATCGTGGTGTTGACCACGGTCTCGGACGAACGCGACAGGCGCCGCAGCGCCCGGCTGGCGAACGCCGCCACCTGGGCACCCATGCCCGCCGTCGAGCTGGCGGTCGGTGCACCAACCGTCGACGGGACCGGACTCGTCGACGCCGTCATGTCGCCCGCTCCAGGGCCCGACTGCCGAGTGCGGCGAACACGATGGTCAGCCCGACGCACCAGGCCAGGGCGAGGGGAACGGTCTCCCCGAGGTCACCGGTGCCGGTGGTCGCCCGGAGGGCGTCGATCGTGGCGCTGACCGGCTGGTAGCGGACGATCGGCTCGAGCCAGTTGGGGAAGTCCTCGACCGGGGCGAACCCAGACGACAACATGATCAGCGGCAGGTAGGGGGTCGACGCAATCGAGGCTGCGGCCTCCGGCGTCGGGGCCGAGTAGCCGATCAGCCCCATCCCGAGTGACACCGCCAGGCTGAAGAGCAGGGCGATCCCCAGGTAGGCCAGGGCCCAGACCCATCCACGCTCGAACCGCATACCGGTTGCCAGGCCGAGCGCCGTGATCACCACCGCCGAGACCGCGGCTCGGGACAGGTCGCCAACGGCCCGACCGAGCAGGGGGGCCGACCGGTGGATCGGCAGCGACCGGAGGCGGGCGATGACGCCGCTGCGACGGTCGTCGGCCACGTAGTACGCCGATGACATCGCGGTGAAGAACATCGCCTGGACGACGATGGTCGGTGGCAGCAGCTGGGCGTAGTCGAAGCCGCGGGCCTCCATGATCCGCCGCATCACCAGGTTGAACAGGACGAAGAACAGGATCGGGAACAGCACGGCACCGAGGATCGTGGCCGGGTTGCGGGCGCTGCGGAGCATCGCCCGTCCACCGAGCACACGGCCGTCGCCGATCAGGGTGCCCGGCGCGGTCATGCCAGGCAGCCCGTCGTGGTCGGCAGGCCCGTCATGCCGAGTCGCCGGTCAGGTCGAGGAAGACGTCGTCGAGGGTGGGTCGGCGCAAGGACAGGTCGGCCACCTCGATCCCGGCCTGGCCGAGTCGTTGCAGGATGGCCGACAGGTCCGCGGCCTCGGTGTCGGGGACGGTGACCGTGCCGAGGTCGTGGTCGACCTGGAGCGGACCCCGGTCGTCGAGCAGCTTGGCCACCTCGTCGAGCCGGCCGGGGTCGACCGGCTGGACCACACACGACTGGCCGCCGGCAGCCCGTTTCAGGTCGCTCGGCGTGCCCTCGACGACGACCTTCCCGCCGTCGATCAACACGATCCGGTCGGCGAGCTGGTCGGCCTCCTCCAGGTACTGGGTTGTCAGGATGATCGTGCGGCCCTCGGCCTGGAGGTCACGGACCATGTCCCAGAGCGTGGCCCGGCTGCGAGGGTCGAGCCCCGTGGTCGGCTCGTCGAGGAACAGGATCGGAACGTCGTCGACCAGGCTGGCCGCCAGGTCGAGCCGTCGGCGCATGCCGCCGGAGTACGACGACACCCGACCGTCGGCCGCCTCGACCAGGTCGAACCGCTCAAGCAGCTCGTCGGCCCTGGCCCGGGCCACCGACCGGGAGTGACCACGGAGGCGGCCGAAGAGCGTCAGGTTCTCGACTCCGGTCAGTGCCTCGTCGAGGGCCGCGAACTGTCCGGTCAAGGCGATCGCCCGCCGGACCTCCGCCGGCGCGGCCACGACGTCGTGTCCGTCGACCGTGGCCGAGCCGGCGTCGGGGCGGAGCAGCGTTGCCAGGATGCTGACCGTCGTCGTCTTGCCCGCACCGTTCGGGCCGAGCAGTCCGAGCACCTCGCCGGGCGCGGCATCGAAGGTCACACCACCGAGGGCCGTCGTCTCGCCGAAGCGCTTGACCAGGCCATCGACCTGAATCCCGTTGGCGGCCATCACAGGACCGCCGCGACCATGGCGACCTCGTCGGCCCCGGTCATCAGCAGCGCGTCGAGCGCAGCCTCACGGGCGAGACTGGCCCGAAGCTCGTCGTCGGTCGGATAGCAGCAGGAAATCAACTTCACCCCCAGGTCGGCATCCACATTCTGCAGCAACGGCGGCCGCTCGTCGATGGCCCAGTAACACGTCGGTGACGACGTCGACCCCTCCGTCCCCGTCTGGCCGACCGGGATGTCGGCCAGCATCGGGAATCCAACGGCGGTGTGGTGCTCGTCGAACGGCAGGACGAAGAGACCGGCGTCGTCGTAGGAGGTCGCGCCACTGGTCACGACCTCTATCTGCAGCGCGGCGTCGTCTGCGCCGAGCGAGTGCCCGACGACCGGACTCGGCCGCTCCGGCAGGCCGCACACCTCGTGTCGGAACCGGCAGGGATCGATCGGCGTCCACCACCCGTCGTCCATCGCCCACGGGGTGGTGGTGACCTGCAGACCTGGCCAGTCGGACTGCGACACGAGGAGGCTGATCCCCGGCACCCAGTGGGCGAGGATCGCCGCCTTGCGGACGGCGAGCAGCCCCGCAGGCACGGACGCAGACGACGCGGCGGACACGGGACTAGCCCTCACACGGCGTCCGGGCGGACGCCAGGAACCCGCAATACCGGTCCCGGCTGACGACCCAGACGCCGTCGATGAGCTGCATCGTGCCGTCGAGGTCGGTGTAGGCCGCGTTCTCGCCGAACAACACGTCATAGATCACGGTCGCCGTGTCGCCGTCGATGGTGGCACTGGTCGGAGCGAGCGAGATGCCTCCCATCGCCTCGCCGGCCGAGAGGAAGCCGGCGTTGCTCGTCTCGAGGTTGGCGGCGTCCTCGAGGTGAGGCGCCTTCTCGGCGAAGTCGGCGTTCGAGTCGAAGACGAGGGCCCAGGCGGCCATCGCCTCCGCCTCCTCCGCAGTCGGTTCGGCGGTGGCGGCGGCGTCGGCCGCGTCCTCCTCGTCCTCGGCCGGAGCCGACGCATCCTCGGACTCGCCCTCGTCCTCGGCCGGCGTCGATGCCGACGCGTCGTCCGCCTCGTCCGTATCCTCGTCGGCTTCGTCGGCTGGAGCCGACGCCGACCCGGAGGCTGATGCGTCGTCAGCGGGGGCCGAGGCCGAGCCGGAGGCGTCGTCGGCCGGGGCCGATGCGGATCCCGACGCCGAGGCCGAAGCCGATGCCGAGGCGCCCGCCTCGGTCTCCGAGTCGTCGCTCCCGCAGGCCGCAGCGACCAGGGCCAGGGCGGCCAGCAGCGCCAGGAGGCGACTGCGGTTGGGGCGGGGCCGGAACGTCCGGCTGCTCATGGGTTCTCTCCCTTGCTTGCATCGTTGAGGTCGACCGGAGTGGTCCGACTGCGTGGAGGGTCGACCCGGGGCACCGCTGCCCGGGCCGACCAGATCAATTCGTCGACCAGGCAGGCGACGTTGGCCCGGCGGGCCAACTCGTCCAACCGGTCGACGAGATGGGGTCCTTCGGCGGAGACGCCGATGGACGTGAGCCCGAGACAGGGGTCGGGCTTGAGAACGACTTCGATGCCGTCATCGCCGATGTCGGCGGTGTCGATCTCGCCGAGCAGATCGATGACCCGCTCCTGGCGCAACATCGTGGCGAACCACCGGCGGGGCTCCGCATCGTTGGATGCCCACAGTCCGTCGTCGGTGGCGGTCACGGATCCGCCGACACCGATGACCTCGATCCAACGATCGGCGGTCGACGCACCGACCGTGCCGATCACCAGCCGCCGGAGCGAGCAGAGGTCGACGTCCGCATCCGGCCGGTTGGCCGCCACCAGCTCGCCACCGTCGGTCCGACGGATCCGCAGCTCGGCGCCGGGAACGCCGTGAGCGAGCCCGACGGCGAGGCGGACGTTGGCGTGTGAGGTGGTGATGCCGTCGCGCCCCGCCATCACCGGACGGCGACGGGGTTGTTCAGACGGATCGGATGGTCGGGGCATGAAGATCCTCCAGGGGAGTTGCGGTGCAGAGGTTCAGGGGCGGGTGACGGCGGCCAGTTCGGCCTGGAGCTCGGCCAGCAGGTCCCCGACGCGGGGACCGTTGCCGAGCAGGAGCTGGTCGTCGTAGGTCAGGACGCGGCCGGCCTGTCCGGCTGACGTCCGGTCGAGGCCTTCGATGGCGAGGAGGCCGTCGATGCCGTCGACCGAGGCCAGGCCGGCGGCGGGGACGAGCAGGACCTCGGGGTCGACGCGGAGGATCGCCTCGGCGGTGACCGGGACGGTCTCGTCGATGTCGAGCTCATCGGCGATGTCGACGCCGCCGGCGGCGCCGATCAGCCAGTGGGTGGCGCTGTCGCGCCCGAGAACGAGCTGGGCGGTGGTGCCGCGGATGTAGAGCGCGGCCACCCGAGGCCCGCCGTCGCCATCGCCGGCGACCGAGATCGCTTCGATGGTCTGGTCGACCTCCGAGGCCAGCGCCTCGCCACGACCCGGGACGCCGAGGGCGGCGGCGACGGCCCGAATCTTGCGGCCCGGCCCGTCGGCCGTGGCGTCGTTCGGCACGATCACCACGGGGTATCCGAGGGCCCGGAGGTCGTCGAGGGTGCCGTCTGGGCCGGCGATGTCGGTGGCCAGGAGCACGGTTGGCTCGAAGGCGGCGATCGGCTCGGCGGCCAGGGCCCGCTGGTAGCCGATCTCGGGCAGGGCGTCGGCCTCGGCCGGGAAGGTGGCCGACAGGTCGGTGGCCACCACGTTGTCGCCGAGACCGAGGGCAAAGACGACCTCGGCGACGGTTCCGTCGAGCGGGATGATGCGGTCGACCGACGAGACCGTGATCTCGGCTCCGGTCGTGTCCGTCACGGTCACCGGCAGGACCGGGTCCGCCTCGGGCTCGGGTGCGGCGGCGGATTCTTCGGCGTCGTCGGCCTGCGCTTCGTCAGAGGCCTCGTCGGTGCTGGACCCATCCTCGGCGCCGTCGGCCGTGTCGGCGCCATCGGCCGAGTCCTCGGCGTCTGCGGCCGTCTCGTCGTCGGCCGGGGCCGACGCGGACGGCGATGCCGATGCCGATGCCGATGCCGATGACGATGCCGATCCGCTCGCATCAGACGAGGCGGTCGACTCGGCGCCGTCGTCGCCGCAGGCGGCGACCAGGAGGGCGGCAGCGAGGAGCGCGGCACCGAGTGCTCGATGCCGA
>JBCCVL010000247.1:0-6468 GCA_039195375.1 Actinomycetota bacterium
GAGCGGCTACCCGCCGCCATCGACCTCATGGATCGCGGCACCGCCGATGTGCTGGTGCTCCCGAACGGGACCAGCCCGGTCTGGGCCGCGGCCAACGAGCTCTGTGGCGATGACTCGCTCGGCTACGAGGTGGTGTGCCCGACCCCGGAACCGATCACCACCCGGGGTGAGGCCCGCGCCATCGGTCACCTGGCGATCGAACGGCAGTGGACGTCGCTGGTCGCCGTCACCTCGACGTACCACCTGGCCAGGGCCGAGCTCCTGTTGTCACGCTGCTTCCCCGGGCGGATCCAGGCGGTCGCGGCCGAGCGGGAGCTGACCCGGTCGCAGCGGTGGCGGTTGGTACGCCACGAGCTCGCGGCCCACGCCGCCCACCGCACCGTCCTGCGTCGCTGCTGACCGTCGTCGCCGATCCTCCTACGCTGGTCGGGCCAGGACGAGGAGGAGGCGGTCATGCGCATTCCGGACGAGTCACTCCGGGAGATCGACGAGCGGGGCTACACGATCGTCGAGGGCGTCCTCGACGACGACGAGGTGGCCGCGGCCCGCAACGGGATCTGGGACCATCATCCCCGCCCGGACGACTACTTCGCCGACCCCGCCGCCTACCCGCACCTGGCCGAGAACGGCTTCGCCGGGATCGACCGCGGCTTCCCGTTCGCCAGCTGGGACCTGACCCGGCTCTGTGTCCACCCCGACCTGCTCGACGGTGTCGAGCGCTATCTCGGCACCGACGACATCAGCCTCTACAAGGTCGAGCTGTGGGCCAAGTACGCCGGTGCGACCGACTACGAGCAGGCCCACCACCGCGACTACGCCAACCACACGCTCGTCGTGCCCCGGGCCGACGGCTACGCCAGACAGGTCACCACGTTCACCCTGCTGTCCGACGTCACCGAGGCCGACGCCCCGACCAAGATCGTGCCGCTCGAGCACTCGGCCAACCTGCCGCTCGTGCTCGATCGCCAGCACCTGAACGAGCGGTTCACGGTGCTGTCGAAAGGGGAGCTGTTCGACGTCGAGGTCCCGGTCGTCGGTCCGGCCGGGTCGGTCCTGCTCTACCGGACCGACGTGTTCCACCGGGCCTCCGGGTTCACCGAGCCCGGCCGCTCCCGCTTCACGCTCCTGCTCGACTTCCAGGGCCGTACCCCAGACGGGGGCCCGTCGTGGACCGGGAAGGTGGCCTGGCCGAACCACGCCACCAGCCGACCGTGGCAGGAGTTCCTGGCCCGCCTCAGCGTGCGGGAGCGCGACCTGTTCGGCTTTCCCAAGCCGGGTGACCCGTACTGGAACGAGCAGACGCTGCGCGACGTGGGCGCCCGGTACCCGGGGATGGACATGGCGCCGTACCGCGTCTGAGCCGAGCCGGAGCTGGTCACCGGCTCCGATCGGTGTCTGGCTTGACATGGTCCGTGCCAAAATGGCATGAATCATGTCATGACCGATCTGCGAGCCGAGCGCCGGGCCGTCACCCGTGAGCGGATCGTGCAGGCTGCGCTCAGCCTGATGGCCGATGACGATCCCGCCGCCGTCTCGATGCCAGCCGTCGCCGAGGTGGCGGGCATCTCGTTGCGGACCCTCTACCGCTACTTCCCGACAAAAGGCGAGCTGCTCGACGCCGCCGGCGCCTGGTTCGACGGCCGCACGTGGGCCGAGGCGGCCGGGCGGATCGACGTCGACGAGCTCCGTCCCGATGACCTGCTCGCCTACCAGCGGGCCCGGTTCGCCGATTTCGCCGCCAACCTGCCCGGCGTCATCGTGCAGCTGAGCACGGCCACCGGTCGGGAGCTCCGTCGGGAGCGGGTTGCCGAGCAGCGCCAGACGGTGCTGGCCTCGCTCCGGTCGACCGGCATCCCGCTCGATGGGGACGATCTCGACCGGCTGGTCGATGCGATCATCGCCACGTCGTCGTCGGCCCTGTTCCTCGAACTCGTCGAGCGCCTCGGCCAGGATCCTCGGCGGGCCGCCGACCTGAGCGTGTGGATGGTGCAGGCCATGGTGGCCCACGCCGCCGCCACCGGAACGACCGAACCGATCGACGGTGCGACCGCCGTCGCCGCTCTGGCCCGCCCAACGGCACCCGAACGACAACAGGAGGGATCAGCATGAGCGAGCGAACGGCGACCTGGGACCCGCCAGGACCCGGCGAATGGGAGTACGACGGCTCCCACTCCCCACCGGCCCCGACACCGGTGTTCCGCCACGTGTCGAGCCGGTCGGCCGAGGAGGCCTACCGCTGGGTCTTCGAGACCTACGGCGGGCCGCTCGACACGATCGAGATGCGCTTCGTCAACGGCAAGACCTACCGGCGGCTCGTTCCGCTCGTCGGGGCCGACCGTGGTGGGTCGCCGCCACCTGGCCCGATCCTGTGGGCCGCGGCCAGACTCCACCCCGCCTTCCGTCGGCGAGAGCGAACCGCAAAGCGCACCCTCGAAGAGGGAACGTTCCTCGAGCCGATCGACCACTGGGATTCGACGGAACGGCAGGAGTGGATCGACGCCAACCGACGGCTCCAGGCCGAGCCGCTCGACGGACTCGACGATGCGGCCATGGCCGACCACGTCGAGCGGGTGGTGGCTCACAACCTCGCCGGTTGGACCCGGCACCACCAGCTGCACGGCACCGACATGGGCCCGCTCGGTGACCTCCTGGCCCACACCGGGCGTTGGGGCCTCGACCCCGTCGCCGTGATGGGCCTCCTGCAGGGTCGCTCGCCGGCAACGGTCGAGGCCGCCGGACACGCTGCGGCGATCGCCAAGGCGATGCTCGACGCCGGCCGAGATCCCGCTGCCGTCGACGGCCTCGACGACGTGCGTTCGGTCGGGGGCGAGGTCGGCCGGCGACTCGACGCCTACCTGCTCGACTTCGGGTGGCGACTGGTCAGCTCGTACGACATCGAGGGCCTGACCGTCGGCGAGCTCCCTGGCGGGACGGCGGCCATGATCCGATCGGCCGGGGCAAGGTTGGCCGCCGGGTTCGACGGCGGCGGGACGACATCCACCGATCCGGTCGAGACCGGGGAACGTGAGCTCCGTGATCGGGTACCGGCCGCAGACCGCGCCGACTTCGACCGGTTGCTCGACCACGCCAGACGGGCCTACGGCCTCCGTGACGACAACGGTCCGCTCACCGCCGAGTGGCCGATGGGACTGGTGCGGCGGGCCTACCTGGAGTCCGGCAGACGGCTCGCCGCCGGCGGGCGAATCACCGAGCCGGACCGGGTGTTCGAGCTCGACGGTCCCGAGCTGGTCGCGCTCCTCCGCTCCGGCACCGGACCGACCGCCGCCGAGCTCGACGAGCGGGCCGAACATCGCCGCTGGGAGGCCACGCTCGTCGCCCCCGATCGGCTCGGCCCATCGTTCGACCCGCCGTCGCCCGGCTTGTTGCCCCCTGGCCTGCGTCGCACGGTCGAGGCGATCGAGGCCGCCGTCTCGATGCTCGAACCCGAGCCGGGCGATCGCCAGCGGCTCAGCGGGCTCGGGATCGGCGAGGCGGCGGTGATCGGCCGGGCCAGGGTGGCCACGACGCCGGAGGACGTGCTGCAGACGCTCGGCGACGGCGACATCCTCGTCGCCGCCTGGACCGCGCCGACCTACAACGCCGTCCTGGCCGCCGTGGCCGGCGTCGTCGTCCAGGAGGGCGGGCTGTTGTGCCACGCCGCGGTGATGGCCAGGGAGCTCGGCATCCCGGCCGTCGTCGGCGCAGCCGAGGCCATGACCACGATCGCCGACGGCGACCGCATCGAGGTCGACCCGGTGAGTGGCACCGTCCGGGTCCTCGAGCCAGCGGGTTGGTCCGCGTCGGACGGCGCGTCGTGACCATCGGAGCCCGACCCGAGTGAACTCGGGCCGGGCTCCCAACGGTTTGCAGCTCCCGGATCGGGAAGGTGATTGGTCGCTGCTCCTGGCACCCGACCCGGTCGCAACCGGTGTCAGGCGTCAGATCTCCGTCGGCTCCCGACCGGCCGACTTGAGGGTTCGTGTCCCCCGATGAGGACTATCGCTTCAGGTTCACGATCTCCTGGAGGAGTTCGTCAGCGGAGGTGACGACCCGGGAGTTGGCCTGGAAGCCACGCTGCGAACGGATGAGCTCGGTGAACTCCAGCGCCAGGTCGACGTTGGACATCTCCAGGGTGCCGGGGGCGACCAGACCACGCCCGCCGGTGCCGGTCTCGCCGATCTGGGCGAGGCCGGAGTTGACGGTGGTCCGCCAGTTCGAGCCGGTCACCCGCTCGAGACCCTCGGGGTTCGAGAAGTTGGCCACCGCCAGCTGGGCGATCGCCTGGGTGAGGCCGTTGTTGTACGTGCCGACGATGACACCGTCGGTGCCGACCCGCATCGACTGGAGCACGCCGGCCGAGGCGCCGTTCTGGGTGACGACCGTGAGCGAGTTGGCGTCGCCGAACTGGGTCAGTCGCCGCTCGGTCGTGCCGCCGATCGTGAGGTCGATGGCGCCGACGTCGGGGATCTGGCCTGCGGCGATGTTCATGTCGAAGTCGGCCGGGATGGTGAACTCGCCGTTGACGAACGTGATCACGTTGTCGGTGAGGGTGATGGCGGTGGCCGGATCGCCGTAGGTGCCGGTGGCGGTCCACTCGTCGACGTTGGTCTTCTCGAACGTCAGGTCGAGCTGGACCGTGTTGCCGTTGGCGTTGTAGATCTCGACACCGGTGAACAGCTGGGTGCCGATGGCGGCGTTGGAGGGCAGGTTGCCGCCGAGCTTGACCTCGGAGGTGATCACCGGCGGGTTCTGGTCGCCGATCGGGAGGCGGATGTTGCCGATGGTCCCACCGCTGTCGATCACGCCGGCGTTGTCGGCCCCCCAGCCCTGGACCAGCGAGCCGTTCGAGGTGACGAGCCGGCCGTCGGCGTCGAGGAACAGCGCCCCGGCCCTGGTGTAGAGCTGCTCGCCGGACCGGTCGATGATGAAGAACCCGTCGCCCTGGAGGGCGACGTCGAGCGATCGGTTCGTGACCTGGAGGAAGCCCTGTCCGAACTGCTGGGCCGTGCCTGACATCGACACGCCGAGGCCGACCTGGGCCGGGTTCCGACCGCCGAGGTCCTCGGTCGGCGCAGCGGCACCGTTGACGATCTGCGAGAGCACGTCGGTGAAGATCGCCTGGTTGCGCTTGTAGCCCTGGGTGTTGACGTTGGCCACGTTGTTACCGACGACGTCCATCATGATCTGGTGGGCCCGGAGGCCCGAGACGCCGGCGTACATGGATCGGATCACTTGCTCACGCTCCTGCTGGGTGCCGGCTGCGGCGCCGGCGTCGAAGAATGGGGTGGCGGGGTCGTCTCGGTCATCGGGTTCATCGGCGGCCGATCTCCAGGGCCCGCTGGTAGGCGTCCCTGGCGGTGCGAAAGGCGGTCACGTTGGCCTGGTACGCCCGCTGGGCCACCAACATGTGGGTCATCTGGTGGCCGAGGTCGACGTTGGGGACGCGAACGAAGCCCTCCTCGTCGGCCAGGATGTGGTTCGGCTCGTAGATGACCTCGCCGTAGGGGTCGCCGAACTCGATCCGGTCGACCCTGGCTCCCTGCATGCCGCCCCGGTCCTCGCGGGCCCTGGCCACCACGAACCGCTCCTGGAACGCCGGCTCGTCTGTCGAGGTGACGTTGTTGATGTTGGCGACGTTGTCGGCGATGGCATCGAGCCACGTCTGGTAGACGTCCATGCCCGACCCCGAGATCGACAGCGAGCTGAAGGGTCCGCTCATCGTCAGCCCTGACCGATCGAGGTGCGGAGGCGGGTGTAGCGGGCGTTGATGGCGGTGTTGACCAGCTGCTGCTGGAGGGCGTTGAGCTCGAGCGCCCGCATCTCGTCGTCGAGGTCGACGTTCGAGCCGTCGATGCGGCCCGGCGCCGACGAGTGCCACGTCGAGATGGCGGTCTGCGAGGGGTCACCGGCGGTCATCGCCTCGGCCAGCGCCTGCTCGAACGAGACCCGCCTGGCCTTGAAGCCGGGGGTCTCGACGTTGGCGACGTTGTGCTCGGCCGCCTTGCGCTGCGCTTCGAGACCGCGGAGCGCGGCGGCCAGGAACTCGGTTTCGTTCGAACCGACGATCACTCGACAGCTCCTTCGAACAGGTTGCGGATGAGTCCAGCCCTGTCCGTGGGCCTTCGAGAGTGAGCTTCCGGCTCGTTTTCAGCTATCGGGGCGAGTCGGGGTGAACTTGAGAAACTCGTTCACAGAGGTGGGATGAGGGCGCGACGCCCCCACCCCACCCCGGTTGGTACCTTCCCGATGGGTGCCGATCTACGACCCGTCGAACGACGGATCAGGCTCCGGAGGCGCCGTGCCTACCCGAGGAGTCGGAGGACCGACTGGGGGATGGCGTTGGCCTGTCCGAGCATGGCCGTTCCGGCCTGCTGGAGGATCTGGTTCTTGGTGAACTGGACCATCTCGTCGGCCATGTCGGTGTCCCGGATCCGGGACTCCGAGGCCGAGAGGTTCTCGACGGAGACC
>JBCCVL010000248.1:0-6332 GCA_039195375.1 Actinomycetota bacterium
CCCGGCGCCGGACCTCGGCCGGGGTGTCGGCCCGGCGTTGGTGGCGCGAGTGGGCCAGCTGCAACACCGGCTCGATCGACGCCCGGAAGTCGCGACGGGTCCCGCCCTCGTAGGCGACGTCGCGGGCACCGAGTCGGAGCAGCGTCATCGAGGTCGCCGTGTCGACGCGGGGGGTGAGGCACAGGATCGTCGTTGCCGGGAACAGCCGGTCGATTTCGGGGACGACGACCTGCGTCAGCTCCTGGCCGGCGTCCGACCCGATGACCACCAGCTCGGGGTCGGCGGCACAGGCGTCCATCGCCACCTCGGCCGGGTCGTGCCACTGGTCTGACCACACGCGTCTGACCGGCGTCGATCGCCCGAACTCCTCGACGAACACCGCCTCGAGGCGGGGGTTGCCCGACACCAGCGTGATTCCACTCATCGCTCCGCCCTTTCGTCCCGGCCGTGGCGCTGCCACCGGCCGTCGGCCGGTCCCGGACCCGTTGCCCGCCCGCCGACCGTCATCGGCGTGGCCGCCGATCGATCAGCACGCTGCCTCGGGTCTGGCCCGGCTCGTCGTTCTCCGGCACCGAGTCGCGCTCGGCCGCCAACCAGATCTCGCCGAACTCGGCGGTGAACACCAACCGCTCGGCGTCGAACGGCTCGACGGCGAGGGTCACGAACACCGTGTCCTCGGGCGCATCGGTCAGTCGCTCGCCCTCGGTCGGGCGAGACCCGACCGGCTCCTGGATGGCGGTGACCAGGACCTTGCGCAGCAGCAGGTCCGTCGAGTTCGGTGTCGTGCCCTGCACGTCGTCGCCGACCGACGACGGGAGCGGGACCGCCTCACCGTTGACGTCGACCAGGGTCCGGCTGAGGCTGAAGGGCTCGAACGATGCGATGACCGACACCTTCTGGCCCGGTTCGAGCAGTCCGCCGACGGCCCGTTCGGCTGCGAGCTCAACCGTGACCTCGACCATCTCGTCGGGAACGTCGATACCGATCTGGCGGTCGGTCATGGCCGCCCTGGCCACGAATCGGGACGTGACCAGCTGCTCGCCCGGCACCAGGTCGAGGGCGACGACAAGCCCGGCGATCACACCGAGGTCCTGGACGGCGCCGGCCGCGGCGACCTTGATCGGCACCCGCTCGACCGAGACAAGCGATGCGATCTCCTCGACCGCGGTGCCAGCGGCGATCGGCTCGTCGACGACGTACACCTCGACCAACCGCTCGCCGGCCAGCGCCCGCTGCTCGGCGGTCCCGACATAGAACACGAGGGCTGCGGTCCCGATCAGGGCCAGGGCCAGCGCACCGACCACGCCGATGATCCGTCTGTTCATCCCAGCTCCTCCCGGCTCCGACCGTCCGGGATCACCCGACCGCAAGCCCGCCTCTCGACGCCCGTCACCCGCCGCACTCCTCGCTCCGCCAACCGTCGACACCGCAGATCGCAACGACCCGGTTCCCGCCGTCGAGACCCTGGCCGCCACAACACGTTCCCCGGATCAGACCTGGCTCGACCTTGAACGCCAGCCGCCAGTACTCGAGCGGCCCATCGAACGCGTACCAGTACAGGCGGGCTCGGATGACGCCGATCAGGTGGACACCGTCGACGTCGGCGTAGTCGTAGATCGGCCAGGGGACGTAGTCCCCGCTGCCGACCAGCTCGTCGAGGTCATCGGAGATCGCCGGGATGGCGTACGGCCGATCGGCGCACGGCTGGCCGGAGCAGCCCGTCGAGGTCGGGGCGTCGAGCGCAACCGGCTCGGGGTAGCCGTCGACGGCCCACTCGCCGACGTCGTCGATGCCGGCTCCGCCATCGAAGTCGACGCTGAGGAAGTTGCCGGTTGAGCTGACGCCGCCGCAGGCCGCGGCGTCGACCTTCGGGAACGGCAACTCCAGGTAGACGACCGAGCTCGGCGGGTTGTCGATCAGCTGCTTGAGCTCGGGCGAGCCGTCGTAACAGAGTCCGACCGGCCGGAGCCCGATGATGGCGGCCGGCGGGCCCCAGGCCGCCGCCGACGACGCCTCGGCCGGTTCGAACGACCCATCGGGTGGGGCGAGGAACGACGACGTGCGCTCCTGTGCCGTCCACACGGTCACCACGCCGCCACCGCTGTTGCCGGTGACCTGGCAGTCGGTCATCGTCGCCTCGGGTTCGTTGGCCATCACGTAGGTCCTGGCGGTGACACAGGCGGCGCCGCTGTCCCACGGGCGCTCGACGAGGTCCTGGGCCGCGGCGAGGGCGGCGGCATCGGCCGCCGGTACCAGGGCCCGGCGGGCGACCCGCATCCCACCGACGTCGACCACGAGGGCGGTGAGTCCGAGCATCACCGTCAGCAGTAGGGCGACCAGCACCAGGGTCGCGCCGCGTTCGTCGGCTCCGGCTGCGAGCAGGCGGCGTCGCCAGGGAGCCGATCCAGCGGTGCCCGCGCCGGCGGTCACGCCTCGCAACGGAAGACCGCCTCCCCGGTGAGGGTGACGTTGCGGTCGAGCACGAACGGGATGTCGATCCGACGGGTACCGCTCACGGTCACCGACACCGACTCACCCTCACGCCCGGCACAGACGGAGGGGCTGACCGAGACGACGGGATCGGACTCGATGGGCGCACCGGCCAGGGAGGCGTCGACGCGATCGATCACGTCGGCGGTGGTCGTCGACGACAGCGACGCCAGCCGACCGCCCTCACGAGCAGCGGACTCGACGGCCTGGGAGGCCGTCAGGGCGAACCCGAGCTCGACTAGGCCGAACACGAACATCATCAGCAGCGGGAGGACGAGTGCGAACTCGGCGAGCGCATTGCCCTGCTCGAGGTCCCCATCGATGTTCCCCTCAGCGGTGTCGTCGGCTGGCCGGGACCTTCCGACCCGACGTCGCGGCATCGCCCGGTCGGTACGGGTATCGCCGTCGACGCGATCCCGTCGGCCGTCCGGTGCCGTGCCTCGCTGTCGCCGCATCGCTTCCTCCCGCCTGAGCGCAGCACGCTCAGGTCGGCCAGGCCCGCACCTGTGAAGGAGCAACCTAGCGACAAGGACACCCTTTGACAAGGGTCAATAGCGAGAGAATTCTATGTGCGAGTTTTTGCTTGATTCTGGTTGACGAGTCAGAGCATTCTTCTCGGCAGAAGATCCACTCGAAGCCCCAAAATCGCGATTCTTGGGCCACCTTCTAGCTGTTTGGACATGCATTGATGTCCATGTGAACAGCACTTCTTCTAGAAAGAGGTATGCCCTCAGCCACGAAAATGGATCGACAGAAAGTGTTGGACATCGGAAGTGATTCTGGTCTATACAACACCTCGCCACCGCAAAGTTCTCTCCGGTCGAAAGGTCTCTGATCGGCGAGATCGGGAGTGCCCTACCGCTTGCGGCGATTGCGGCAGGACACTCCCTCAGCGGCGGCGCAGGGGACCACCGTTCCGATCGGAGGGCTCACCGGTTTAGCCCTCCTTCAGCTCTCCGATCGGAACGGACCTACTAGGGAGCCGGCGGAGCTGCCGGCAGTTCGTTCGTGGCACCGGTGAAAGCGTTGACGATGTTCTGCCCGAAGGCACCGATGATGGTGGCGGCGGCAACTGCCACGACGAACAGCAGGAGGGCGTACTCCGCCAACCCTGCCCCTCGATCCTGGCCGAGCCGCTGCTCGAACTTCGCCTTCTGTCCCAGTGTCCAAACAACCATGTAGGTCATGAATTACTCCTCGCCTTGTTGCAACTTTGCCCCTTCATCTTGGATCGGGAAGCCGCATGCAGCATCCCCCAGATGCGGTAATGTCGAACGGCTCGAAGCGGCAAGGAACGAGACGCCAGCGGCCGTTTGCCGCTGGAGAGAGAACGGCTCCAGGCTCAATCCGCCAATGGAACGGCGGCGTTCAGCCCATGCTGGCGCGCGATGCTTGTTGCACCATGTGGCACGAGTCCACCGCCGTTGGCGAGACCCATTGGACCAGCGAGAGGGACCGACATGGTGAGTATCTCGATGGCCCAAAACCAGGAACACGCCGCCCCGGACCGCCGCCTCAAGCCACCGGCAATGCTGGCCTTCACCGTCTTCGCCGCCACCATGGCGGCGCTGGCCCTCGCCATCGCCGTCGAGTTGCTCGGGCTGATCGAGCTGCCGGACGGCTCGCCCTCACAGTTCGGCGTCATGGCGGTGACCACCTTCACCATCGCCGCCGGTCTGGCCGCCTACCGGTCGCTGACCATCCGCAACGCCTGGATCGGCGCGGTGGCTGCGGTCCTGGTCGGGCCGGGGGCGATCTGGTCGTGGGCCGCCTTCGTGGCCACCAACCCACCGCACCCGCTGACGACCCTCCTCGTGGCCATCGCCAGCGTCGGCCTGGCCGCCGGCCTGGTGTTCGCCGGCATCCGTGCCACCCACTGGCTCGAGGTCTTCAGCGGCCTCGGGGCGCTGGGGCTCGGGCTCGTGGCGCTACTGGTGCTGCCGATGGGTTCGATCGACCGAGCCGGGCCGGTCCCGGCGCTCCTGGCGGCCGTCGCCGGCATGACCTGCGTCTACGGGCTGCTGGTCGACCTCGAGTTGGCCGAACACCGTTCCCTGGTCGAGCTGGTCGAGTCGAGGCGGCGGATCGAGGACGAGGTGACGAGGGTCGAGGAGTTGCTGCACGACCTGCGGAGCGGGCTGCTGGCCATCGAGGCGGCCATCGGCACCGTCGACGACGAGCTGGCCGCTCCGCTGCGCTCCGAGGCCGCCCGGCTGCGCCGGCTTACCCTGACGGGCGCCCGGACGGTCGACGCCTTCGACCTGGCCTCGGGGACCTCGGCCATGGTCGCAGCCCGCCGACAGGGCGGCTGCGAGGTGATCTTGCGTGGTCCCGAGCGGGCGATGGCGTGGGGTGAGGAATCGGAGGTCCTGGCGATCGTGGACAATCTGTTGGCCAACGCCGAGCGCCACGGCGCCGGTGGCCCGATCGAGGTCGAGGTGGCGACCGGCGCCGACGCGACCCGGCTGACGGTCACCAACTCGGGCGAGCTCCGTGTCGCCGACCCCGAGGTGGTGTTCCGTCGCGGCATGACCACCCACCCCGAGGGACGCGGCCTCGGCCTGGCCAGGGCCAGGATGTTGGCCGGATTGAACGGCGGTGACCTCCGGGTGGGGCTGGCCGAGGCCGGTCGGACCTCGTTCGTGCTCAGCCTCAGGACCGAGCCGTCGACGGCGGTGGCGTGATGGGCCACCGAGTGGTGATCGTCGACGACCATCCCCTGCTGGCCGCCGGGCTCCAGGGGCAACTGGAACGATCCGGGGCCACGGTGCACCTGGTCGATCCCACCGCCCGGGCCAGCCGGGATCCGGAGGTGATCGTGGCCACGGTGGCCGACGTCGGGCCGGACTGTGCGGTCGTCGACCTCGGACTGCCGATCGCCGGCGGAGGAACCGCCCTGATCGGGCCGCTGGTCGACCGGGCCGTCCCGGTCGCGGTCCTCACCGGTGAGACCGATCGCCGGCTCCTGGCCAGGACGGTCGGTCTCGGAGCCAGCGCCGTGCTCGGCAAGTCCGAGCCGCTGTCCGACATCGTCGACACGATCCTTCGCCTCGCCGCCGGTGAGGCGGTCCAGACCCGGCTTTTGGCCGAGTTCCGGGCCGAGCGTCAGCGCCTCGACGCCGAGGACGGGCAGCGGTTGGCCCCGTTCGCCGGGCTCTCCCCGCGCGAGCAACAGGTGCTGGCCGGACTCATGCAGGGCCAGGCCCCGGCGCTGCTGGCCGAACAAAACTTCGTCTCGGTGGCAACGGTCAGGACCCAGATCAAGAGCCTGCTCCGCAAGCTCGGCGTCGGCTCACAGCTCGAAGCGGTCGCCCTGGCCAACCGGTGCCACTGGCGGCCGGATGCCAACGACGGCTTCGACGCCGGCGATGCCGGCGCCCCCGGGGCCACCCCCGCCGCCCCTCGCCACGGCTGATCGACCGACCGGGTCGGCGGCGAGACGGCGGGCCGACGAGGGCACGGAGACGGGGCCACTAGCCTCGACCCGGTGACGGGTGCGAACTACCGGCGCGATGCGCTCATCATCGGTGCCGCCACCGGGGTGTTCGGGGCCGCGTTCGGGGTGCTCGCCGGTTCGACGGGCCTCGGCATCGCCAAGACCATGGTGATCTCCCTGCTGGTGTTCACCGGGGCCTCGCAGTTCGCCGCGGTCGGCGTGGTCGCCTCGGGTGGCAATCAGGTGACCGCCGTTGCGTCGGCGCTGCTCCTCGGGGCCAGGAACGGCTTCTACGGCATCGCACTGGCCGAGCACGTGCGGGCGCGGTCCCTGCGGCGAGCGGCCGCCGCCCAGCTCGTCATCGACGAGTCGACGGCGCTTGCGCTCGCTCAGCCGGTGCCGGCCG
>JBCCVL010000249.1:0-6181 GCA_039195375.1 Actinomycetota bacterium
CACCGGTCCCTCGCCGACCGGCGGCTCGCCGTCGGTCAGGGCAACGTCGGTCTCCATCACGTACCAGCCGTCGTAGCCGGCCCGCTCCAGGACCTCGACGACCTCCGCAACCGGCACGATCCCGTCGCCGAGCGACGGGAACAGGCCGGCCTGCGTGGCCTGCATCAGGTCGAGCTCACCCGACCGCTCACGGGCCATGGCGTCGGCGTCGACGTCCTTGAGGTGGACGACCCCTATGCGGTCGAGCTGCTCCTTGGCGATGGCGACGACATCGGCACCGCCGATCGTCAGGTGCCCGGTGTCGAAGCAGAAGGGCACGTCGCACGAGTCGAGGAACCGGGCGAAGTCATCAGCGGTCTCGATCAGCGTGTCGACGTGCGGGTGCATCGCCTGGGTCAGCCCGGCGGCATGGCAGATCTCGTCGACCCGGGTCAGGTTGGCGAACAGCTCCGACCAGGCGGCGTCTGGCATCTCGATCCGGTGCCAGTCGTCGATGGCGGCGACCGGGCAGCTCACGAAGAAGCGGCCGCCGGTGGCGGCCATCGCCGCCGCGACACGCTCGGCCTCGGCCAGCTGCGCATCCCGCTCGGCCGGGTCGTGCAGGACGAGGGCGACGAAGCCGCCGAGCAGCTCCATCCCATAGCTGGCCAACTTGGCCCGCTGCTCGTCCGGGTCGGGGGGCAACCAGCCGAGGGCGCCCTGCTCGAAGGCGGTCAGCCCGAGGTCCCTGGCCTCGCCGAGCACCCGATCGACCGGGAGCTGCATGCCCCAGCCGGGCGCCTCGCAGATCCCCCAGGAGATCGGGGCCGCTCCCACGCGGTCGAGAAAGGTCGTCGTGGTCATCGGTTCACTCCTCCGGACATTCAGTCGGTCGGGGCCTCGGTCGGCCGGCGGACGGCCATCGGCTCTCCGCGCATCGTACCGGTGCCCGAGCCCGAGCGGACGACCCGGTCTGGTGCGGAAACCGATGGACTCAGCCGGCGATCGTCGGTGGTCCGCGGTCGAGCTCAGGCGGCGTCGTCCACCCGACGAACGGCGGCCCAGAAGCCCGAGCCGGCGCGGGCGGTCACGGCCCGCCACGAGCCGGGCATGGCGTCGAGCACGTCGCCGACCGGGAGGTGGATCGGGGTACGGTCGCCGAGCGTGTTGATCCACAGGAGGGCGCCGCCGGGGGCGAGGATCCGATCGACCTCGTCGGGGAACAACAGCATGTTGATGGCGAGCACCACCTCGGCGGCATCGTCGGGGAACGGCAGCCGGGATGCATCACCCTGGACCCGTGGGGCGATCGCCGGGGCGTTGGCCAGCATCTGGGCCGACAGGTCGAGCGTGACCAGTCCAAGCTCGCCACGTGCTCCAGCCCGGTCACCGCCGGTGAGGTATCGGGCCAGCACCTGGGATCCGGCACCGGTGCCCGACCCGAGCTCGACCCAGCGACCGGTCGGCGTCACCCCACCCCGTTCGATGGCGTCGAGCAGCGGGGCCGCCTTCACTCCGTCGACGCGGCGGGTCGACCACTCGGGAGCCAACGAGTCGAACAGCTCTGCGACCTTGGCCGCCCGGCCGGTCGACCACCCGGCCTCGAAGGCGACCTCCCTCGTCACCTTGCGCATCGGGTGGTCGGGCCCGCCGACCGCCTCTGGCTCGACGAGACCATCGGCGTCCGGCAGTTCGGTCACGGCGTCACGGGTCACGGGGTGACCGTGCCACCGTGGTGGCTCCGGTGTCGAACCGGGGGAGGCGGCCAGACCGTCCGACGCGGACCCCGATCGGGGGAATCGGGCCGAACGGCTCATGGCCGGGGCCGGGCGTCCGAAGGGTCACGTGATGTTCCGCCGCATCGCCCGCCTCAACCACACCCGCCCTCGACGCCGGTCCGGCCACGTCGGCGACCGCCGCCACCGGACCGCGACCTCGCGGGCCGCGGTGGCCGCCGCCGTGGTGGCCGCCCTCGTCGCCGTCGCCGGGGTCGGACCCGGCGCGGCCCAGACGCCGTCCGAGCAGGAGTCGACGACGTCGGCTGCGTTCACCGGGTCGGCCACCTCGGCCAATGCCCGGTTCGTGGTCGACGCCTACCAGACGCTGCTGGGCCGCGACCCCGACACCGCCGGGCTCGACTTCCACCTGGCCCGCCTCGCGTCTGGCGGCTCCCGCAGCCGTCAAGCCGTGACGTACGCCCTGCTGTTCAGCGCCGAGGGCTCCCGAGGCGAGGTCGGCCGGGCCTACCAGGACCTGCTCGACCGGGCACCGGACGGGCCCGGCAGCGACTATTGGACGTCACACCTCGAGGGCAACGGCGTCGTCGACCTCCGGGTCCTGCTGTTGGCCAGCGACGAATACCGCACCAGGGCAGGGGCAACCGACCAGTCCTGGATCGAGGCGCTGTACGTCGACGTGCTCGGCCGGGGCGCCGACGCCTCCGGACTGGCCTACTGGACCGGGCAGGCCTCGGCCGGTGTGGCCAGGGCCCTGATCGCAGCCGCCGTCTACCAGAGCGACGAGGCCCTGGCCAGGCGAGCGACCGCCTACTACTCCGAGATCCTCGGTCGATCGCCGTCGACGGGTGAGCGCGACGGCGCGGTGGCCACCATCCGCCGCATCGGCGAGCGCGGCCTGCGGGCCGAGTTGTTGGCCTCAGACGAGGCCTTCGAGTCGTCGCTGCAGGCGGCCCTGTCATGACGACCATCGCCGCTCGCCCGCTCGCCATCCTCGTCGACCGGGCCCTGCTGTCCGAGCTGGTGCCGCAACGTCTGATCGAGCCGGCGCTCACGTCGCTCGCCCCGCTGGCCGCGCTGGCGACGGCGCTGGTGTTCGGCGTCGCCGCCGCAACCAAGCTCGCCGATCGACCGTCGACCGTGGCCGACTTCGCCGCCATCGGCCTCCCCCGACCGGCGCTCCTCGCCCGTCTGGTCCCGGCGATCGAGCTGGCGATCGTCGTCCTGTTGCTGCTCGCCCCCGCCGTCGGTGCCACCCTGGCCGCCGTCGCCCTCGTCGCCTTCACGGCCGTGCTCGCCTCGGCGCTGCGGGCCGGTCGACGGGTCTCGTGCGGGTGCCTCGGGCCGCTCAGCCGCCGACCGATCAGCACCGCCACCCTGTGGCGCAACGTCGGCCTGCTGGCGCTGACGGCCGTTGCCGCCGCCACCCCGGCGCCGCCCGGTCTGCTCCCGACCCTGCCGGCTGGTGACGTGGTGCTCGCCGTCGGCCCGCTCGCTCTGCTCACCGCGCTCGGCGTCCAGCTGCTGACCCTGCGATCCCAACTGGGGCGGATCTGGTCGGTCGAGTTGGCCGGCGAGCCAGACCGCCGCCGGGGTCGCCGGACCGCCGCCGACGGCTCCGATGCCGAAGCCTCGAGCGGCGGCGACTCGCTGCTGTTCCCCACGACCCATCCCTCGACCGACACCGGAGTGACGACATGAACGGAACCGCCTGGATCCTCTCCTACGTGCTGCTGTGGGCGACCGTCCTGGTGCTCGGCTTCACCGTGGTGGCCCTGCTACGCCAGATCGGTGTGTTGCACACCCGGATCGCCCCGATGGGCGTCCACTTCGCCGGCGAGGGCCCGGAGCTGGACGCCCCGGCGCCAACCGGGCCGATCGACTACGCCGACTCGCCCTTCACCCTGCTGGCCTTCACCTCGCCGACGTGTGAGATCTGCGCCCGGCTCAAGCCCTCGCTTGAGCGCATCGGTCGCAGCTACGACGACCTCAGCGTCCGCTTCGTCGACCACGACGACGAGCCCGACACCTTCTCCCGGTTCCGGGTCCGCTCGACCCCGTACCTGGTCGCCGTCGACGCCGACGGCATCGTCCGCAGCAGAGGCGTGGCCAACACCCTCGACCAGGCCGAGGAGATGCTGGCCGAGGTCCTGGCCGACGCCGACGGTGCCGGAGCGGTCGCCGGCGCGGTCGCCGAGCCGGTGGTCCAGCTGTGAGCAGGACCGCCGGTTCCCCAACGCCGGTCCCGCCGTCGAAGGTCGACGACCTCGCCGAGTGGCTCAGCCGCTGGACGGCGGCCCGGAGCACCCGCCGCTCGTTCCTGCACCGCATGGGCCAGCTTGCCGTGCTCGTCGCCGCCGGCCCGAGCATCGCCGGGCTCCTGATCCGTCAGGCCCAGGCCCGGGTCTGCGGTCAGAGCGGCGTCACCCCGAAGTGCGACACGTTCGATTGCGTCGGGCCCGGCGACGTCTGGGGCTGGTGCTGGTACGCCAGCGACGGCTGCTGCCGAAACGACGGACTCAAGAAGATCTGCGACTGCTGCACCTGGAACTATCCGAACGTGCACGGCTACTGCCCGTCGGGGACCAACGTGCGCTGCATCGTCGAGAGCTGCGGCAACGACCCCCGGGTCCAGACGGTCTCCCTGCAGCCCCTCACCTGGGCGGCCGCTGTCGGCTACCACCATGCCGCCATCCGCTCCGCCCATCCTCTCGCCAACCGGGCGGTCGTCGCCGACGACCGCGACCGCTGGATCCAGTACGTCGCCGCCCCACTGGCCGGCGCCCTCGGCGCTCCCCTGCTCGCGGTCGGAGCCGACGGGCCGACCGCCGACGACCTGACCCTGCTGGCCGACCTCGGCGTCAGCGAGGTCCTCGCTGTCGGCCCCGTCGTCGGAACCGCGGCGTTCACCTCGGCTTCGATCTCGGTCGACCAGGTGACGACCGGAAGCGATCTGGCCACGCTCAGCCAGCAGGTCGCCGACCGGATCATCAAGATCAACGACATCGACCGCACCGTCACCGTCGCCACCGGTGGCTTGTCGGCCGAGGCGGCCCCGCTCGCCGCCATCTTCGCCGCCACCGCCGGCTTCCCGTTGATGATCGGCTCGACGGCGACCGCAGCCGTCGGCTCGCCGACGATCTACGTCGGGCCCGAGCCGGCGGACACGTCGGTCGATGGCACCAGGACGACCGCCGGTTCCCTGATCGACCTCTCGATCGAGTTGGCCGAACTGGCCGCCGGCGCCCCCTACGTCTCGCCGGCCCGGTTGGCGATCGCCCCCGCCGGCAGCTCCGACGTGATCGGGTTGGCCAACCTCGGCGTTCCCGTGGTGCTCCACCCGCTCGACCGCCTCGGCGACCTCGAATCGTGGCTCCAGGAGCACTCACTCCGCTGGGGTGGGTTGGAATCGGTCCACTACACCCAGGGTCCCGGCCAGCTGACCACCGAGGAGTACTGGAAGCTGCAGGCTGCGGTCAACGGCTACCGGGTCGACCAGCTCCAGGGTGTGGCCGGGCAGGGACTCCCGGTCATCCGTCAGCCGGTGGCCGAGCGACCCCTCGGCCTGGCCCGCACCGACGGTGCCTACAACTGGGGCAGCACCACACCGCCGAACTACTGGACCAGCCAGGGACAGACCTTCCGGCGATGACCGACGGCCTCATCCTCGTGCTCGGCGTCGCCTGCCTGGCCGCCGTCCACACCCTCTGGTCTCCTTGAGGCCTGTCGGTGGCCGAGACCACCGTGCCCTCGGTCGAGGGCCGCGATCGTCGCCGGGTGGCGACGATCCTCATCGTCTCCGGTGCCGCCTCCGGTTCGTTGGCCGGCCTCGTGTCGGCCCTCGCACTGGGTCCGGTGCTGACCGCCGTGATCGACCCGCTCGTCACCGTCGGCGGCCGAGCGGCCGTCGGGTCCGGGTCGGGAGCCGGCTCGGCCGCGGTCGGCGTCGCCCTCGTCGGTGTCGGCGTCGCCCTCGACACCATCCGGCTGCTGGCCGGCCGGCCGGGCCCACCGACCGTCGGCCGCCAGGTCCCCCGCGAATGGGCCCGCCTGCTGCCGCTGCCGGTGGCGGCCGGGCTGTACGGGGCCCGATTGGGTGTCGGGCCGCTGACGATCCTGTCGACGTGGACGTGGTGGTCGTTCACCCTGGCCGCCGCCCTGCAGGGCCCGGTCGCCGGTGCCGCCGCTGGTGCCGTGTTCGGGGTGGTCAAGCTGTCGGTCATCGCCGCCGTGTCCCAGCTGGCCGGACCGATCGGCCACGACGTCGCCTTCGGGCGGCTCCGTGCGGGTCGTCGCCGTGGGTGGACGGCCCTGACGGCGTCGACGGCCGCCCTGGCCCTGGTCGCCTCGGCCTGCGGATCGGCCGTCACCACGGACGAGGCGGCCGAGCGACGTTCGGCATCGTCGACCGATCGGTCCGCCGAGACCGACGGCGGGACACCCTCGCCGGGGTCCCACGTCGACAC
>JBCCVL010000250.1:0-6162 GCA_039195375.1 Actinomycetota bacterium
ATGCCCTCCTTGCGATGGAGCCGACACGACAGTACCCGACCCGGATCGACACGACGGAACGGCGTCCGCCAGGCGTGCCGCCCGCTCGACGGGGCCACCGTTGCGGGCTGGGGTTCAGCGGGGACGAGGGTCGGTCGTGCGGGCGGTCCGCGTCAGGCGTCGGCCTGTCCCCGCTTCGGGAGCCGCCCGGGCGTCGACTCGGGCCACCGGTTGCCGGGTCGCATCCTCCATGGCGGCGATGGCGGCCGCCGTGGTCACACCGCCCAGGAACATCTGGTGGTCGGGCCTCCCATGCAACTGGCGGTCGTGGCTCGCAGCTGGTACCCGTCCTCGCTGCCAAGGGTCGGCGTGCGGAAGCTCGCTGCGGCCGTCATCCGTCACTCGGTGGTTCGGTCTCGAGGTAGCGGCAGACGGATCGGGTCGCTTCGGCGAGGAACGCCGCGTCCCCGTATGCGCCGAAGCGGGTGGCCAGCGGTTTCTCCTGGTGGCGGGCCCGCAGCATCGTGTTGATCTGGTCGATCACGAAGGTGGCCGCCTTCTCGGGCTCGGGGTGTCCGATCTGGCCGCGTCTGGCCAGCAGCAGGTCGCGGAGGCCCCGGTCGAGCGTCATGCGCACGTCGTCGTAGCTGTCGCCGAGCTCGGGGTGGTGATCGGCCAGCGCGAGACCGGCCTTCTTGAACGACGGTCGCACGTGGTGCGACCGCAGGATCAGCCGGATGTAGGCCCGGAGGATCTCACCGACGGTGGCTCCCTCCCAGCGCTCGGGGGCGATCGCCGCCAGGGTTGCCGCCTCGGACTGGTTGACGAAACGGTCGAAGAGGGCGAACTGGATGGTCTCCTTGTCGCCGAAGTGGTGGTAGAAGGAGCCGACCGACGAGCCGGCTCGCTCGGCTATCTCGGCCACCGTCGTTGCCTCGACGCCCTTGTCGGCGAACAGCGCTTCGGCGGCGTCGAGCAGCGCGGTCTGGGTCGAGGCCCCGCGGGCCTGGCGGCTGGCCCGAACGTCGTAGTCGAGCTCGGTGAGCGGGGAAGCGGGGGGATCGGTCATGTCGTCCTGGTCCGGCCGCCAGCAGTCGCTGCGGCGTCGTGGTGACGGTAGCCGTCGGCGACGTCGACACCGAAGGTCCCGGGCGAGCCGGAGCCGGCGCGCCCCTGGTCGTTGGCGTCGCCGATGATGACGCGGGCGCGCCGTACGCGGGTCGGGCCGACCGGTACCACTCCGCCGCCGCATCGAGTGTCCCGGCGCCACCGGTTGCTCGGGTCGGCTTCGACATCGCTCATCGGATCCCCCGGTTGTCTCGGTCCGCCTCACTGGCTACAGTACCAGAATTGAAGTTTTAGTTCTAGTTCTTGTTCCCCTTTGGATTCGCAACGACGAACGGAGTCGACCATGGCCAAGACCGTCCTGATCACCGGGTGCTCGAGCGGGTTCGGCAAGCTCACGGCGGAGCTCTTCGCCCACCGCGGTTGGAACGTGGTCGCCACCATGCGCACCCCGGAACGCGAGACCGACCTCGTGCCGGGCGACGCCATGGTCGTGACCCGCCTCGACGTCACCGATCCGGTCTCGATCGCCGCGGCGGTCGACGAGACCGTCGGGCGATTCGGCGGCATCGACGTCCTGGTCAACAACGCCGGCTACGGCGGCCATTTCATCTTCGAGCAGGCCCCCGACTCCGCGGTGCGGGACATGTTCGAGACCAACGTGTTCGGCACGATGAACGTCTGCCGAGCCGTCCTGCCGCACCTACGGGCCGCGGGAGACGGCACCATCATCAACGTCACCTCGATGGCCGGGATGATGGCCCTGCCGTGCGGCTCGGTCTACTCAGCCACCAAGTACGCGCTCCAAGGCTTCACCGAGGGTCTGGCCATCGACTACCAACCCCTCGGTGTCACGGTCCGCTCCGTCCTCCCGGGCGCCTACCCGACCGCCTTCTCCGACAACACCAACAACCACCTCGACGGCGGCGACGAGCAGCTGAGCCGCCTGGCCCACGCCTTCCGCAACAAGATGGGGCAGGTCGTCGGCGCCCAGCCCCAGGACCCCAAGGAGGTCGCCGACCTCGTCTACGCCTGCGCAACCGAGGCGGACATGCCAACCCACAACCCGAGTGGTGCGGATGCCCAGATGCTCGTCGGCCTGATGGCCCAGGGGACCCGCGACGAGTTCATCGACCGTATCCGCACGATGCTGAGCCCCGACTGACCGCTGCGAGGAACCCGAGATGCTGATCAACTACCTCTCCAACTCCATCGTCGAGGGCGGGAAGGCCCCGGTCTTCGGCAGCCCGGCCGATGTCGGCCTGTCCTACGACGAGGTCGAGTTCGACGCAAGCGACGGCGTGACACTCCGGGGCTGGCTGATCCACGGCGGTGCCGAGAAGATCGTCGTGCAGTCCCATTTCGGCGTGCAGTCGAGCCGCGCCGGCTACACGCCCGAGGGCAAGGGTCGGCCGCGTATGTGGAACGAGCCCATTCCGTTCGTCGACCACCTGAAGTGGCTGGTCGAGGTCGGCTACTCGGTCCTCGCCTACGACTTCCGCAACCACGGCACCAGTGGTGTCGGGACCTGTCCCTGGGTGACCTGGGGGCCCGAGGAGCACAAGGACGTGCTCGCCGCCGTCGACTTCGTCGCCAACCACCCGACCTACGCCAAGGCTGACATCGGTCTCCTCAGTATCTGCATGGGCGCCGCGTCGTCGACCTACGCCTTCGGGGCCACGGACGGTCTCGCCGGCAACGACAGGATCAAGGCCATGGTCGCCATCCAACCGCTCCGCTATCCGGACTTCATGGCCGCACTCCGCCTCGACAACGTCATCGGCCGTCTGGTGACCCGGCGCAACAACGAACGCACGCAGATGGACCTCGATGCCGTGTCGTTCATGCCCCACGTGCCGGCCATCGACGTGCCGACCCTCCTCGTGCAGAACGCCAACGACGAGTACCTCAACCGGACCTCGATCGACGAGTTCTACGAGGCGCTCCAGGTCGACAAGGAGATGCTGTGGCTCGACCTCGGCCCGAAGCGAGCCGCCGGCTACGACCACCTGACGAAGCACCCGGCCGAGATCCTGTCGTTCTTCGCCGCCCACCTGTGACTCCACCGATGCGCTGACGCCGCAGACCGCCGCCGAGGACCAACGGGGTCGACGCCCGGGCGCCGTCTCGGTCGGATCCGGTGCGGGGGCGGCGGGCAAGGACGGACAGCAGAGGATCATCGCCGAGTCGGCGTGTGTCGGTCATCCGGGATCGCCCTCGCTGCTGTCCCGAGGGCCGACGGTCGACGGGCCACGAGGCAGAGCCGAGGTGTGCGGGCAGTGCCGGCTCCTCGAATGTGCGGGGTGCGGTCGCCGGTCGGCTGGGTCACCTCGACGGTTCCCGTTCTGGCGTATCGCCGGCGATCGCGCTGCGAAGCTCGGCGAGGCAGATGTCGTGGTGCGTCAGAGCGGGCGTGTGGCCGGCGTCGGGGAGGAGGCGTGCGTGTCCACGCCTGATCGATGCGGTGACCCGTCCGACCAGTGCCTCGCCGTCGAACGGCGGGGACTGTGCGCCGGCCACCACGCGGACCGGCGCGCTGATCGTGGCCAGTTGCTCGTCGGTGAAGACCGGGAGCGGGGGCAGTGCCATCGGGTGTCCGACCGACCCCTTCAGGTAGGCGCGCACGTCGGCTCGGTCGTCGAGCATCGGCTGGCGGAGGCGGCGCCCGGCCGAACGGCGGATCGGACCGGGAGCCACCGCGGCGAGCGCCGTGGCGGCACCCCAACGGATGAACCTCCCCATGCGGAGCTCGACGAGGCCGACGGGGTCGAACAGTGTGAGCGAGCCTGCAGCGCCTCCCTGCACGGCGTGGGACAGCGCCACGTAGCCGCCGAGTGACATCCCGGCGAGATGCGGCGCAGCGAGCGCGAGCGCGTCGATCGCCTGGCCGAGCCAGACCCCGAGGTCGTCACCGGTCTCGTACCCGAGCTCGGGCTTGCTGTCGCCGACGTCGCCCATGATGTCGATGGCGAAGACGTTGAACTCGGGAAGCGCCTCGGCGAACGGGATCCACCGAAAGGACGTGTCGCCGACGCCGTGGAGCAGGACGATGTCGGGCCCTCGACCGGGCCAGCGATAGGCCCGGGTCGAGCCGAAACCGGTGTCGACGTCGAGCGTCTCGGGTGGCGTCGCTGTCGCCTCGGCCCACCTGGCGGCATCGGCGGCCCGGAACGTCCGCTCGGCTCGCTCGCTCCTCCACTCCCCGATATGACGTTTCATAATACACTTGTATCATAACGAGTGATAGAGTCAAGCGATGCCAAAAGTGGTCGACCACGAAGCGAGGCGACGAGAGCTGACCGACGCCGTCTGCCGCCTGACCCTCCGGGGCGGCCTCGGGTCCGTGACCTTCCGAAACGTCGCAGCGGAGGCCGGCGTTTCGGTGCGCCTGGTGCAGTACTACTTCGGGTCGAAGCAGGGCCTCCTGGACGCAACGCAGGCACACGTGGCCGAGCGGTCGACCGAGCGCCTGCTGGCCTGGATCGGCGCAACCGACGGCTCGGCTCGGGAGGTGCTCGGGGCGTTCATCAAGTCGTTCAACCCGGTGGATGAGGAGACCAGGGTCGCGATGTTGATGTACGTGGCCCTCTACACCGAGAGCGTCGTCGCGGCCATGGGAGATCCGTCGGCCAACCGGGGTCGCAAGACCGAGGTCAACCTGACCTACGACACGATCCTCGAACAGCTCACACGCGGCCCGCTGGTCAGCGGCATCGATCCGCAGGCCGAGGCCATCCTGCTGACGGCACTGCTTCCCGGCCTCGGACAGTACGTGCTCGACGGGACGATCACCGCTGCCGAGGCCGCAGCCACCATCGATCACCACCTCGATCGCCTCTTCGAGCCGGCGACATCGGGCGAGAACGGAGAGGCCGCCTCGCCGTCGCCCGCCGCTCAGTAGAGCTCGGCGGCCGGCGGCGTGGCCGCGAGCGCATCGACGGCGATCTCGATGGCTTCGTCGATCGCGGCGTCGTCGTGCGCGGCGCTCACGAACCAGTTGAGCGTCGGATGGAAGAGGGCGCCCCGGTGTGCGGCCTCCGCTGCGAAGCGGCGGGCGACCCGAGAGCGAGGATCGTCGGCGAACACGATCGAAGGCGTGGCGGGCGGGCCCGTGTAGTCCATCGTGTGGCCGAACCGGTCGGCCGCCGCGGTCACCCCGTCACGGAGACGGCGCGCCGCCCGGTCGATCGTGGCGAAGACGTCGTCCCGCTCGTAGACCTCGACGGTCGTGATGGCCGCTCGCATGGCGACCGCCTCGAAGCAGAACGTCGCCGTGAACCACAGCCGGCTGGCCGCGGGTCGCAGCTCCTCGCTGCCGAGCAAGGCGGAGATCGCATGGCCGTTGCCAAGCGCCTTGCCGAGGCAGAGCAGATCGGGCTCGACCCCGACAGCGACGTGTGAGCCGTCGGGATGGATCCGGAACCCGTGGCGGACGTCGTCGAAGACGAGCTTGGCGCCGGTCCGACGTCGGACGTCCTCGATCGCAGCGACGAACTCGGGCGCAGCGGCGACCGCCCGGCTCGCCATCGACTGGTCGACCGGGTTGAGGACGATCGCCGCCAGGTCGTCCGCATGCTCGTCGGCCGCGGCCAGCAGTGCGGTGGCGTCGTTCCAGCCGCACCGCACCACGTCGGAACGTGCCGCGTCGGTCACGCCGGTACCGGCGGGCACCAGCTCCGGCGCGAACCCGTGGTACGCCGCCTCGAACTGCACCACCTTGGCCCGGCCCGTGGCGGCCCGAGCTGCACGCAGTGCGAGCGCGACCGTGTCCGAGCCGTTCTTCGCCGCCACCGCCCACGCCATGCCAGGGGTCCGCTCGACGAGCCGCTCGGCGAAGTCGACCAGGGTCGGTGGGTAGAGCGACGAGCTGCGAGCCCTGGCCGCCTGGGCGTCGGCCGCGGCGTCCACCTCCGGATGGTGGTAGCCGAGCAGGATCGGGCCGTTGGCGCACAGGAAGTCGATGTACGTCCTGCCGTCTGCATCGCTGACGCGGCACCCGTCCGCGGTGGCGATGAAGCCCGGCAGCACGCCTCGGCCGGCGGCATCGGCCGAACGACTGAGGTACATCACGCCCCCGGGGAGCACGGCGTCCGCCCGCTCCCAGAGCGCAGCGCCGGC
>JBCCVL010000251.1:0-5963 GCA_039195375.1 Actinomycetota bacterium
CGGGGGGCGGCTTCGCCGCGCCCGCCGCGCCCCCCTCCGCCACCCGCCAGCCCTCCGTGTCCGGTCGGCCCCCCGGGCCGCCGCCGGCGCCGGCGCCCGACCAGGTGACGGGGCCGACGCCGTGATCCGGGTCCTCATCGCCGACGACCACGAGCTCATCCGGTTCGGGTTCGCCGAGCTGGTCGGTGCCTGCGACGACATGACCGTCGTCGGCCAGGCCACGACCGGCATCGAGGCCGTCGAGCTGGCCGCTGCGGCGAGGCCGGACGTGGTCCTGATGGACATCCGCATGCCCGGCCTCGACGGCATCGAGGCGACCAGGCGCATCACCACCGACGACCGCCTCGCCGACACCCACGTCCTGGTGCTGACCACGTTCGACCTCGACCGGTACGTCTACGGCGCTCTCGAGGCCGGCGCATCGGGCTTCCTGCTCAAGGACGTCGCCCCCGCCAAACTCCTCGAGGCGATCCGGGTGGTCGCGGCCGGCGATGCGTTGATCGCCCCGTCGATCACCCGCCGGCTCATCGCCGACTTCACCGCCAGGCCCGACCCGGCGACGGCGGCCGAGCTGGAGCCGCTGACCGACCGGGAGCGAGACGTCCTGGCCGCGGTCGGCCGTGGTCGCTCGAACGACGAGATCGCAACCGAACTCTTCATCAGCCCGCTGACGGCCAAGACCCACGTCAGCCGGCTCCGCCGCAAGCTCGATGCGAGGGACCGGGCCCAGCTGGTGGTCATCGCCTACCGGACCGGGCTCGTGACCCCGACCGATGCCGGCGACGATCCCGTTCGGTGACGCCGTCCGGCCGGCCGGATCGCCAGGGCTGGCCGACGGGATCGACGGGGCCTGCCGCGGGCGACCGGGCACCGTCGGCGACCTGCTCCCGGACGGGTTCGGGGCGATCCGACACATCGAGCCACCACCCGAGGACGACGACGACTGGCCGGCGAGCTCTCGCCGGCCGTTCACCGTCGTCGCCGACGTAAGAACCCGTCGACCTCGCCGCTCCCGTCGAGCCCGACCTCTGACCCGCCGGATGGACGGCGTCCACCGACCTCGGACGGCCGCCGGTGAGCGCTCCGGTCCGGTGACGAGGGAGACCCGATGGCGAAGCCGGCCCGACACGGCCGTTATGCTCCCGTCATGCACGAGCTCATTGCGGCCGCGCCGATCTCCGCCGATGGCGGTGGCTCCGGCTCGCTCACCCTGCTCATCGTCTACATCGCCCTGGCGATCGGCGTCTCGTTCCTGTGCTCGATCATGGAGGCGGTGCTACTCAGCGTGTCGCCGGCCTACATCGGGGCGCTCGAGGTCCGCAGGCCGGACGTGGCCCAGCGGCTGCGGGAGCTGAAGAGCGACGTCGATCGGCCCCTCGCCGCCATCCTGACCCTCAACACGGTCGCCCACACCATCGGCGCCGCCGGCGCCGGGGCCGAGGCTGCGGCCTACTTCGGCAACAACGCGATCGGTGTCTTCTCGGCGCTGCTGACCCTCGCCATCCTGGTGCTGAGCGAGATCATCCCCAAGACGCTCGGTGCCGTGTACTGGCGTGGCCTCGCCCCGATGGTGAGCCGGCTCCTGAAACCCCTCATCTACCTGCTCTACCCGCTCGTGCTGATGTCGCAATGGTTCGCCAGGTTGATGACCAGGGGTGAGACCGCCGGTGACGTCAGCCGGGAGGAGCTGGCGGCCATGGCCGACATCGGCGCCGAGGAGGGCGTGTTCGGCGACGGGGAGGCCCGCCTGTTCAAGAGCCTGCTCCGGTTCGAGAGCCTCCGGGTCTCCGACGTGATGACGCCACGGACGGTCGTCGTCGCCTTCCCGGAGACGGCGACGGTCGACGAGCTGGTCGAGGCCAAGCGCCCGTTCTCCCGCTATCCCGTCTACGCCTCGAACCGCGACGACATCACGGGCTACGTGCTGTTGAGTGCGGCCCTGGCCGAGGTGGCCGATGACAAGCACGACACCCCGCTCGGCGAGCTCAGCCGGGAGCTGATGGCGGTGCCCGAGAGCCGCTCGCTGCTCGAGCTGTTCGAGGACCTGGTCGAGGGCGGCGAGCACATCACACTTGTCGTCGACGAGTACGGGGGCACGGCCGGCATCGCCACCCTCGAGGACGTCATCGAGACCCTGATCGGCTCGGAGATCACCGACGAGACCGACACCACCGAGGACATGCAGGTCCTGGCCAGGAACCGGTGGCGGGCCCGGGCATCACAACTCGGGCTGCTCGACCCGAACGAGCGTGATGCGGCCATCCGCTACGGGCTCACCGGCGGCGAGCCTCCCCACGCCGACAACTGATCGGGCCACACCCGACCGTCGGGCTCACGGCGACGCCTCGGGTGCCGCCGGCACCGGTCGGCGACGCCACGGCTGACCGACGGCAAGCGAACCGACGATGGCACAGGCGATCACGACGACCAGGGCGTGCGCGAGCCCGGCGGCCAGTGAGCCGACCTCCGGCCCGTCGATCGCCCACGTGCCGAGCTCGCGCGACGACCAGAACGGCAGGATCCTCGACCAGGCGTCGAAGGGGTTCACGATCGCCTGCAGACCGGCGAGGAAGAACAGCACCAGCGTGCCCTCCAGCTCTCGACCGACGACGCTGCCGACGGTGGTCCCGACGGCGACGGCCACGACGCCGGTCACCGCGAAGTCGAGTGCGACAGCACTGAGGCTGCGCACGTCGTGATCGATGCCGACCAGCGCAACGAAGGCCGCGGTCAGTGCCGCAACAACGGCGAGGAGTCCGACGAGCCGGCCGGCCAGCAGCTCCCGCCGGCGCCACCCGGCGAGAAATAGACGCGGGTCGATCGTCCTGGCCGAGACCGCAGCGAAGAAGGCGACGGTGCTGACCGCCCAGCTGACCCCGAAGACCAGTGACCGCACCGATTGACCGACCGAGTCCCGGGTGACCAGGGAGAACACGATCGGCATGGCGACGAGCACCGCAACGGCGAACCGGCGGCGCACCATCGCCCGCACGGTGGTCCTCGCCCGCAGGGACACGCGCTTCATCGTGTGGACACGCCCCCGATCTCGACGACCATCGACGCCTTGGCCAGCGCATCGGGGGCGTGCGACGCCACCACGGCGCTGCGACCGGCGTCCTGCCACGCCCAGAGCAACGACCAGAAGCGCCGTTGGCTGTCGGCGTCCATGCCCTGGCACGGCTCGTCCAGGAGCAGGATCTCCGGCCCGGCGAGCAGGGCGGTGATCACGGCCAGCTTCTGGGCGGTGCCCCCGGACAGCTCACCGGCCAGCGGTGCCGAGGCGGCATCCCAGCCGAGCTCCATCGCCAGTCGGTTGCCCTCTCGCTCGGCGATGCGGCGGTCGAAGCCGGTCGGGGTGGCGAACAGCTCGAAGTGCTCGGCCGGCGACAGGAACGGGTCGAGGCCGCCGTCCTGGGGTACGTAGCCGACGTCGCCGTGCAGGCGGACCGTGCCGGCATCGGGGCGCTCCAGCCCGGCCAGGATCCGCAGCAGGGTTGACTTGCCTGCCCCGTTCGGACCCGTCAGGACGGCGACATCGCCGCCCGAGACCCGGAGCGACACCTCCCGGAGGATCGAGGCTCCCCGGTACGACTTCGACACTCGATCGGTCTCGGCCACCACCTGGGAGGCCTCGTCGACACCACGGCCTCCGGAGCGGCGGTCGCTGCCAAGCGCGCTCGCCAATTCGGTTGCGTAGACCTCCGGTTGGCCGAAGTGCT
Source organism: Actinomycetota bacterium (assembly GCA_039195375.1). Classification (GTDB taxonomy): domain Bacteria; phylum Actinomycetota; class Acidimicrobiia; order Acidimicrobiales; family SZUA-35; genus JAHELU01. Next base: position 3,720 of record JBCCVL010000251.1, read on the forward strand.
CAACGGCCGACACCCCGGCATCGGCCAGGAACCCCTCGGTCTCCAGACGAGCCGATACCCGGTCGAGCGGCGCGACACCGGTCGCCTCCAGCGCATGATCGAAGGCCTCGAGCCACGTCTCGTCCGTCATGGCGCCACCTCGGCGCCGAGTACATCGGCGACCCGGGTGGCGAACACGTCCCACAGCTGGGCACGGCGGGTCAGCTCGGCTCGCCCGGCATCGGTCAGCGCGTAGTACTTGCGGCCCGGTCCCCCGTCACCGGCTCGCCACTGCGACGCCAGCCACCCCTGCCGTTCGAGGCGGGCGAGCGACGGATACAACGAACCGCCCTTGACCCTCCCCAGCCCGGCGTCCTCCAGGCGGCCAGCCAGCTCATAGCCGTACGTCTCCCCGTCACCGACCAGGGCCAGGAGGCAGGGGTCGAGAATGCCCCGGAACCACTCCGATGGTAGGTCCTCTGATGGTATGTCCACATCCATAATAGATAGACAGCCTATCTAGAAAGTCTCGGAGATGACCGTCGCCGTTTCGACCGACCGAGGTGCCGACCCACCGCCCGATCGAACCCGGCGCTCGCGGTGCACGCCATCACGAGTGCCGGGGGTACGGCCACGGCACCCCCACTCGACGAGCGCCACAGCCTGTTGGTCGAAACCCGTCACCGGGGCGAGCAGATCGTCCGGACGGCGGCCAGGGCCGGCGTCATCATCCCGGTGGTGCTCGGCGTCGGGGGGGCCTCGAACGAGCCCGGCTCTCGGGTGCGACCTGCGACGAGTCCGCCGTCGCGCCTGCGAACCTCCGCGACGCCTGCCTGACCGGAGGTTCGTTCACCCGAGCAACTTCGACCATGCCGACGCGACGGCAGCCGGTTGTCACGCCGACCTGCGGCGAGCTCGGCTCGACGGGTGCGTGCTCGACGGGGCCGAGCTCGCTGCGGCGGGGTGCAGCGCCACGACTCGATGGCCGACCGGTTTCGAGCCGCCCGTCGACCCGACGGCCGACCCCACCGACGACAGCTCCGCAACGACACGGGCCACGGTCGGCCGGGTACGGCCTGACCTCGACCAACGACCGCGCCGAACCGCGGCCGCCCCAGGGGACCGGCTAGAACCCCCGGAGTCCTCGGCGGCGCTCGTGCTCGGCGTGCACCTCCGGCGACAACGGTTCCCGACGACGCTTCGAACGCGGTGGCCCGACGAGGGCCCGGAGGAACCGACCGATGCCGGCCAGGACACGACGCATGACGCGAACGTAGCAGCCGTGGTCGGCCACCGGGTCTCGGCCACCGGGACGGTCGGCGACCAACCGGCAGCGCAGATCTGAGACGCGCCCCAGCGGGGTCCGGCAGGCGGGCGGCACCGGTCGACCGAGAGGCGGAAACCCGCACTCGGGCTCGGAACCGCTGCACTACCGTGCGGTCCGTGGTGTTCTGGGCGCGCGGCCGTCGGACGAGCGCCGCCGCCAGCTCATCCGCAACGCCGAGGGCTGCGGTCTGGCTGATCGGGGCGGCAACGGCGTTCTCCCTGCTCGGCGATCAGACCCTCTACTCGACGTTGCCGGTCTTCTTCGACGACCTCGGCCTGCAGCCGATCGAGGTCGGGATCATCCTCTCCGCCAACCGCTGGGTCCGCATGGGGACGAACGAGCTGGCCCATCGCTTGCAGGGCGTCGGCGACGACCGTCTGCTGTTCGTCGCCGCCGTGACCCTCGGCGCCGTGACGACGGCCGTCTATGCGACCACGCCGGGCTTCGCCGTCTTCGTCGCAGCCAGGCTGGCGTGGGGGTTGTGCTGGTCGTTCATCCGCCACCTCGGGGTCCTGAGCGTCATGGCGGTGACACCAGCGGACCGGGCCGGGCACGCCGCCGGGCGGCTCGGTGGGATCTCCCGAGCCGGATCGGTCGGTGGCCTGCTCGGCGGTGCGCTGCTCGTCGACCACTACGGCTTCGGTCAAGCGCTGCTGCTGCTCGCTGCGCTCTCGGCGCTGGCGATCCCGTTGGCGTTGGCCGGATTCGCACCGGCCAGGCCACGGCCGGACGTCGCGACCCCCGACAGCGGTCGCGGCCTGGCCGTCGGTGCGCTCGGCTTCGCCAACGGCATCGTCGGGCCGGGACTCGTGATGGCCACGCTCGGCGCCGTGCTCGACGAACAGCTCGGAGCTGGAGGCCTGCTGTCGGCGGCCTCGTTGACCGGGGCGATCCTGGCCGCCCGGTTCGTGCTCGAGAGCGGGGCGGCGGCTCGGCTC
>JBCCVL010000252.1:0-5944 GCA_039195375.1 Actinomycetota bacterium
GATCCGTCGGGTCGCCTGGCTCGGGCTCGGCGGCCGACAGGTCGGCGATGGCGGCCACGATCCGGAGCGACTGTCGCCCCGAGCCGGCGGGGATCGTCCACCGGTGCTCGGCCGGCACCACCCCGTCGTCGACCAGGACCTGGGACTCGCCATCCTCGGTCCGGGTCAACGAGAGGTCGCCGATGACGGTACCGGCGACCAGCGATTCGCCGTCGGCCCCCCGAACCGACGGCGGTTCCCCACTCCGAACGATGACGGAGGCCGACGGCGCCGACAGGTTGCCGGCGGTGTCGCGTGCGACCACCGTGTAATAGTTGTCGCCTGCCCGTGGTGAGGTGTCGAGCAGGCCGTTTGCGGTGGTGATGGCCACGACCTGGGTCCGGCCGTTGCGGCTGGCCGAGCGGAACACCACGTAGTCCCCGATGTCCGCTTCGTCGTTCGGGACCCAACCGAGGAACACGAGTCCGCCGACCTCGAGTCCCAGCAGACCGGTCGGCGGAGCCGGTGCGTCCACGTCGGGCGTCTCGATGGGGTCGAGGTCGGGACCACCGACCGGCGGGAGGTCCGGCGGCTCCTGACCGGCCGCCGGCGACGCGACGGGGCCGACGAGGGCGGCGAGCACGGCCAGCGCAACGGCGGGCGCGACGAAGGAGGGCGCAGAGCGCCGGATGGACGAGAACATGGCGGAGAGCTTCCCGTGTCGATGGATGATGCGGCGGTGGGTCGGTCGCCGATGGCGACGGCCGGGGTGTGCGGACCGACGTCGGCGGTCCGGACCCGGCGGCAACCCTAGACGGCCGAGCGGCTCACGACCAGGGGTTGACGGGTAAAATTACCCAGGTGGTCAGACGAGCCCACGGCCCGGGCTCGGCGACGCCGTTCCGGGACTCGGGCCGCGACGGCGGCCTAGACTCCGCCAATGCGCGGCATCCCCATTCCCGACCAGGAGGCGGACTTCACCGCCGACCCGTCGGAGCTGTTCTTCGACCTGGCCTTCGTCTTCGCCTTCTCCCGGTTGGTGTTCCACCTGGTCCACCACCCGGACTGGACCGGGGTCGGCGAGTTCGTCCTGCTGTTCACGATGATCTGGCTGCCATGGAGTCAGTTCACCTGGTCGGCCAATGCGGTCGCCGGCAATAGTCGCATCGTCCGCTTCCTCTTCATGGTCGCCACCGCAGTCTCGATCCCGATGGCCGGTTCGGTCAACGCCGCGTTCGACGGCGGGGCCCCGGCGTTTGCCATCTCGCTGGCGATCATCCTGGTCATCGGCCTGCTGATGATCGTCACCGCCGACAGCGGCGACGCCGTCACCGACACCGGCCTCACCGAGACGTCGATCCGGTGGGCGGCGCCCAACTTCCTTGCCATCGCCATCATGGTCGGCGGGGCGTTCCTCGACGGCCGGGCCAGGGTCGTCGCCTGGGTGGTGGCCATGCTGGTGGTCCTCTGGGGAACGATCCAGGCCGGGCAGGGCGACTGGGTGACGAGAGCCGGCCACTTCGCCGAGCGCCACGGGCTCATCATCATCGTCGCCCTCGGCGAGGTCATCGTGGCCGTCGCGGTGCCGGTGGTCGACGCGCTGGCCGAGGAGGACGCCGGGCTCCCCGGCCGATCGGTCATCGTGCTGGCTGCGGCCGGCGCCTTCGCTGGGCTGCTGTGGTGGGGCTACTTCGACCGGCCGAACCCGGCCATCGAGCACCGCCACAGCGAGTTGACGAACGGGCAAGAGGGCGGCCGCTTCGCCAGGGACGTCTACACCTACAGCCACCTGCCGCTCGTCGCCGGCATCATCCTGGCCGCCGCGGCGCTCGAGGAGATCACGCTCCACCCGGGCGACGTCCTGCCGGAGCCGTTCCGGTGGATGCTGTTCGCCGGACTCGCCTCCTACCTGCTGGCGGTCATCATCTTCATCTACCGGGCCTATGGCGTCCTGGCCAGGGAGCGCCTGGCCACGATCGTCGTGTTGTTGGCGCTGACCCTCGTTGCCGGCAGCGTCGACGGGGTGGTGCTGCTGGTGATGGTCGACCTGCTGCTGCTCGGCATGCTGGTGGCCGAGCACGTCCGGGTCGAGGGCGGGCTCCGGGTTCGGGCCGCCGCCACCACGGGCTGACCGGCGCCGCCAGGCGACGGCGGCGGGGATCACGCCAGGCGGCGGATCACCTCCAGGCTGGCGGGGTCGGTGACGTGCAGGTTGGCGAGCTCACCGTCGACGGCGACCACCCGACCACCGACGGCTTCGACCGCAGCCGACTCCTCGACGATCGGCGCCGCATCGGCCGGCCGGTCGTCGGTCCAACCAGCGACGGCGGCCAGCGCCCGATCGAGGGTCGCCCTCGACCACGCCATCGGCGCCTGGGCGCTGCCGAGGCCATCGCGACCGACCGTCGTCAGCGTGCCGTCGTCGTGGCGGCGCTTGATCACGTCGACGGCGGCGAGGACCGGCACCGCGCCGTCCGCCCCACCCTGGACCGCCCGCACCAGCCGCTCGACCAGCTCGACCGAGGCGAGCGGGTGGGAGGCGCTGTGCACCACCACGATCTCGGCCGTCGGCGGCACCGCAGCCAGGCCTGCGGCCAACGACGCCAGCCGATCGGTGCCTCCGTCGACGACGGCGTCGACGGGTTCGCCGTCCCAGCCCGACCCCGGCGGCACGACCACCCCGACCCACGACGTGGTGGCCCGGCACGTGGCGACCACCCGATCGATGATCCGCTGCCCCGGGGCCAGCTCGAGGAACTGCTTCCGGGCCCCCATGCGGGTGCCCGATCCGGCTGCGGTGATCACCGCAGCCCGCATCGGCGAGCCGCTCACGCCGGTTCGCCGTGGCGCCCGGCTCCGGCGGCGAACCGGGCTGCGCCCTCCTGCGTCTCGCCCGAGCGAATGGTGGCCAGCCCGAGCTCGGTCTCCCTGGCCAGGGCATCGGGGAGCGACAGGCTCCACTGGTCGTAGCTCGACGTTCGGTCCGAGCGGAGGCATCGTTGCGGCAGCGCGGCGAGGTCCCTGGCCAGGTCGACCGCAGCGTCGAGCGCCTGCCCGGGTTCGACCAGGCGGTTGGCCAGGCCCATCGCCTTGGCCTCGTCACCGGCAACGCCCCGTCCGGTCAGGATCAGGTCGAGCGCATGGGAGTGACCGATGAGTCGGGGCAGGCGGATCGTGCCACCGTCGACGAGGGGAACGCCCCAGCGCCGGCAGTAGACCCCGAAGGTGGCGTCGCTTGCCGCCACCCGCAGATCGCACCACAGCGCCAGCTCCAGGCCGCCGGCAACGGCGAACCCCTCGACAGCGGCCACGACCGGCTTGCCGAGCGCCATCCTGGTCACCCCCATCGGGCCGTCCTCGGAGACGTCGGTGTCGACGCGATTGCCGGTGCCCTCGGCCACCGCCTTCAGGTCGGCCCCGGCGCAGAAGGTCCCGCCGGCACCGGTCAGCACGGCCACGGCGAGGCCGTCGTCGGCGTCGAACCGCCGGAAGGCCTCGGCCAGCAGCGCGGCCGTCGGCCGGTCGACGGCGTTGCGGCGCTCGGGCCGGTCGATGGTGACGACGAGGATCCGGTCGTCGACGATGTCGGTGGAAACGGGACTCATGGCCACCACTGTGTTCCCCGCCCCGGACGGGCGCCAGCCGGACGAGCCGGTTGGCTCACCCGTTGTGCGAATCGATGCGGGGGTACTCGCCGTCTGCGCCACGCTCGACGTGGATCTGGCGGGCCAGCTCGACGTGCTCGTCTCCCGGTCCGCCAGACGAGGTGTCCTCCGGCCGGATCTCCTCCGACAGCACGGCACCGGCGACGGCGGCGGCCGAATCGGCCAGGGCCCGCAGGTCGTAGCCACCCTCGAGGAACAGCAGCCGACGGCCGGCGGGGGCGAGGGGCAGGAGGGCGGTGACCAGGTCGGCGTAGTCGGTCGAGGTCAGCCCGAGGTCGGTCAGCGGGTCGGCCCGGTGGGCGTCGAACCCGGTGGAGATCAGGAGCCACGTCGGGCCGAAGCGGTCGACAACCGGCTGCACGATCTCATCGACCGCACGGCGGTAGACGTCGCCGGTGGCGCCGGCTGGCAGGGCCACGTTGACCGTCGAACCGACCCCGTCACCCTCGCCGACCTCGTCCGGCCGGCCGGTGAACGGGTACCAGGGGAACTGGTGGAAGCTGACGAACAGCACGTCGGCGTCGCCGTAGAAGATGTCCTGGGTGCCGTTGCCGTGATGGGCGTCGATGTCGACGATGACCACACGCTCGCCCCGGTCGGCCAGCGACCGGGCGGCGACGGCCACGTTGTTGTAGAGGCAGAACCCCATCTGGCGGCCGGCGGTGGCGTGGTGGCCAGGCGGACGGACCATGGACCAGCCGACGTTGCCATCGCCTCGCTCCAGCCGATCGATCAGGTCGAGCCCGGCGCCGGCGGCCCTGGCCGCGGCGTCGGCCGACTGGGCCGACACGGTCGTGTCGGGATCGATGGCGCCGCCGCCGACGTCGGACAGCGCACGGAGCTGGTCGATCAGGTAGGCCGGATGGACGGCCTCGATCCGTTCCCGATCGGCCGGCGGGGCCTCGATCCAGGTGATGGCGTCGGCCACCGCGCTGCCGTGCAGACCGTCGCGGACGGCGGTGAGTCGGAGGGACGACTCGGGGTGACCGGGTCCCGGATCGTGCGCCCAGCACAGATCGTGGGTCGACACCAGGAGACCGCTCATCACTCCACCGTACCCGGCCGGCCGTTCCACGTTCTATCGTGGATGGCAGTGGATCAAGCTCCAGCCCTTGGTGGGCGAAACGAACGAGGGGGGCTGGCCAAGGGCCGGTGGCCGCTCGGGATGGCCCCGTGGGCCCGTCGCCTGCGGATCGCACCCTGGCAGGGCGACCCGTTCGTCGCCCTGGTCGGGCCGGTGCGGACCGGGCGGATGCCAAACCCGGCCGATGTGGAGCGCTGCCTCCACGCACTCCGGCGCCGCGGCGTCGACCGGGCGGTCACCCCGGCGCTGAGCCCGTTCGAGGCCGAGCCGTTCTACCAGGCCGGCTTCGAGTTGCTCGAGCGGCTGCACCTGCTCTCGGTGTCGCTCGACCGGGCGTCGAGCGAACCGAGCCCGAGCCCGGCCAGGTCGGTCGCCGGGCGTCGCTGGCACGACCGGGCGGTGCTCGACGTCGACCGCCGTGCCTTCTCCGGCTTCTGGCGGTTCGACCAGCTGGCCCTGCGGGAGGCCAAGACCGCCACCCCGTCCCGCCGGTTCCGGGTGGCGAAACTCAACGGCAGGATCGTCGGCTACGCCGTCACCGGCCGAGCCGGCCGACGGGGCTACCTCCAGCGGCTGGCCGTCGATCCGACGGTCCAGGGGCGTGGCGTCGGCTCCATGCTGGTCCACGACTCGTTCGACTGGCTGCGCCGTCGGGGAGCCGACGAGACGCTGGTCAACACCCAGGAGAGCAACGCCAAGGCCCTCGCCCTCTACGAGCGCCTCGGCTACCGCCGCCACCACCAGGGCCTGCTGGTGCTCCAGTGGCCCGGGGGTCCGTGACCGGACGGTCGCGGCGGAACGCAGACCACTCCCCCACAACCCGATCGACCGACACGGCGACGCCGCGGATCCTGGCGGCGGCGCTGCTGATGCTGCTCGGCGTCACCGTCGGAGCGGCACTGGCCCCCAGCCCGGTCGCCGGCCAGACCAGCGAGCCAAAGCCGATCGTCAGGATCGTCGCCCAGACAACGTTCGTACCGGCGGACGGCGTCATCGAGCTTCTGGTCGAGGTCGACGGGCTCGACGGGCTGGCCGCGCCACGTCCGGCCGCCGACGACACCGGAACCGGCACCGGCGCCGGCACGGGAACGGAGGGTGCCGTCGACCTCGGGCCCGAGCTCTCGGTGACCTTCTTCGGCCGCCTGGAGACGGAGAACCAGGTCGATCTGCCACCCTCGCAGCCGCTGAACCGGCTTCCCGGCATCCCCATCGACGC
>JBCCVL010000253.1:0-5935 GCA_039195375.1 Actinomycetota bacterium
GGGCGGTGTCGACGTCGCCGCCGCCGAGCCGGAGGTTGTCGCGGGCCGACAGCTTGGTGAACACGAGCCGCTCCTCGGTCACCAGCCCGATGCCGCCGGTCCGGACCCGGGTGTGCATCGAGGTCCACGTGGGGACGTTGGAGAACATCACCAGACCGTCGACCGGGGCCAGCTCACCGGCAACGGTCAACAGGGTGGTGGTCTTGCCGGCGCCGTTCGGTCCGAGGAGGCAGACCACCTCGCCGGGGTCGACGTGGATGTCGATGCGGTCGACCACCGGGCGGCCGAGGTAGCCGGCCTTCAGGTTGCGGGTCTGGAGCAGCGGCTTCGGCTTCCCGGCCGGCGCGTCCGTCCCCGTGATCGCGGCGTCGGCCATCGTGTCCGGTGACGGGTTGTCCGATGACGTGTCGGTCATGCCCCGCCACCTCCGCCGCCGACCGGCTCGGCTGCGGTCGACTCGGTCACGCCAGCCGCTGGCTCGTCGACGGGTTCGTCGATCTCGTCACCGAGGTAGGCGGCGATGACCGCCGGATCCGACCGGACCTCGTCGGGTGGACCGGAGGCGATCAGGCGGCCGAAGTCCAGCACCATCACCTCGTCGCACACCTCCATCACGAAGTTCATGTCGTGCTCGACCACGAGCACCGCCATGCCCCAGTCCTCGGCCAGCCGTCTGACCACCTCGGCCAGCTCGGCGCTCTCGGTTGCGCTGAGACCGGCCGCCGGCTCGTCGAGCAGGAGGACGCTCGGGTGCATGGCCACCGCCCTGGCGATGGCCAGCAGACGACGCTTGCCGTAGGAGAGATCGTGCACGTCGCGGTGCAGGTCCTCGTCGAGTCGGAACTCGACGATGGCCCGCACCACCTCGGGCGGGAACGGTGGGTTGACCGGTCGGACCAGGTCCCGCACGTAGGAGCGGAGGTCCTGGGGGTCGGCGGCCACGCTGAGGTTCTCGAAGACCGTCGAGTCCTCGAACAGCTCGAGCGACTGGAACGATCGGGCGACCCCGGCCCGGGCCCGCCGAACGGGCGACAGCCCGCCGAGGTCCTGCTGGCCGTCCTCGCCCTCCAGCACCACCGTCCCATTCGACGGGGCGAAACCGCTGATGGCGTCGATCAGCGACGTCTTGCCAGCCCCGTTCGGGCCGATCAGGCCGGTGACGGTCCCGGGTCGGATCGTGGCGCTGACCCGGTCGACCGCGACGACGCTGGTGTAGCGGACCGACAGCTCGTCGATCGCGAGGGTCAGCGGCGGCACCCGGGTCTGCTCGACCAACTCGTCGCGATCGCCGGTGGCCGCCGCCATCGCGCCGGGAGCGGCGACATCGGCCAGGTCGATGAAGTAGCCCTGGCCCCACTTGCGGAGCTTCTTGAGGTAGCGCCAGATCTTGACCCACTCGGCCGCCACCCCGTCGGAGTAGAGGAGGACCATGAGCAGGATCGAGATGCCGGCGATGAACTGGATCCATCGCCCGACCCCGTCCCAGTTCGACTCGAGGATCTCCTGGTTGAGCCCTGCGGTTGCCATCGTCGACCCGACGAAGGCCCCGAGGAGGTGGCCGACACCGCCGACCAGGGCCAGGCCGACGTAGGTGATCGACGTGAAGTTGGTGAACGACTGGTAGCTGATCGAGCTGAGGCGGAAGGCGAGCAGGATCCCGCCGAGGGCGGCGATCGCCGCCGACAGCGAGAAGGCGTAGAGCTTGGCCAGCGTCACGTCGATGCCGAGCGCGGCTGCGGCCCGCTCGTTGGTCCGTACCGCGATCAGGCGCCGGCCGCTGCGGCCACGACGCACGTTCGACACCACCCAGACCGTCAGCAGGGTCATGGCCAGCACGAAGATCCCGTAGCGGGCCGGGTGGTTGATGGAGCCGATGTCGTAGCCGAACAGGTCGGGGTTCCCGACCTGCGTGCCCTGGACGCCGCCGGTGTAGTTCCGGTTGCGGAACAGCATCAGCTCCATCGTCGTGCCGAGCCCGAGGGTGACGATGGCCAGGTTGATGCCCCGGGTCCGCACCGCCGGTAACCCGAACACGAGGCCGAGCGGGACGGCGGCGACGACGCCGGCCACCAGGCCGAGCAGGAACGGGATGTCGAACACGGCGACGAGCCGGCCGGCCACGTAGGCACCGAAGCCGGCGAAGGCGAACTGGGCCAACGACAACTGGCCCGCGTAGCCGGTGAGCAGCACGATCGACAGCAGGACGATGGCGACCCCGAGCGACACGGTCAGGGCGTCGATCCACTTCGTGTCCTTGGTCAGCATCAGGAACACGACGACGCCGGTCAGGAACAGGGTCCAGTCCCAGGAGATGCGGCCGTTGCCGAGCATCGGCTGCTTGCGGAGGTAGTAGTCGCGCAGCGGGAGGGCCCGACCCCGGAACACGAGGAAGACGATGATGACCAGGAAGGGCAGCGACGGCCCGAGACCCTGCTGGTCGGCGAAGCGCCCGACCAGCGACTGGCCGACCCCGAGGGCGAACCCGGCCGCGGTGGCCAGCGGGAACGAGCGGAAGTCGGCCACCAGGGCGGCGGCCAGGGCGGCCAGCACCAGTCCGGTCATCGACGTGATCTGCAGCGTGATGATCGGGACGACGAGGATGCCGGCGATGCAGGCGATGGCCGAGCCGAGGGCCCAGGTCCCCACCGCGATCCAGTTGGGGTTGATGCCGATGGCCGACGCCGACCGTTCGCTCTCCGATACCGCCTCGGTGGCCAGCCCGAAGTGGCTCGACCGGTAGAGGGCCCACAGCCCGGCGGCCGAGACCGAGGCGATGGCCAGCAGGATGAGGCGGTCGGCGGTGATGCCGACGTCGCTGTAGAGGATGAGCCGGTTCGTCGGCAGCCAGCTGTCGATCTGGCGGGGTTGGGAGCCGTAGCGGATGACGGTGGCGGCCTGGATGGTGATCAGCACCCCGAGGGTGGCGATCACCCGGACCAGTGAGCTGGCCCGCCGCAGCGGTTTCATGATCCACCAGTGCGTCCACACCCCGAGCCAGGCCGACCAGAGGATGCCGGCGATGGCCGACGGCAGGAACGGCCAGCCGAACCGGGTCTGGAGCTCCCACTGGGCGAAGACGCCGGCGATGGCGGTCGCCCCGAGGGAGAAGTTGAGGACGCCGGTGCCGCGGTAGATGACGATCAGGCCCTGGGAGGCGAAGGCGTAGAGCGCGCCGACGCCGAGCCCCAACAACGCGAACCGGATGACCTCGTTCATGTATCCCCTACAGATCCCGCCCCGCCCGGTGTCCCCACACCGGGCGGGAGTGGATCAAAGCCAGTCTCTCAGCCGGCGTCGCCGGTGGCCAAGGCGCCGACGTCCTCGAAGTCGGTGGTGAGCGGCACGACCTTGCCGTCCTCAAGCGTGGAGAAGACGACGCTTCGGTTGAACAACCGCTGGTAGCCCTCGAGCCCGTCGGTCCACTCCTGGGTGAAGTCGAGCGACGGGACCATGCCGTTGAGGTCGAGGTTCGAGGTGTTCGATGCAGCCTCGAAGAACGACTCGGCCGTGATCTCACCGTCGATCGTCTCGGCGATCTGGGTGAAGCCGACGAAGGCGGCCCAGGTCCCCATGCCACCGAGCGAGTTGTAGTCCTGCTCCGACATGTCGTAGCCGCCGTCCATCAGGGCCTGGCGATACTCGTCCCACGGGGCGGTCGAGATGTCGGGGTACATGCCGGCGATGACGTCGCCGTCGGTCGACTCCTCGTTGCCGGCGGCCGAGATCTCGTTGAGGTTGCCTTGTGGCCCGTACTGCACGGCCTCGGTGCCCGACTGGGTCCACGCCGTGTTCCACGTGATGTAGGGCGTCTCGGAGATGATGGTGATCACGCAGTCGGCGCCGTTGCTGGTGGCCTGGGCCACCTCGGCCGAATAGTCCTGGGCCGTCGCCGGGAGCGAGATGATCTCGCCGAAGCTGGTGCCGAGGGCAGCAGCTGCGTTCTCCATCGGCGGGATGAAGATCTCGGCCCCCTCGATGATGACGGCGTTGATCGATTGACAGCTGTCGTCGACCGCCCGCTTGACCGCCCCGACCGCGTACATCGGCTGGTTGCCGATCGGGAACGAGTGCGGGCTGGTGAGCTCGGACGGGGTGATCGGACAACAGGGTCCGAACCAGGTGATGTCGGACTCGGCGATGACCGGCACGATCGACTCGGCGAAGAACGTGAACGAGCCGACGATCGACACCATCCCTTCCTCGACCGCCTGGCGGGCGCAGGTGGTGGCGACGGCCGGATCGAACTGCTCGTCGCAGACGGTGACCTCGAGCGGCCGACCGGCGATGCCGCCCCTGGCGTTGATGTACTCCTCGTAGACCTCGGCCGTGTTGGCGATGTTCTGGTAGGTCGGACCGGCGGCGTTCAGCGTGGTCACGGTCATGACCTTCAGCGGCTCGCCGGTCGGGGCCTCCGCCGTCTCGTCGCTCGTCTCGGCCGTCTCGGAGCCGGAGTCTGCGGCTGTGTCGTCGTCATCGTCACCGCCACAGGCGGCGGCGACGAGCGCAAACACGGCGAGCAGCGCCAACGCCTTTCGCAGAAGCGGCCCGGTTCCCCTCCGAGCGCGCCGACGCGCAGGCACAGGTTCGGTTGTCATCATTTCCCCCTTGGTTTCCCCTGGCAGTGGCCCCGCGGCGGTCCGAGAGCGAACTCGGTCCACACCCATCAACAGGGCCGCAGTCCGGCTATCCCATCACACCGGGCGGGGTACCGCCATCCGATGGGCCGAGGGGCTACACCAACGAGACGATGACAAAGGCGATGAGGCCGAGGGTGATGAGCGCGATGGCGACGGCCGCAAGGCCGTCGTTCCCGACGGATCGCTCGGTCCGTGCCCACTCCCGATCGTCGCTCACCGTCGTCCTGTCGCTCGGCCGTCCATCGTCGCCGACCAGTATCGATCCCGCGTTGTTCGCCGGCAAGCGCCAGGCGACGGTGGAGCCCGTTCGTGGCCGCGAGGTCACCCGGCCGCGAGGGCGATTGCCTGGAGGTGCTGACGGCGGTCGGGGTCGACCGGCGTTGACGACGATCGACGAAGGCGGCGTCGGCGGCCGAGAGTCCCGCCGGGTCGGACGAGGCGCCATGGGGATCGGACCGGTGTTATCGGCGCGTTATCGAGGTCCGCGATGGTGTGGCCGGTGCTCACCGAGCCAGGGGCACCTCGTGAACCGGATGGAGCTGACACATGCATGGACTACTCATCACCTTCGTCTGCGAGGCATCGCCAGACGACCTAGCCGAGCCGTTCGCCGACTACGCCGCTCGACTGCGTGACCAGCCCGGGTTGGTCAGCAAGGCGTGGATCGCCACCGACGACGGCTACGGGGGGTTCCACGTCTTCGTCGACCGAGCCGCCGCCGAGGGCTATCTGAGCAGCGAGTTGGCCGCCGGCCTGATGGCAACCGAAGGCTTCGACGACTTCGAGGTCCGGCACTTCGATGTGCTCGACGATCTCAGCGCGCTGACGGGAGTCGTCGCGGCGGCTGCGTGACCGGGCCGACGACCGGTCGCCGAGCCCGAGGGAGCGTGATCGACGGCATGTCCGGCCGACGGATGGAGTGAGCTGGCGTGAGCAGCGTGGCGCCATCGCCGCGTCCGCGGTGTCGGCGACGGCCGCCACGGGGACGGCCACGATCTGAGTATCCCTCGTTCGCACGTCGAGGGGAACTGGGGTGCCCGTCGCTCGGCGGCCGGGCCGTCGGCCAGGAGGCAGACTCTTCGCCAGGCACGCCGACGCCAGCTCCGAGCGTTGCCCCTTCCGATGTCGCAGAACCGGCCTGAACCAACACACCCGAACGTGCGAGTCAGCGAACTCGGCGACCTCGCCTGCATCATCGACGACGAACTCGTGACCGTGTCGGGTGAGCGGGCCAGGGTCGCGCTTGCCCTCCTGGCCCTGCGTCATCGCAGCGGTGTGTCGTTCGGTGCCCTCGAGGA
>JBCCVL010000254.1:0-5882 GCA_039195375.1 Actinomycetota bacterium
AGTGGCCGACCAGATTGGCGGTGCCGAGCAGGTCGAGCTCCTGGAGCACGGCGACGACGTCGCCGGCCATGACCTCCAGGTCGTAGCGGTCGGCGGTGCCCGACCGGCCGTGGCCCCGCAGGTCGAGGGCCACCGTCCGGCGATCGCTGCCGAGCCGTTCGACGATCGGGTCCCAGCTCGCGGCCGACTCGGTGATGCCGTGGACCAGGACAACGGGCGGACCATCGCCGCCATGGTCGACGTAGTGGATCGCTGGTTCGCCGTCTCGCTCGAGCTCCGCCATGGCCGGCGAAGGTACCACTCCGGACGATCGAGGACGTAGGCCGTCAGCATGCAGCGTTGCGGGCGACCCCGGTGAAGGCGACGATGGCTCGCCCGCCCGTCGGCGCCTCCCCGGCCGCCAATTGGGTCAACAGCCCGGCCAGCCCGGCCGAGCCGGTGTGGGAGACCGGGATGTCGGTGGCGGTCCTGGCGAGCTCGTTGGCCCGCAGGACCAGCGGCTCGGGCACCACGAGCGGCTCGCCGCCCGTGTCGCGGGTCCGCTGGAGGAGCGGGAGCCAGTCGTAGGTGACGTCGTCGAGGATGCCGGTGGCGGCCGAGTGCGGCTCGTCTTCCCAGGCCCACATGTAGCGGTCGGGTTCGGTCGCCGCCCGATCGAGATCGAACCCGTCACCCACCAGCCGTTCCCAGGCCCGGCGGAGCGGGGCGCAGCCCTCGGCCTGGACCGGGAACAGCCTGGCCTCGGGGGCACCGAGCGAGGCCGCCGTGGCCATGGCCCCGCCGCCGACCTGGAGGTAGAGGTGGTCGTCATCTCGGATGCCGCCGGGCACCTGGTCGGCCAGCTCCCAGCCGAGGGTCCGGCCGCCGTCGAACGCCGATGGCGTGTCGGTGCCCTGCACCGAGAACGGGTTGGCGCCGCCGTCGACCGCCTCCCGGAACCGCAGGTAGGCCGGATCGCCGGCCTCGCCGTCGATGCGGGGGCAGCGGGTGACCTCGGCCCCGAGCCCGGTCAGTCGGTGCACGATTCCGTCGTCGGCCCAGGTCGGCACGAACACCTCCAACGTCCGCTCCAGCGCGGCTGCGACCACACCGGCCGCCAGCGCCGCATTGCCGCAGCTGGCGATGGCCAGCCGGCCGGCCGGGGCCGCGCCCAGCTCCTCGTCGACCAGGAGCCCGAGCGCAGTGGCGAACAGGTGTCGGGCCTTGTGGGAGCCGGCCACGTTGCCGGTCTCGTCCTTGACGAACAGCTCGCCGTCGAACCCGGCGGCCGCCGCCAGCCCGGGGGCGGGCCGCAGCGGGGTCACGGCGAAACCGTCACCGTCGACCGACGCCACCTTGGCGTCGAGGCGGGCCACCAGCTCGACGAACCGGTCGTCGCTCAGGCGGCCATCGGCAACGGGGCGGTAGGCGTCGAGCCGGTCCCGGTACTCGATGAAGGGATGCACGGGCTCAGTCGGTCGTGGCGACGCCGACGTCGGCGTTGAACTGGCGGATCCGCTCGTCCCAGCCGTCGAGCAGCGGGCGCAGGCCGTCCCACCAGGCCTGGTCCCGCCTGACCTCGAAGTCGGGGATCGACACCCCCTGCTGCTCGACCCAGGTGAAGTAACCGAGGTTGAACACCCGGTCCCGCTCCACCGGCCCCATGTCCAGCGCGTGCTCGGTCGACACGTCCTCCAGGTGCCGGGTGAAGACCGCCGCCGCCTCGTCGTCGTCGAACCCGCCGGGGTAGTGGGTCGACAGCACCTTCTCCCGCTCCGAGTCGTACAGCTCCGAACCATCGGTGGCCACGGTCACGATCACGTCGTCCGGTCCGAGGCCCCACCGCTTGGCCGCGGTGATGGCGGCCAGGGTGTTGCAGATCGACGAGTAGCCCATGTCGACCAGGGCGTCGATCACCGGCTCGGGCACGCCACGCTCGGTCAGGACCCGCTTGCCGGCCGGCGAGTTGAACAGCACGTCGAGCTCGTCGGTCGAACGGTCGCTGATCCCGACCACCAGGTCGGTGTTGGTGACGTTGTGGATCAGCGGCACGTGCTTGTCGCCGATGCCCTGGATGTTGTGGTCGCCGAACCCGTTGTAGAGCAGCGTCGGGCACTCCAGGGCCTCGACGGCCACGATCCTGGCCTGCTTGGTGTCCTTGAGGTAGTCGCCGGCCCCGAGCGTGCCGGCCGAGCCAGACGCCGACACGAAGGCGGCAAGCCGGCCTGGCCGATCCGCGGTGACGTGGCGGTAGACGGTCTCCAGCGCCGGGCCGGTCACCCCGTAGTGGCCGAGGTGATTCGAGAACTCGCTGAACTGGTTGAGGATCACGTTGGTCGGATCCTGGGCCAGCCGGTTGCACTCGTCGTAGATCTCCTTCACGTTGCTCTCGGTGCCGTAGGTCCTGATCACGTCGTCGGGGTGCTCGATCCAGCGGTCGAGCCACTCGAACCGCTCCCGGCTCATCCCCTCGGGCAACACTGCGACCCCGCGGCAGCCCATGATGCGGGAGATGGCGACCCCGCCCCTGGCGTAGTTGCCGGTTGACGGCCAGATGGCCCGGCTGGCGGTCGGGTCGAACCGGCCGGTGACCAGGCGGGCCACCAGGCACGAGTAGGCGGCCAGGACCTTGTGGGCCCGGATCATCGGGAACCGGTTGCCGAAGGCGAGCACGATCCTGGCCTCGACCCCGGTCAGCTCGGAGGGGAGCTCGACGTGGTCGGGCACGTCGACCACGTCGGGGTGGTTGGGACCGACCGGGTCGTCGGCGTGACCGTTGAACCAGTGGACCCGGAATAGGTTGCGGGGGTCCGGTGCGTCCTTGTCGACGCCTGCCAACGCCTCGGTGATCGAGGCCGGAATCGTCGACGGGTCCCGTAGCTGGGCGAAGGTCGGCAACACGATGCCCTGCTCCCGGAACCGCTGGACGGCGTTGGCGTACGCCGGTTCGCCGCCGGCGGCGAAGTCGTCGAAGACCGCCAGGCCCGACCCGGGCCGGTCGATGCTCGTCGATGAGGTCGTGGTCGCGGTCATGGTCGGATCAGGCTTCCAGTCGTTCGAAGAGTCGGGTGGCGGCCTCGGCCGCCTTGGTGCGGATCTCGTCGCCGTCGACCCGGGTCGGGGCCCCGTCGGCCCACAGGGTCTCCCGGCCGTCGTGGCCATCGACCTCGACCAGGATCGGCGAAACGCCGGGGGAGTAGGCCAGGCGCCACGGGTCCATCACCGGATAGTCCCAGGTCACGACGTCGCCCGCCGAGTCGGGGAACAGACGGCGGCCCGTCTCCAGCCAGCCCCAGGGTTCGTCTGGGGTGGCGGTCACGTCGTGCTCGCGGGCGCGGACGAAGGCCACCCGGAACTCGTCGAGCATGTCCGCCCCGATCCCGTCGGTGCCGAGGGCGACCGGCAGGCCGGCCTCGGCGAAGCGGGCGGGCCTGGCGTAGCCGACGGCGTTGTTCATGTTGGAGCGGGGGTTGTGGACCACGGTCCCACGCAGCCCGTGGTCGTCTGGCAGGTGCACGCCGTGGACCAGCCACCAGTCGTCGGCGGTGTGGCCCCGGAGCCGGTCCCAGGTGTCGGCCGGGCCCTCGGCCACGTGCACGTGCACCCCGACGCCGTGGTTGCTGGCCAGCTCGGCCGCGGCAGCGATCGTGTCGTCGGTGCAGGTGAAGGCGGCGTGGATCCCGACCATGCCCGCTCCGCCCTCCCGGAGGAATCGGTCGTTCTCACCAAGGCCGGCGGCGGCGCCCTCGGGGCCGTGGCGGTCGGTCACGCCGTAAGCGCAGTTGACCCGGACGCCGACCTCGGCGCAGGCCTCGGCGATGATCGACAGCGACCCGTCGATGGCGTTTGGCGACTCGTGGTGGTCGACGATCGAGGTGCAGCCCCGGGCCAGCGCCTCCAGGGCACCGAGCTTGGCCGACCACTCGATCAGGTCGTCGTCGAGCGCGCAGTCGAGCCGCCACCAGACGAGCTCGAGGATCTCGATGAACTCGGTCGGGGTGCGGGGCGGGGCCGGCATGCCCCGGGCCAGCGCCGAGTACAGGTGATGGTGGGCGCAGACGAGACCGGGGGTCTGATCCGGGTGCAGTGCCGGCGCCGGGTCGGCCATCAGCCCTCCCGATCGAGGCGTTCGAACACGTCCGACAACGGCGTGGTCGACCACGGGCGCTCCCGGTTGGCCTCGTGCACCAGCGGCAGCTCGGTCCGCCAGGTGCCGTCGGTGGCCTGCAGCGCGGCGGCCACCGCCCCGGCCGTCGGGACCAGCCCGATCTCGCCGACGCCCTTGATGCCGTAGGGCGCGTCTGGCTCGGGGGATTCGATCAGCTTCACGTCGACCGGCGGCATGTCCTTCGGTCGGATGATCTCCAGACTGCGGAGCGTGTCGTTGAGCGGCAGGCCGTCTGGATCGCAGGGGAAACCCTCGGAGAGGGCGTAGCCGAGACCCATGTGCACCGCCCCCTCGATCTGGCCCTCGCACAGGAGTGGGTTGACGGCCCGTCCGACGTCGTGGGCCGCCACCACCTTCTCGACCTGCGCCGTCTCGGGGTCCATCACGACCAGTTGGGACGCGTAGCCGAACGTCGAGTGGATCACCGGGTGCTCCAGGCCCTCGCTGAGCGAGTTGGTCCAGTCGACCCGGTACTCACCCTCGTAGTCGAGGCCGGGCTTGCAGCCGTCGGCCATCGCGCGTTTGCAGGCGTCGGCCACCGCGCCGGCCCCCATCAGGGTGCCCCGGCTGCCGGTGGTCTGCCCCGCCCCGAGCTCCCGGGTCGAGTCGACGATCACCTCGACCTGGTCGGCCGACACACCCAGCTCCTCGACCGCGACCTGCAGGGCGACGGTGTGCACGCCCTGGCCCATCTCGGTCCAGCAGTGCCGCACCTCCACGGTCTCCCTGTCCGCCCCTTCGGGGCGGAATCGCACGACAGCGCGCGCCACCTCGTTGAAACCGTTGCCGAGACCCGAGTTCTTGAGGCCGAGCCCGACGCCGACCGACTTGCCGGCGGCCACCGCCGCCTCGTACTCGTCGCGCACCGCATCGAGACAGGCCCTGGCGCCGGCCGAGCCATCGCTCATGATCTGGCCTGGCCCCCAGACGTCGCCCGGGTCGACCACGTTGCGGCTCCGCATCTCCCAGCCGCTGATCCCGGCCGCCGCGGCCAGGCGGTCCATGACCCCCTCCATGGCGAACTGGGCCTGGTTGGCCCCGAAGCCGCGGAACGCGCCGCAGACCGAGTTGTTGGTGCGGGCGGCGATGGCGTCGACGGCGATGTTGGGCACGACATAGGGACCGGAGGCGTGGCCTGCGGCCCGCTCCAGCACCTTCATCCCGACCGAGGCGTAGGGCCCGGAGTCGCCGACCATCTGCACGGCGAGGGCGGTCAGCGTGCCGTCGGCGTCGCAGCCGGCCCGGTACTCCATCCGGATCGGGTGGCGCTTGGTGTGGACCAACAGCGACTCCTCGCGGGAGAAGGTGGTCCGGACCGGTCGGCCGAGCAGCCAGGCCGCCAGCGCGGTCTGGCCCTGGTTCGACATGTCCTCCTTGCCGCCGAAGGCCCCGCCGTTCGACACCAGCTCGGTCACGACGAGCGACGGGTCGATGTCGAGGATGCGGGCGATGTCGTTGCGGTCGTCCCAGATGCCCTGGCCGCCGCTGTAGACGATCATCCGATCGACGTCGGCCACGACCGGCGTGGCGACGTCGTCGTCGTTGGTGTCGTCGCCGACCGAGCCGCCGGCGGTGAGGGGCAGGGGTCGGCCGGCCGGGCCCGGCACGGCCAGGGTCGATTCGGGCTCGACGAAGGCGTGCTCGATCCGCGGGGTCGGGAACGTCTCGGTGACCACGTGGGTCGACGACGCCAGCGCGGCCTCGACGTCGCCGCGGCGGTAGGTCGAGCGCGACA
>JBCCVL010000255.1:0-5850 GCA_039195375.1 Actinomycetota bacterium
AGTCCTGACGACGCGGCCACGTTCACCAGCATCGTGGAGCTCCCGAGGATGTGGAGCGGGCTGCTGAAGTCCGGCACGACGTAGTTGGCGATTCCGCCAGAGAGGAAGAACAGCGCCGCCATCGCCGTCAACACCAGTGACCGCATCGGCGGCGGCGGTGCGACCACGTCGAGCCTCGGCCCCGGCTCCGGCTCGACGAGCCGCAGGGGGGCGGTGGATCGGTCCTGCACGAGCTCGTTCGGAGCCGGAGCTCCCGCCTCGGATCCTGCGGCGGTGATCGAGTGGTTGCCCTGGTGCGGCATTGGTCGGCTGGTCTCCTGGCTGCGGTCGACGGGGTGTCGCCGTGGTGTCGGGAACCAGACGGCACCCCCCGAACCCAGATACCGAACAGTCTGCGCGGCCGAGCCGGCGGCTCCGGTCCGGACCGAGGACCGACCGTTTGCGCCCACTGCCCACCGTCGCCCCCGACGAGGCCGGTCACGGCTGAGACCACCCCCGCGCCGATACACTAGGAAGGTGCCGAACCGACCACTTGGCAGCTGCACATGAGCGATCAGGCGCCTCCAACCGAGGAGGAGGGTGACCAGCCCGACCACGGCCCTGACGACAGTGTCGAGCCGATCGAGATCCAGAACGAGATGGAGCAATCCTTCCTCGAGTATGCGATGTCGGTCATCATCTCGCGGGCGCTCCCGGACGCCCGTGACGGCCTCAAGCCGGTCCACCGCCGGATCCTCTGGTCGATGTTCGACGCCGGACACCGTCCGGACCGTGGCCACGTCAAGTGCGCCACCGTCGTCGGTGACGTCATCGGCAAGTACCACCCCCACGGCGACACCGCGATCTACGACTCGCTGGTCCGCATGGGCCAGAACTTCTCGCTGCGCCACACGCTGATCGACCCCCACGGCAACTTCGGTTCGCCTGACGATCCGCCGGCGGCCTACCGCTACACCGAGTGCCGGTTGACCAACCTGGCCATGGAGCTGCTGGCCGACATCGACGAGGACACGGTCGACTTCGCCCCCAACTTCGACGGCAAGCACTCCGAACCCGAGGTGCTCCCGGCCCGATTCCCCAACCTGCTGGTCAACGGCTCCCAGGGCATCGCGGTCGGGATGGCGACCAACATCCCGCCGCACAACCTGCAGGAGACGGTCGACGCCGCCATCCACCTGATCGACAACCCCGAGTCGACGCCGGACGAGCTGATGGAGTTCGTCAAGGGCCCCGACTTCCCGACGAGGGCCCAGATCCTCGGGCGGGTCGGGATCCGTGACGCCTACCGCACCGGGCGTGGCTCGGTGCGGATGCGGGCCGTGGCCGAGATCGTCGAGACCCGCACCGGCGGCCACCAGATCGTGGTCACCGAGGTGCCGTACCAGACGTCGGTCGACCAGATCGCCCGCAAGACCGCCGAGCTGGTCGAGAAAGGTGATGTCACCGGCATCCGGGAGATCCGCAACGAGTCGGCCAAGGGCGAGCTGCGGCTGGTCTTCGAGCTGAAGCGTGACGCCAACGCCCTCGTGGTGCTGAACAACCTCTACAAGTACACGCCGATGCAGTCGACGTTCTCGGTCAACATGGTTGCCCTCGTCGACGGCGTCCCCCGCACCCTCAACCTGCGGGAGGTGCTGGTCGCCTACGTCGAGCACCAGCGCGAGGTCCTCCGTCGTCGAACCGAGTACCGGTTGGACAAGGCCGAGGCCAGGGCCCACATCGTCGAGGGCCTGCTCACGGCACTCGACCTGATCGACGAGATCATCGCAACGATCCGGGCCTCAGACGATCGGGGGGCGGCCCGCACGGCGCTCATGGCCGAGCCGTTCGAGTTCTCCGAGATCCAGGCCAACTACATCCTCGACATGCAGCTCGGTCGCCTCACCCGGCTGGCTCGCATCGAGCTCGAGGCGGAGCTGACCGAACTCCGGGAGACGATCGAGTATCTGGAGGGCCTGCTGGCCGATCCGGCCAAGCTCGATGCGGTCATCAAGGAGGAGATGGCGGCCATCGCCGCCGAGCACGCCACCCCCCGCCAGACCGAGCTGGTGCCCGATCCAGGGGAACTCGACATCGAGGACCTCATCGACGACGAGGACCTGGTCGTCACCCTGTCGTCCACCGGCTACATCAAGTCCGTCTCGGCCGAGGAGTTCCGCACCCAGGGCCGCGGCGGCCGTGGGGTCAGCGCAGCCAAGCTGAAGGACGACGACGAGGACCTCGTCACCCAGCTGCTGCACACCTCGGCACACGCCTATCTGCTGTTCTTCTCGAACCGCGGCCGGGTCTACCGGATCAAGGCCCATGAGATCCCGGTGACCGGGCGGACCTCGCGGGGTACGGCGCTGGTCAACCTGTTGCCGCTCGAGGGTGACGAGGCGATCCAGACGATCATCGACACCCGCGACTACGAGACCAACCGGTTCCTGTTCTTCGCCACCCGCCAGGGTCGGGTGAAGAAGACGCTCTTCACCGCGTACGACTCGTCGCTCAAGGCCGGGCTCATCGCCATCAAGCTCAACGACGGCGACGAGTTGGTCTCCGTCGTGCCGACCAACGGCGAAGACGACATCTTCCTCACCTCCCGCCGTGGTCAGGCCCTGCGGTTCTCCGAGCAGGACGTGCGGCCGATGGGACGAACGGCGGCCGGTGTCGTCGGCATGAAGTTCCGCGACGGCGACGCCCTCGTCAGCTGTGACGTGTTCACCGAGGCCGAGGGAACCGAGTTCCTGGTGGTGACCAGCGAGGGCTTCGGCAAGCGGGTCGGGCCGGACCAGTTCTCCCGCAAGAAGCGGTCAGGGCTCGGCGTTCGGGCCATCGGGGTCAACGAGCGCAAGGGCGAGGTCATCGGCGCGATGTTCGTCGCCCCGGACGACGAGATCATGCTCGTCTCGTCCGGCGGGGTGATCATCCGCACGATGGTCGACGACGTCTCGATCCAGGGCCGCGACGCCACCGGTGTCACGGTCATGAGCCTCGGCGACGGCGAACGGGTGGCGGCGCTGGCCCGCCTCTTCACGGTCGACGACGCCGGACACGAAGACGAGGCCGAGGCCGAGGAAGAGGCCGAGGACCCGTCCGGTGACGAGGGTGATCCGGCGGTTGACGTCGCCGCCACCGATGCCGCCGTCGGTAACGGCGACGGACAGTCCGACAACGGTGACACCCCGGGCGACGGTGGAACCGACGACGAGACGCACGGCTCCGGCTGATCGCCGGCGGCGCCTCGCCCGGGGCGCGGCGTCGGTCGGTCGGCTCGAAGCCGTCACCACCCCTCGCAGCACACCGCTGCCGATGACCGGCGAGTTGGAGTGCACACATGGACGAGGATCGACGATGGCTTGGGGGCGTCCACGCCCCCGCGGACCGAATGCCGGATCCGGAGCGGGATCGACGGCGGTCGCCCGAGCGGCGTGCCCGGTGTGGGTCGGAGCGGGGGTCGGCGATCCCGCTGACCGCCGTTGCGCTCGGCGTGGCGGCGTTGGCGTTGACCCTGCTCGTGATCTCGGCCGAGGTCCGGGTACGGCAGGCCCGCCTGCAATGGGCGGCCGATGCCGCAGCGTTGGCCGCGGCCGCCGAGGTGGTTGCCGGACCCGTCGACGGTGGGCCCGGCGCCGTCGCGGCAGCGACGGACGCAGCGGAAGCCAACGGCGCCCGGCTCGTGTCGATCGCATCGATCGCCGTTCCCGAGGCCGACGCGGCCGGCTCGACCGTTCCCGGGATGGGAACTACCGCCGGGTTCGGGGCATCGACGGCGATCTCGCCTACCGTGGTGGTCGTGGTGGCCTCGGGCCGGCTACGGGCCAGCGCAGGGGCCGCCCGACACGCCGTCGCCACCTCGTGAATCCGCCAGACGAGGGGTGTGGATTGCCTCCCGGCCTGACCATCTTCTCTCACGATCCTGCCATAGACTCGGGGACTGTATGAGCGCTGAGGACAACCCGCCGGCCGGCCAGGCCGACATCGGTGAGGCGCTCGTCGCTGCCCTCGGTTTCGAGCCGACGGAAGGCATCAAGCAAGGCCGCAAGGGATCGACGGCCACGTCTGGCGATGGCGGACCCGGTGGCCAGGCCAACCGGTCGAACGCCGGCCAGCGCCGCTCGAAGAAGTCCCGCCGCAAGAATCGGTCGGGTGGGGGAGCGTCCGGACGGGCCCGGCCGAGTTCCGGCAACGGCGACACCGCCGAGTTCGACGTCGCCTCCAGCGGTCCGCCGACGCCGACCGAATTGGCCGGCGACGATCAGGCCGCGGTCGACGAGGCCGTGGTGCAGGGGGTCAAGTCCGCACTCGACGACATCAAGTCGGCGGCCAAGCCCGCCGTGTCCGACCGGTCGAAGATCATCGTCGGCGGCGCCGAGGACGACCTCGAAGACGGCTGGGTGTCGGTCGAGGCCCGCGCCGACGATGGTTCGACCAATGGCGACTCCGACGACGGTGACACCATCGGCGTCGGTGTCGCTGGCACGGTCGACGGCCAGGCTGACGCCAAAATCGACGGCAGCGTCGACGGCCAGGCTGACGGCAACGCCGACAGCACGGTCGACGGAACGAACGACACCGACGGGTCCACCGGCGATGCCGCCCCGGACGGGATGGTGACCGACGCAACGCAGACGGCGGAGATCTCCGCTGCCGACGTCGATCTGACCACCTCGGAGCCGAGGTCCGATGCCGACGGCTCGGATGACGGGGTCGATGGCGCCGCCGGGTCGTCCACCGACTCGACGGTCGAGATCGTCGCGGACGACGCCGCGACCGTCGACGGTGACGATGCTGGACCGTCGGCGGCCGACGCCGACGGACCCGAGGGCTCCGACCACAGTGGCTCGTCCGACGACGAGACGGTGTTCGGCGGCCCGCCGCCTGGGGCCGCGGTGCCGGCCGGTGCGGCCGAGCCGGCGCCGTCGGCGCTGGCACATGCCGCGATGGCTGACACGGTGGCCGTGACCGGCGAGCTCGACCGTTTGACGGTCGACGAGGCCCTGGCCGAGGCCGGCCTGGCTCCGGCGGCAACGACGTCGACCCCGGCGCCACCCGGGCCGTCGGTTCCCGCCGTGGCGGCGGAGATGGCGCCGGGCATGGAGGTGCCGTCGTCGCCACCCATCGTCGGCGAGGCGCCGTCGAACCGGGCGCCCGAGCTCGATCGGCCCGGGGCCCATCCGGCCCACACGGGTGAGGTCACCCGGGTCGAAACCCGTGACGACGAGATCCAGGCCGCTCGGCTCGAGGCCGAGTCGAGGGCAAGGGAGTCCGGGCGTGAGGTCTTCCGTCGGGGCTCGTGGATCAACCTGTTCCGCCGGTCGAGGCGGCTGCAGTCCCGCAAGGTCCGTCGGGTGGTCCGGCACGTCGATCCGTGGTCGGTGCTCACGTTCTCGGTGCTGTTCCACCTGTGTGTCTTCGCCGCGTTGCTGCTGGCGAGTGTGTTGGTGTGGAACGCCGCCGAGGCTGCAGGCACGATCGAAGATCTCGAGGGCTTCATCCTCGAGCTGGGCGACTACGAGACGTTCGAGATCAAGGGTGACGTGGTGTTCCGGGCTGCCGTTGCGATCGCCGGCATCCTGACCCTGGCGTCGTCGGTGTTGCTCGTGCTCTTGACCGTGGTGTTCAACCTGATCTCGGATCTGGTCGGCGGGATCCGGATGACCGTGATCGAGGAGGAGACGGTCCGGGTGCGGCGCCGCAAGGCCCAACCCGAGGTCGATGTCACGGCCGGATAGTCGGTAGCCGTCGGGCCTCCCGCCCGATAGCGTTGTGTCCTCCGGGGCTATAGCTCAGTTGGTTAGAGCGCACCCCTGATAAGGGTGAGGTCACAAGTTCAACTCTTGTTAGCCCCACGTGAGAAACCCGCTC
>JBCCVL010000256.1:0-5850 GCA_039195375.1 Actinomycetota bacterium
CAGACGACCGTCCGCCGCCGCTCGGGTCGCCCCGATCCCCCCGGCCGGAACGTCGTCGACGACGACCTCGAGATAGGCCTTGACCTTCGGCTCGGTGCCGCTCGGGCGGACGATGACCCTCGCCCCGTCGGCCAGGTCGAGGACGATCCCGGCCGTCGGCGGTAGCAGGCGCCCCTCGGCCAGGTCCTCCCGACCGACCACGGCAACGCCGGCCAACTCAACCGGGTCCACCCCGACGGCGGCGGTCATCAACCGCTCCCGTTCATCGGCGTCGAGATCGTCGAGCCGGACCGTCACCTGGGCGGTGGCGTACAGACCGTTGGCGACGGCCAGCTCGTCGAGCCGGTCCCGGAGCGTCCGGCCCTTCCGGCGGCAGTCGGCGGCCAGTTCCGCCAGCACCAGGGCGGCGGAGATCCCGTCCTTGTCCCGCACCCGGTCGCCGACGCAGTAGCCGAGGGCCTCCTCGTAGCCGAGCAGGTAGGGATCGCCGGGTCGATCGACGATCGGGCGGGCCACCCACTTGAAGCCGGTGAGGGTGCGGACGCTGTCGGCGTCGCCGCCCTCGGCGAGCCGGTCGATGAACCGGGACGACACGATCGACGACGCCAGGACGGCTCGACCGCCGGACTCGGCTGCGCTCGGACGGTGGCGAAGGACATGGTCGGCCAGGAGGGCGCCGACCTCGTCGCCGGTCAGCCGCGACCATCGACCGTTGCGATCCGGAACGGCCACGGCCAGCCGGTCGGCGTCCGGGTCGTTGGCGATCACGACGTCGACGGGCGACTCGGTGTCGATCGACGCCTCGGCCGCGGCCAGCGCCAGATCGAGGGCCCCCGGTTCCTCCGGGTTGGGGAACGAGGCGGTCGGGAACTCGGGGTCGGGCTCGAACTGCTCGGCCACCACCGCCGGCGCCGGGAAGCCGGCGGCCTCGAAGCAGTCGAGCAGGTGGGCGCCGCCGACGCCGTGCATGGCGGTGTAGAGGACGTGGACCGCCCGGTGCTCGGTGAGCAGGGCCGCCATGGCCACCTCCCGATGACGGGCCAGTGCGGCCTCCGCGATGTCCTCGGCTCCGGAGGGCAGCGGGTCGTCCTCGCCGGCGCCGGCGATGCCGGGCAACGGGTCGACGGTGGCGAGGCGGTCGATGGCGGCCGCGATCTCGGAGTCGGCCGGCGGGACGAGCTGGATGCCGTCACCGAGGTAGAGCTTGTAGCCGTTGTCGGCCGCCGGGTTGTGGCTCGCCGTGATCACGATCCCGGCGTCGGCCCGCTGGTCGAGCACGGCGAGGGCCAGCACGGGGGTGGGGGCCGGCCGGTCGACGACGAGGGCCCGGCCGCCCCGATCGAGCACGACGGCGGCGACGTCATGGGCGAAGCGTCGGCTGTGGTGACGGGCGTCGTAGCCGATGACCACGGTTGGCTCGGCGCCCAGCCAGTCGAGCAGGCCGGCCGTGGTCTGGCGCACGACCAGCCGGTTCATCCTGGCCGGTCCTGGCCCCATCGCCGCTCGCAGACCGGCGGTGCCGAACGCAACCCGAGACCCGAACAGCCGGCCCAGCTCGGCCGCAGCCCCTGCGGGGTCATGCCCACCCACGGCGTCGGTCTCGGCCCGTGCTGCGTTCGAGGCCGCCGAGGCCCGTGCGGGGTCATCGGTCGCAGGCCGCGCAGCGTCATCGGCCGCAGGCCGCGCTGCGTCATCGGTCTCGGCCTGCGCGGCGGCGTCGGTCTCGGCCTGCGCGGCGTCGGCCGCGGCGAGGAGGCGTCGGATCTCGTCGCCGTGCTCGGCGTCGATGGCGGCCCAGCGCTCGGCTTCGGCCCGAAGCTCGGGGGGGAGGCTCACGAAGCCCCGGCCTCGCGGCCGGGCCCGTCCGGCCCGAGCTCGGCGCCGAGGGCGCCGACGCGGAGCTCGCCCTCCCTGGTCTGACCGCCCCGCTCGAGGAAGGCCCGCATGCGCTGCTGGGACGACGGCTCCCGCAGGGTCTCCTGGAACAGGTGGGCCTCGGTCAACAGCCCCTCGGTCGGATCGGGACCGGCGGCCAGCACCGACGCCTTGGCCCGGGCCACCGCCTCCGGCGGGAACCCGGCGATCCGGGCCGCGAACGCATCGACGAACGAGGTCAGCTCGGCGGCCGGGAGCAGCCGGTTCAGCCACCCCCAGCGTTCGAGCGTGGCGCCGTCGATGTCGTCGCCGCCGAGCACGACCTCCATCGCCCGACCCCGGCCGAGCAGGCGGGGCAGCCGCTGGGTCCCGGTGCCGCCCGGCAGGATCCCGAGCGGGACCTCCATCTGGCACAACGTCGTGGCGTCGGTGCCGAATCGCATGTCACACGAAGCGGCGAACTCACCGCCGCCCCCACCGACCCGACCGGCGATCTCACAGATCGTCGGGATCGACATCGTCCGGTAGCGCTCGCACATCTTGTGGAAGCCCTTGAGCTCGGTGTCACGGACGACCGGCGTGTCGATGGGGAACTCGAGGATCTGGGACACGTCGTAGTGGGCGATGAAGAAGTCGGGGTCGGCGCTGCGGAGGATCAGGACCCGAGCATCCGTGTCGTGCTCGAGATGGTCGGGCAGCGCCCGCAGATCGCCGAACACGTCCGGGGTGAACAGGTTGATCGGCGGGTTGTCGATCTCGGCAACGGCAACGTGGTCGGTCACCGTGACCCGCAGGGTGCGGAACTGGTTGGGCTCGGCGCTCATCGGGCTCCCTCGCTCCTTCGGCCTCGTCGGCCTCCGTCGGTCTGGCCTCGCCCGGGTCGGCGGGCCCACCGCCGTGTCTAGCACCTCCGGCGACGGCGGCGCAGCGAGCGTCGGCCCGCGCCGTCGACCGCCGCCGGCGTTGCCGCCAGGCCGACGGGCTCGGCGGATGGCTCATCAGGACGGGCTCGACGGACGGGCTCGGCGAGCGACGACCAACTAGCCTTGGCCGCCATGTCCGACCAGCCCTCGTCGCCGCAGCTCCGGCGGCTGCACCTCCGCGATCGGCCCGATGGTTGGGCGGCTGCCGGCTTCGCCGTCGACGACGGCCGCACCCGCATCGGATCGATCGAGCTGCGGTTCGGCAACGACACCGGCGACGGTGCCGACGCCGGGGTGATCGGCTGGGAGCTCGCCGGCGCTGGCGGCCCGACCGACCTCGACGGACTGACCACCACGTGGGTCGACGAGCCGCCCGGCGAGCCCGTCGTCCACCCGAACGGCGTGAGCCGTCTCGATCATGTGGTCATCGCCACCCCGCACCTGGCCAGGACGATCGACGCCCTCGAGGGGGCGGGCTTCGAGGCCAGGCGGACCCGGGACGTGCCCGGGACCGAGCCCCTCCGCCAACAGGTGTTCCTGTGGGCCGGAGAGACGATCCTCGAGGTGGTCGGCCCGGCCGCCGCCCCCGGGGCGGGCGATGGCGACCGGCCGGCATCGGTGTGGGGCCTCGCCCTGACCACCACCGACCTCGACGGCGCCGTCGAGCTGCTCGGCGACCACCTCTCCGCCCCGAAGGACGCCGTTCAGCGTGGTCGGCGCATCGCCACGATCGACACCCGCTCGCTCGGCATCGGCACCGCCCTGGCGGTGATGACACCCCACGTCGACCCCGATGGCGCCTAGGTTCAGCGGGTGGCCCCGTCCGGTCGAGGTCGACAGGGCGCAGCGCGCCGATCAACACGGGGCCGGTCGAGAGTACGCTGAAGGCATGATCCGCCAGGAATTCCGAACCAGATGACCGCCGCGTCGGGCGACCGGGTGGCCAGCGGTGCTTGATCACGTCTTCACCGACGCCATCGGCGCCCTCCGAGATGCCCTGGAGTCGGCGCTCCTGGAGCGACAGGCGCTGGAGGAACGTTTCCAGACCGACGTGCTGCTCGGCGACATGACGTGGGAGACGATCTACGGCCTCCCCGGTGAGGGGCTCCCGCCCCGAGTCCAGGTCGACCTGACGCTCGAGTGGCCGACGTGGGCCCAGTCGGCCTACCGGACCTGGGTCCTCGGCGAGGAGTTCACCGAGGGGCCGGCCATCGAGATCGAAGTGGTCTTCCGGGTCCAGCGGCTGTCGGAGACGCCGAACCCCATGCTGATCATGGAGGGGTTGCCGCCGACGTCACCCCAGATCGGCGACGAGGAGCTGGCCGGCCTCGGCCCGACCGTGGAGACGGTCTACGACAGCGACCTCAACGTGGTCTCCCACGCCGTCGAGATCACGTACACCGGGGCCTACGAGCTCGACGAGAAGACCCTCGAGGACGGCTCGGCCCTGGATGAGCACTTCGGCTCGATCGGCGGCTGGATCACCTCGACGCTCGTCCGACTCGGGGATCTCCCGCTGTCGTTCGAGCCGGCCCACGAGGAGTAGGGCACCCTCTGGGCCCCGTTGCGGCCGGCCGGGGCCGCCATCGACGGGCGACCATGCCCGCACGCTTGGAGCTGCTTGAGTAACGTTGGTGGTCGTGAACGCGGTCAAGCGGACGTTCCAGTTGCCGGGGGCCGACCCCGTGCTGGTCCTGGTCGGCTCCAGTGACCCGGCCGTTGTCCAACACCTCGACGAATCGCTGATCGCCGAGGCCGACGCCGTCGACATCCGTTCCGGGGTGCTCTGGATGGAGGTGGCCAACGGCCGCGCCTTCCTCGGCCACCTCGTCGACAGCCTGTCGAACGGGTCGCGGCCCGGTCCTGGCGTTTCGGTCAAGGTCGCCGTTGCCGACGTGGACTCGTCACCACAGGAGCTGGTCCAGCAGGCGCTGATGGCCGCCGACCTCGACCAGGTCGCCACCCTCCTCGAACAGGAGGCGCTGACCAACGCCCAGCTCGACTACGAGGTCCGCTACCAGCCGATCGTCCGACTCGGGAACCGGTCGATCGTCGGGTTCGAGGCCCTCATCAGGGCCCGCCTCGACGGCGAGATCCTGGGTGCGGCCGACCTGATCGAACGGGCCAGCCGGGGCGGCTGGCTCGACGAGCTCGACCAGCTGTCGCGACAGCTGGCCATCCGCGGCGTCGGACCGTGGCTCGGGGCCGGGCTGCTGTTCCTGAACATGATGGCCCCGGACGGGACCTTCGATCTCGCGGCCGCCCGCCGCACGATCCGCCACGCCGAGGACATCGGGCTCGACGCCGATCAGCTCGTGTTCGAGGCGACCGAACGCAACCGCTACGCCAACATCGACCTCGCGGCGGCCCAGCTGACGAAGCTCCGCAACGCCGGGGTCCGGATCGCCATCGACGACGTCGGTGACGGCTACTCCAGCCTCCGGGTGGCCACGAGCTTCAAGCCAGACGTGCTCAAGCTGGCCGGCGACCTGATCGCGGCGCTACCGAGCGCCGAGGCGACGGCGATCATCCGGGCCGTTGTCGACCTCGGCCATCGGACCGGAGCGTGGGTGGTGGCCGAGGGCGTGGAGACCGAGGCCCAGGCCAAGCTGCTGCGGACCCTCGAGGTCGACTGGGGCCAGGGCGTGCTGTTCGGGCCGCCGGAGGTCCGGCCGGCCGGCTGACTCGCCGGCGGCGCCAGTCCACCGGACCACCTCGGGCTGGAGGCGGGCGCTACAGGAAGTCGGAGAGCGGGCGCTCGGGCCGAGGGCCGATGTGGGAGATGACCTCGGAGGCGGCGGCCGAACCGAGCCGCCCCACCTCGGGCAACGGGAGGCCCTTGGCCAGGCCGTAGAGGACGCCGGCGGCGTACTGGTCACCGGCGCCGGTGGTGTCGACCACGTCGGCAACCGGCTCGGGGGCGATCTCGATGATCTCGCCCTTGTTCACGATCAACGAGCCCCGCTCCCCGAGGGTGACGAAGGCCAGCTCGCAGGCCTGGCCGATCTTGTCGACCGCCTCGTCGAGCTCACAGTCGTACAGGGTCGTGACC
>JBCCVL010000257.1:0-5848 GCA_039195375.1 Actinomycetota bacterium
CGAGTGGGCGACGTGCAGCGCGCCGGCCAGCTGGCCGCCGATCGAGATCAGCTCGTCCTCGTTGAGGGGGCTGCGCTTGAGCCGTTGCCACAGCGTTCCTCCACTGATGTACTCGAGCACGAGGTAGGGGCGACCGTCGCCGAGCGAGCCGGCGGTGTACACGTCGATGATGTTGGGGTGTCCTGAGAGCCGCCCGAGGGCCTTGCACTCGCGATCGAAGCGGAGCCGGATCGTCTCGTCCTGGATCGGGGCGTGACCGACCTTGACCGCCACCTGACGGTCGACGTTGGTCTGGCGGGCCAGCCACACGTCGCCGAAGCCGCCGCCACCGATTCGCTTGATCGGCTCGAAGCCGTCCAGCTCGAAGGCCCCGTTCATCGACTCGGTCGCCCGCCTCGGCTGATCACGCCGTCCCTCGCTGCTCTCGATTCACGTTTTCACTCGGATCCGGGCTCCGTCGTGCCCCTTGAGACTCTACAAGCGTGCGGTGGTGCGAACGGAGTCGCGGGTGGTGGTCGGTGACCACCGTCACTCGGCGCCGTCCGGCGACGGGGGTTCCTGGTCTGGCATGGGTGGAGGCCCGGCGATGGGTTCGGCCTGCGGCGGAGGGAGGCGCCGGAGGTCGTCGCTTGGCATCGGAGGTTGGCCGGCCGGTGGCAGCGGTTCGCCGTTGGCGGACGGATCGGCGAACGAGAGTCGGTCGGGCGGCGGTGGCTCGGAGCCGATCGGGCCAGGCGGCATCGGCGGTTGCTCGGCCGACGGGGTCGCATCGGGGAGCGGGGGCGGTCCGGCGATCGGAGCCGACTCCGGAGGCGGGAGATGGCGAAGGTCGTCGCCTGGCATGGGTGGTTGGTTGGCCCACGGTGCGGCGTCGTCTGGCATGGGGGGCTGACCGGCGTCGGGTCGGGGGTCGTCCGGGGTGGGCGGCCGGCTGAGCGAGGCGAGGTCGCCTGGCATGGGTGGTTGGTCGGTCGAGGCGAGGTCGCCTGGCATCGGTGGTTGGTCGGTCGAGGCGAGGTCGCCCGGCATGGGTGGTTGGTCGGTCGAGGCGAGGTCGCCCGGCATGGGTGGTTGGTCGGTCGAGGCGACGTCGCCCGGCATCGGTTGCTGGTGGGCCCACGGTGAGGCGGCGTGGTCCGGCATGGGGGGCTGACCGACGTCGGGCAAACGGTCCTCCGTGGTGGAGGGCTGGCCGAGCGAGGCCGGATCGCCTGGCATCGGCGGTTGCGTGGCCAGCGGCGCAACGTCGCCTGGCATCGGTGGTTGGTCGGTCGAGGCGAGGTCGCCTGGCATCGGTGGCGGCGCGGCCGACGCCAGCTCGTTCGGCACGGGTGCCTGCCCGCCGGCCGCCGGATCGGCCGGCACGGGTGGGGGACCGCTGATCGGCGCCACCGGATCGGGGAGAGGCTGGCTGGTCGGCCCCGGCGGCGGTGGCGCATCGGCGTACGACGCCCCGGCGGCCGAGGGAGCCGCCCCGGGTTGGTCGCTGGCCCAGTCGGTGCCGACCGGCTGCGTACTCACCGGACCGCCGTTGCCGTGCTCCGACCCGTTCTCGGGCTCGGGCCGCTGCCAGTGCTGGTTGATGAACGCCGCCAACCCGCTACGCAGCGAGCGGCGACCGGACGTTGCCGGGTCGTCGCCGTCATCGGGCGCTGGTCCCTGCTGGTGCTGCTGCAGCGCCGGCAGCGGGTCGATCCCGTCAACCGACTGGTCCCAGACCGACGCGGTTCCGTCCTCACCGCCCGCGGCGCCCGGCCCGGGCGCAACCGGATCGGGCGGCATCGCCACGGGCTCCGATCCCGGGCCGGGGGTGGTGGCGTCGACCGGCCCGCCGGCCGCGAGCTGCTCGGGTGTCCAGTTGGCGGTGACCGACTCGAACGACGGCTCGTCGACGGGAACGGTCGGCTCGTCCGTCGATTCCGCCTCGGCGGCGTCGGTGGCGAGTGGGGCCGATGCCTCGTCCAGTGCCGCACCGCCGATGGACGGCGGAACGTCGACCGCGGGCGGCACGTTCTCGTCGAGCGGCGGCGAGGAGGGGACGGCGGCGGTCGACGGGGTCATCGACAGCGGCGGGAGGGCATCGTCGTCGGTGAACCCGGTCGGCAGGTCACCGAGCGGCATCGGCGGCGGGCCGTCGGTGATGGTCGGCTCGATCGCACGGTCGTCGATCGCCCTGTGGTCGATCGCCCTGTGGTCGATCGCGCTGTGGTCGATCGCGCTGTGGTCGATCGCGCTGTGGTCGATCGCGCTGTGGTCGATCGCGCTGTGGTCGATCGGACGGTCGTCGGTCGCGCTGCTGGCACCGTCGTCGGTCGTCGTGCCGGCACCGTCGCCGGTCGGGGCCTCGTGTCCGTCTGGGGCTGCGTCGGCTACGACGTCGTGAAGGTCGGTGACACCGGAGGGTTCGTCGAGGTCGCCGGCGTCGTCGGCCGGCCAACCGACATCGTCGGCCGGCGGGCCGGGGGGCACGTCGAACTGGTGGGAGGCGGCCTCGATCGGGTTGGCGGTGCTCGGCGATCGCAGCGACGAGTAGGGCCCGAGCACGGCGGTGGCCTGCTCGTCGTCCGGCCCGGCGTCCGCCGCAACCGACGT
Organism: Actinomycetota bacterium; assembly: GCA_039195375.1. Classification (GTDB taxonomy): domain Bacteria; phylum Actinomycetota; class Acidimicrobiia; order Acidimicrobiales; family SZUA-35; genus JAHELU01. The sequence goes on from JBCCVL010000257.1 coordinate 2,593, forward strand.
CTCCCCGTGGTCGGGGTCGGGGTCGTCATGGCCGGAGGCAGCGGCCGTTGCGAGGTCGGCCTCGGGGCGTGGTGGCGTGGCGTTCTGGCCGAACCCGTCGGGTCCGTCCGACGTCGGCTGGTCGTGGACCCACTCCTCGTGCCGCCGATCATCGAGTGCGTCGACCCGGTTCCCCTCGGCGTCCGGCGCCCCGCTGAGGGGTGCATCGCCGGTTGACGCATCGGCGACCGGCGCTCCATCGGCCCCGGGGTCGATGACCTCGTCAGCGGCCACCTCGCCAACGATGGCCTCGCTCGCACCGGCCTGGTCGGCGATCGCCTCGATGTCCTCGCCGGCGCCCTCGCCTGCAGCGTCCACGGTTCGGCCGGTCCACTCGTCTACGGCGTCGGCGGGCTCACCGGTCGTCTCGACCGTTTCGGCCGTCTCGGTCGTGTCGCCGGTGGGCTGCTCGGTCGATGGGTCGAGCCCGTCGGCGCCGGCCCAGCCCTGAACCGCTGCGTCGGCGTGACCGACGATCACCTCGGACGGCTGGACCGACGCGTCGACCGGTCCCCCCGCAGAGTCGCCGCCTGCGTCGCCCGTCGTGGCGATCCAGGCCGTTGCTGGGTCGGCGGCGGAGTCGGTCGGCGTCGGTTCCTCTGGCTCGCGCTGGTGTGCATGGTCGTCTGCGTCGGCGATCGACTGGCCATCGTCGACGACCTCGCCGGCGAGCCCATTGACGGCGAACCCGGCCGACTCGGCCACCGCATCGGCGGACGAGGTCGGAGCCTCGACGGCGCCGGCGGTCGGGTCACCCACATCGACGATCGGCTCGGCGAACGCATCGAGGAGCTGCCCGGCTGCGGGGGCGCCGTCGTCGAGCGCAGGGATCGGCTCGGCCTCGATCGGGCCGGTGCGGGCGTCACCGAGTGGCGTCCCGGCGCCGTCCGCATCCATGAAGCCGGCGACGTCGGGCTCGGCCCGCTCGCCGATCGAGCGACGGAGCTCGGCCTGATCGATCTCGCCGGCAGCCGCCGTCGGTGGCGACTCGGTGAAGTCGTCCGAAGCGAGCCGCGCCGCACCGGCACCGGCTGCCGCGCCTGCTGCCGCCCCTGCCACACCGGCTGCCGCAGCACCGGCCGCGGGGCTGACGCCGTGCGCGTCCGAAGCGGTGTGATCGGGCGCGGCGTGGCCGGACCCGGGAGTGCCGGCGGGCGGGTAGCCGGCCGGCTCGCCGGGCGCGTCGTGGGCCACCGGTTGTGGTGCCGGCTCCTCGACGACGGCCTCGGGGTCATGTGATCTCGTCAACTCGACCTGGGCGCCCTGACCGGGGGCGACCCCGGCCCAGAGTCGGCTCCAGTCGACGACGGCCTGTTCGGGCCCGGTCCCGACGATCAGGCTGACCGACTCACCCTCGATGAAGACGGTTGTCCAGCCGGCTCGTCCGGACGCCCGGTGGGTGGCGCCGTTGCTGACGGCGCCGGCCTGGTCGAACAGGAAGGCAATGGGGTCGGGGGTGATGTCGAGCACGGCGGCCACGCCGTTCGGTTGATACTCGATCACGAACTGCTGGAGGCCGGCGGCGACCGGACCGAAGCTGAGATCGCCACGGTCGATGAGGTCGGCGACGGCCGCAGCGATGCCGGCCGCAACGCGGTCGACATCACCATGAGCGGTCACTACCACGGTGAGTGGCGTGCGGTGGACGACGATGCCGTCGCCCGGCGCAAGCCTGACGGCGCGCTCGGCCGAGATCGGTGGTAGGCGGTTGCTCATCTTTCGGACCTTCACCTCCGTGTTGGACCTTCGCCCGCCCGGGTCCTTGCCTCCTCGATGGCACGGAGCGTTGTCAGCGGTGGCGCTCCGTGCACCCGTGGAGACCGGTGCCCAGCGCACCGTACGATAGCGCAGCGAAACGGGCACGATTACCCGGTGACCAGGTCGAAAGCACACGGTTCACCGGTGCGGTCCGGGTCGGCGCCCCGGATCCGCCCTGGTAACCACCGATGGTGGGGACTAGGGTCGACCACTGTGAGTCGCACCACCTCGTTTTCGAGGTGGGTTCGGGGGCGATGCTGCTAGCATCTCACGGCGGGCGGTAGGAGTGTCACGCACCGTGAGGTGCCCGAACGTCAGCGGTGAGCCATGCACAGCGCACTGACCCGAAGCGGTCCCCAGCCATGAGCACGATCCAGCACGTCCTTGGTCGTGAGGTCCTCGACTCCCGAGGCAATCCGACCGTCGAGGTGGAGATCATCCTCGCCTCCGGCGCCCGTGGCCGCGCCCTCGTGCCCTCGGGCGCGTCGACCGGTCAGTTCGAAGCCGTCGAGCTCCGGGACGGGGGCGACCGCTACGGCGGCAAGGGCGTCCAGACCGCCGTCGGCCACGTCAACACCTCCATCCAGGAGGCGCTCGACGGACTCGACGCCTACGCCCAGCGCGAGATCGACCAGGTCCTGCTCGACCTCGACGGCACCCCGAACAAGAGCAAGCTCGGAGCCAACGCCATCCTCGGGGTGAGCCTCGCCGTCGCCCGTGCGGCGGCCGACGACCTCGACCTGCCGCTCTACCGCTACGTCGGCGGAGCCGGGGCCCACCTGCTGCCGGTGCCGATGATGAACGTCCTCAACGGGGGCGAGCACGCCGACAACAACATCGACTTCCAGGAGTTCATGATCATGCCGGTCGGGGCGGCCTCGTTCTCCGAGGGCCTCCGCTGGGGTGTCGAGACGTACCACGCGCTGAAGGGGGTGCTCGGCGAGCGCAACCTGTCGACCGCGATCGGCGACGAGGGCGGCTTCGCCCCGAACCTCGGGTCGAACGAGGAGGCGCTCCAGCTGCTCGTCGAGGCCATCGAGCGGGCCGGGCGGGTGCCCGGCGACGAGATGGCGCTGACGATGGACGTCGCCTCGACCGAGTTCCACACCGACGGCACCTATCATCTCGCCGGTGAGGACCGCTCGCTGTCACCCGATGGCATGGTCGAGCTGCTGGCGGACCTCGTCGACCGCTACCCGATCGTCTCGATCGAGGACGGCATGGACGAGGAGGACTGGGACGGCTGGGCCGCCCTGACCGAGTCGGTCGGTGACCGCTGCCAGTTGGTCGGTGACGACCTGTTCGTCACCAACGTCGAGCGCCTGTCCCGTGGGATCGACCAGGGCGTCGCCAACTCGATCCTGGTCAAGGTCAATCAGATCGGGTCGCTGAGTGAGACGCTCGACGCCGTTGGGCTGGCTGCGGCCAGCAGCTACACCTCGGTGATGTCGCACCGGTC
>JBCCVL010000258.1:0-5841 GCA_039195375.1 Actinomycetota bacterium
CGTCACGGCGGCGACGCCGACCGCCCCGATCCCGTACAGCACCATCGGCCAGCGGCCGACGAGGCTGGCCAGCGTCCGCCCCCGCCGCATCTCCACCGTGTCGACGAGCACGGCCCGCTCGCTGATCCCGGTCCGCTGCACCACGTTGCCGGCCGGGTCGATCACCGCCGAGAACCCGGTCGGTGCCACCTGGAGCACCCAGCGGTCGTTCTCCAGCGCCCGCAGCTGGTTCGACGCCACCTGTTGGGTCTGGACCTGGGTCAGCCAGTACGACGAGCCGTTGGTCGGGTTGGTCAGCAGCTCCGCCCCATCGGCAACGGCGGCCCTGGCCCGGTTGTCGAAGAACCCCTCCCAGGAGATCGACACCCCGATCGGCCCGAACGGCGAGTCGAGCACCGGATCGGTCGTGCTGGCCTGGACCTCACGGCGGGGGATGCCCGAGTTCGGTGCCACCGCCTCGACCAGGCCGCGGAGCGGCACGTACTCGCCGAAGGGCACGAGCCGCACCTTGTCGTAGCGGTCCGGCTCGGTTCCGTCCGGGAGGATGATCGACTGGTAGTTGGCCGTCGTCGTGTCGGAGACGGTGGTGAACCAGCCGGCGACGACCGGCGCGTCGAAGCGGCGGGCGAGGTCGACCACCGCGTCGTAGGCGTCGTCGAAGGCGAGGAACCGGCCGGGGTTGACCACGTTCTCCGGCCACACGATCAGGTCCAGATCGTCGGCCTCGATGGCGCGCGACGCCTCCAGGTGCCGGCCGAGCACCACCGGCTGCTGGTCGACCGAGGCCCGGGTCTGCTGAGCCCCGCCGCCCTGGACCAGGGCCACCTCGAGGTCGGGGTCGACCACCGTGGCCCGGGGGTGGAGCAGGCCGCCGACCACGAGCAGCGCGGCGACGCCGAGCCCGATCCCGGCCGGTCGCCACGAGCGGTCGACGGCGGCCGACAGTGCCTGGCCGACGACCACGACCAGCGCCACCACCAGCAGCGATCCGGCCAGCCTGGCCGACCACGCCAACGGACTGTCGACCTGGCCGAGGGCCAGGTGGGCCAGGGGCACGCCGCCGAAGGGCCACGACCAGCGGGCCGCCTCGAGCAGCGCGACCGCGCCGGGCAGGACCAACCGCCGGGCCCGGCCGCCGGGGCTGAGGGCGGTCGCCACCCCGAGGTAGGCGCCGAGCATCGCCCCGGCCAGCGGGTAGCCGGGGGCGGTCAGGTCCCAGACGAACAACGTGGCCGGGTAGAACCAGGCGGCCCCGACCAACCAGCCCCGGAGCAGCCGTGACCGCCAGGGGCGGTCGGCGATCAGACGGTCGAGCATGGCGATGCCGACGAAGGCGAGCGGCCACCAACCCCACGGCGGGACCGAGGCGGCAAGGCACAGGCCGGCCAACACGGCCAGGCCGGCAACGGCGGCTCTCGACGGTGTCGGGGCGTCCGGCGCGGTCGGAGCCGGTGTCGGTTCACCGGCCCCGGGCCGATCGGGTGACTGGATCATTCGCCGGTGATGGCGGCGACCGTCGAGCGGGCGGTGGCGATGCAGGCCGGCACGCCGATCCCGTCGTAGGAGGCGCCGACCAGGTGGAACCGTCGGTCGAGCTCACGTGCCGCAGCCCGGGCCCGGGCCACCCGGTCGTGGTGCCCCGGCGTGTACTGCGGGAAGGCGTTGTCCCACCGGCCAATGCGAACGGCGATCGGCTCGGCGGTGACCGGCACGGCCTCCGACAGTTCGCCGAGCAGTGCCGCGACGAGCTCGCCGTCGTCGAGGTCGTGGTGGCGCTCGTCGCCGAAGCGGCCGGTGCTGAGCCGGACCAGCACCGACTCGTCGCGGTGGTAGTGGGCCCACTTCGTGCTGAGCCACGTGCAGGCGGTCATCAGCCGACCGTCGACCCGGGGGAACAGGATCCCGGAGGCGTCGAGCACCCGCTCGATCCCGCTGACCGGCAACTCGGCCACGACCTGGGTCACGTCGGCGTACTCGGTCTCGTCGAGGATCGTGGCCGCGTCGCCGCTCGGGCCGACCAGCCGGGCGGCGACGAAGGCGGGTACGGCCAGGATGATCGCCTCCGCCCCGTCGGCGGCGGCCGCGAGCTCGTCTGGGCCGGTGAGCGACGACCGCAGCCGCAGCTCGACGCCGAGCCCCGTCAGCTCCTCGACCAGACGGTCGACGATCGTGGCCGTGCCGCCGGGCAGGCCGTAGAACACGGGACGGTCGGGGTCGCGTGAGCCGATGGCCGAGGTCCGCTCCCGCAGGTCGGCCATGCCCCGGATCAGGGAGCCGTGTTGGTCGAGCGCCGCCGCCAACTGGGGGGCGGCAGCCCGGAGGCTCAGCCGGTCGATATCGGAGGCGTTGATGGCGCCGATGAGGGGATCGATGAGCCGGTCGGTGACCTCGTCGCCGAGCCGGGCCCGGCAGACCGCACCGACCGAAGTGTCGGTGGAGGTGTCGGCGGTGGCACCGGGCTCGACCGGTAGCGACAGGTCGTCGCCCGCACGCTCGATCCCGCCTGGCGAGATCAGCCCGGACCCCTTCAGCACGTCGAGGTCGGTCGGGACGCCGAACATCGTGCCGTCTGGCAGCTCGTGCAGCACGCCGTCGGTGAACACGTACGCCGGGACCGGCGCCGACGGGCTGGTCAGCAGATGATCGATGCCGAGGTCGGCACAGAGTCGGTGGCCGTGCTCGACCCGGGCCAGGAACGCATCGGGGCCTCCGTCGACCGACCGGTCGCCGACGGGGGAGGAGAAGATGCGTCCGCCCCAGCGGTCGGCGGCCTCGTCGACGGTCACCGACCAGCCGGCCCTGGCCAGGTCGAACGCCGCCACCAGCCCGGAGATGCCCCCGCCAACGACGACCGCCCGCGAGGTCATGGGCCGTCGGTCGCCCCACGTGGGGCGCCGTGTGCTGTGCCTGCGGCGCCGTGAACCTGGCCGCCTCCGGCGCCGTGAACCTGGCCGCCTCCGGCGCCGTGAGCCGGGCCGTGAGCAGAGCCCTCGGCGTGGACCAGCTCGACCACCCGACCCAGGATCTCGGGGTCGGTGGTCGGCAGCACGCCGTGGCCGAGGTTGAAGACGTGACCGGGGTGGCCGCCGTTGTCGGCGAGGATCCGTCTGACCTCCGCCTCGACGACCTCCCACGAGCCCTGGCACAGGGCGGGATCGAGGTTGCCCTGGAGGGCCACCCGGTCCCCGGTCCGCTCCCGGGCGACCGAGATGGGGGTCCGCCAGTCGACGCCGACCACGTCGGCCCCGACGTCGGCCATCTGGTCGAGCAGCTCGCCGGTGTTGACACCGAAGTGGAACCGGGGCACCCCGGCGTCAGCCAACGCGTCCATGATCTTCACCGAGTGGGGAGCCACCCACCGGCGGTAGTGCTCGGGGTGCAACGTGCCGGCCCAGGAGTCGAACAGCTGGACGGCCCTGGCCCCGGCCTCGATCTGGGCTCGGAGCGTGGTGATCGCCAGGTCGGCCAACCGGTCGCACAGCCGGTGCCACAGCTCGGGCTCGGACGCCATCAGCGTCTTGACCTTGTCGTGGTTCTTCGACGGGCGACCCTCGACCAGGTAGGCGGCGAGGGTGAAAGGAGCACCGGCGAACCCGATCAGCGGGACCTCGTGCGGCAGTTCGCGCACCAGGTTGCGGACGGTCTCGGTCTGGAAGGCGAGGTCGGCCTCGGGGTCGAGGGGCCGGAGCCGGTCGAGGTCGGCAGCGGTGGCGAACGGCCGCTCACACGTCGGGCCGACGCCGGGGGTGATGTCGATCCCGAACCCGGACGCCCACACCGGGGTGACGATGTCGGAGAAGAGGATGGCGGCGTCGACGCCGTAGCGGCGGACGGGCTGGAGGGTGATCTCGGTTGCCCGGTCGGCATCGCGGATGGCGTCGAGGATCGTGCCATCACCCCGCACCGGGAAGTACTCGGGCAGCGACCGCCCGGCCTGACGCATGAACCAGACGGGAACCCGGTCGCCTGGCTGGCGGGCCGCAGCCCGTAGCAGGGCCGGGAGCGGCTCGGACGGAGGGGCTGCGGTCACCCCATCGACGCTACCCGGCCGCCCGGCCGCCACCTTGAATCGGTCGGTCGGTGCGTCCGACCGACCGGAGTTTCGTCACATCGGGTCGATCGTGGCCGCCCGACCCGTCAGATGAAGCTGACGAACCGTTAGGATTGATGTCCCCTTCTTTTGCGGATCGAGCGGGAGCGCGGTGGCCGAGACACACCCGGAACTGGAAGCGGAGCAGGCTCACGTCGACCTGGCGTACCAGCGCCTCGACGAGGCCAGGGACGAGGCCATTCGCCTGAAGGACATGGTCGAGGTCGGTCGTGGCGGCACCAATCAGGCCCGCTGGGAGCGGGAGATCTTCTACGAGAACATCGCCAACCGGCTCCGCCAGCTCGATCTCGGCGAGCGGTCGCTGTGCTTCGGACGGATCGACCAGTCGGAAGAGTCGGGCGGTGGCAGCTACCACATCGGCCGCATCGCCGTCGCCGGCGACACCCAGGAGCCGCTGATCGTCGACTGGCGGGCCCCGGTTGCCGAATCGTTCTACCGGGCCACCGGTCGCGATCCCCAGGGTCTGGTCCGCCGCCGGCACTTCACCAGCCGCGGGCGCCGGGTCCTCGACCTGGAGGACGAGTTCTTCGGTGACGCCGCCGGCAGCGGCCGGGTGGTGGTCAACGGTCGCGAGCTCCGGGGCACCGGGGCGCTGATCAACGCCCTCGAGGAGAACCGCACCGGTCGCCTCGGCGACATCATCGGCACCATCCAGGCCGAGCAGGACGAGATCATCCGCTCGGCCCTCCCCGGCGTGCTCGTCGTCCAGGGCGGGCCAGGAACCGGCAAGACCGTCGTCGCCCTCCACCGGGCGGCCTACCTCCTGTATGCCCACCGGTTCCCACTCGAGGGGCAGGGCGTGCTGGTGGTCGGGCCGAACCGGCTGTTCCTCGGCTACATCGAGCAGGTGTTGCCGTCGTTGGGCGAGGCCGGCGTCGAGCTGGCGGTGCTGGCCGACCTGGTGCCCGATGTGCGGGTGACGGGGCGGGACGACGAGCTGGCGGCCCGCCTCAAGGGCGACCTGAGCATGGTCAACCTCGTCCGCCGGGCCGTCCGAACCCGCCAGCGGCCGCTGCGGTCCGACCTGGTGGTCGGCATGGGCGTCCGCCGGATCCGGGTCCCGATGGCGGAGACGTCCCGCATCGTCGACGAGGCCCGCCGCCGCTACCGCACCCACAACGCGGCCAGGAAGTTCGTCGTCCAGTCGTTGTTCGAGGCCCTCGCCGCCCACCATCCCGACGGGGTCGACGCCGACGTCGCCCGCGAGCAGCTCGCCGACCACCCCGACGTGCGGGAGGCCCTGATGTGGATGTGGCCGGTGCTGACCCCGGCCCAGCTCCTGCACGACCTCTACGGGTCCCGTTCCCTGCTGCGGGCCGCGGGTCCGAAGCTCGGCGACGACGAGCTCGCCTCCCTGTACCGCCCGTGGGAGGAGGGCAAGGACGCCTCGGCGGTCGTGTGGACCGTCGCCGACGTGCCGGTGCTCGACGAGGCCATGGAGCGCCTCGGCCCGAAGCCCCGGAACCGTCGCAACGGCGCCACCGACGACGCCAGGACGTACGGCCACATCGTGGTCGACGAGGCCCAGGACCTGTCGCCGATGCAGCTGCGGATGCTGACCAGGCGCTCGCTCAACGGCTCGATGACGATCGTCGGCGACATCGCCCAGTCGACCGGGGCCTGGGCCCACGGCGACTGGGACGAGATCCTCGAGCACCTGCCCGACCGCCGGGAGCCCCGCCGGGCCGAGCTGACCGTCGGCTACCGGATCCCGGCCCCGGTGATGGACG
>JBCCVL010000259.1:0-5789 GCA_039195375.1 Actinomycetota bacterium
CCCACCGGTGGTGAAGCCGGCGTCGACCACCTGGGTGTGGCCCGACACCGCTCGGCCGTCGTCGCTGACCAGGTAGAGGGCCGCAGCGGCGATGTCGTCTGCGGTGATCGCCTCACCGAGCGGGCTCATGCCGGCCAGGCGCTCCGAGGCGGTGTCCATCGCCGTGTGGTCGCCAGTGGTGACGGCGGCGATGAGGGGGGTCAGCGTCGAGCCGGGAGCGATGGCGTTGACCCGGATGCCGTTGGGGGCCAGCTCGTTTGCCACCGACCGGGTCAGGCCGACGACCCCGTGCTTGGCCGCGGTGTAGGCGTGCGGACCGAGGCCCCCGACGACGCCGGCGATCGACGACGTCGACAGGATCGCCCCCGAGCCCTGCGGGACCATCACCTTCGCTGCGTGTTTCATGCCGAGGAAGACCGAGCGGAGCAGGATCGAGATCGTGGTGTCCCAGGCTTCGGCCGAGGTCTCGCCGACCGGTCCGGTTGCGCCGACGATGCCGGCGTTGTTGACCATGATGTCGAGCGAGCCGAACGTCTCGACGGCGTCGGTGATCGCCGCCTCGATGGCCGACTCGGACGTGACGTCACAGGGCACGTAGCGGGCCGGGCCGGCGTCGGTGGCATCGCCGGTTGAGCCGGCGTCGTTCAGCTCGTCGACCAGTGATCGACCGAGGTCGTCCTGGATGTCGGCGACGACGACCCTGGCCCCCTCGGCCACGAACCGACGGGTGATGGCCTCGCCGATCCCACTGGCGCCGCCGGTGACGACGGCGACCCGACCGGCGAGCCGCCCCTCGCCCATCGTCAGCCCATCCCGTTGATGATCACGGCCCGACCGTTGGTCGTGGCCTCGAGCCGTATGCCCATGACGGCCTGGTAGTCCTCCGACCCGTAGGCGGCGAGGGCGGCCTCCTTGGTCGGGTACTCGATGATCACCGTCTGGGCGCCGCAGTCGCCCTCCTTGGCCTCCGAGTCGGGGTCGAGGGCCAGGAGCTTGCCGCCGCCGGCCATGAGGGGGGCGGCACCCTTCTGGTACTCGCGGTAGCGATCGGGGTCGGTCACGTCGTAGTTGGCAACGAGGTAGGCAGGCATGGCCACGGGTCTAGCACAGGGCGGCGACGGCCCCACAAGGCCCCGCTCCACCTGGCGCTCGTTCGTGCTCGGCGGCCCGGTGTGCCAGCCTGGCCCATGGCCCTGAACCACTTCGCCGCCGATCACCCCGACCTGGCCGATCGGATCGGCCGAGCCCTCGACGAGGACGGCTGCTGCGTCATCACCGATGCCGCCCCGGCCGCAACGATGGACGCCATCGCCGACGAACTCTCGACCCACCGGGAGCGGGCGTCGAGCGGGGCCAGCGACTTCGAGGGTCACGCCACCCGGCGCACCGGGGCACCGCTCCCCCGCTCGGCCACGTTCCGGTCGATCGCCCGTCACCCGGCCGTGTTGGCCGCCGGCGACCATGTGCTCGGTCACGCCACCACCTGGCGGTTCTCGGCCGCCGAGTACATCGAGATCGGCCCGGGCGAGACCGCCCAGCGGCTGCACCGCGACGCCTGGAAGTACGACCAGGTCGACTTCGGGTTCGAGGTCGAGCTGAACGGCATGTGGGCCATCACCGACTTCACCGAGGCCAACGGCGCAACGAGGATCCTGCCAGGCAGCCACCGCTGGGCCCACGACGCCCGCCCCACACCGAACGTGATCCCGGCGGCCGAGGCGATCCCGGCCGAGATGGGCAAGGGTTCGCTCCTCCTCTATACCGGGCTGGTCTTCCACGGCGGTGGGCCGAACGCCACCGACGGGTGGCGCAAGGGCCTGTCGCTCCAGCACGCCGTCGGCTGGTTGACCCAGTCGACCAACCAGTTCCTCGAGTGCCCGCCTGACGAGGTGGGTGATTGGCCGGACGAGCTGCTCCGGTTCGTCGGCTACGCCAAGACCGGAAACGGGTTGGGCTACTGGCGTGACTCGGAGGACCCGCTGTCGGCCGTGCACCCCGATCGCGATTACCCGACCGGCTGGGCCACGGTCCGCACGAGCTGAGCGGCGCCGGCCGCAACGACCGCAGGGTGACATCGGTCGCCACCGGTCGCCATCCGCATCCGCACACCGGCGAACGGCGAAACTCGGGGTGCATGCCGTCCAACACTCCGCCCCCATCCCTCGGCCCCGACACGTCGGTGCTGGTCGCCGGGGCATCCGGCGGCCTCGGCGGCGCCATCGTCGACCAGCTCCAGCGCCGCGGCGCCCGGATGACCCTCGTCGGCCGTGACCAGGCCAAGCTCGACGCACTGGCCGCCCCCGGCCCCCGGTTGGCGGTCGACCTCCGCACCCCCGACGCCTGCCGCCGGGCGGTTGAGCTGGCGCTGAGCGAGCACGGGCGACTCGACGTGGTGATCAACGCCGCCGGCGTCGTCGCCTTCGGGCCGGTGGCCGAGCTCGACGTCGACGTGATGGAGGAGCTGTTCCTCACGAACACCTTCGTCCCGATCATGCTGGCCACCGCCGCCCTCCCCCATCTGGAGGTCGGCGCCGCCATCGTGAACATCTCCGGGGTGATCGCCGAGAACAACCTGCCCGGCATGGCCGCCTACGGCGCCTCGAAGGCGGCGGTTGCGGCCTTCGACCAGGCCTTGGCCCGCGAGGCCAGACGGGCCGGCGTCCGGGTGATCGACGCCCGACCGCCCCACACCGAGACCGGGCTGGCGGACCGGCCGATCGCCGGCGCTGCGCCCCGCATGCCAACCGGCCTCGACCCGGCCACGGTGGCAGCGGTGATCGTCGAGGCGATCGAGCGCGGCACCACCGACCTCCCCAGCACGGCCTTCGCCGCCGGCTGACCGGCGCGCGAGCCGCCGACCGGGGCAACGGCCGCTGGCCCCCGACCCCGGGCGCCAGTAGCGTCGGGGCATGACCGCGACCGACACGGGGGGCGGCACCACCCCGGTCGACCGGCCGGGCGAGTCCAGCCGCGAGATCCTGGTCGAGTTGACCCGCCGCACCCTGGATCACGCCAGGGCCGGTACCGTGCCGCTCGCCGGTGACGTGGTCCGGGTCCCGGCCGCCAACTACCACGACCCCGAGCGGTGGCGACTGGAGATGGACCGGGTGTTCCGGCGGCTGCCCCTCGTCGTCGGGTTCAGCGCCGAGCTGGATCGTCCGGGGGCGTACAAGGCGCTCGACGTCGCCGGTGTCCCCGTGCTGTTGATCCGGTCACCCGGCGGCGACGTCGGCGCGTTCGTCAACGCCTGCAGCCACCGTGGGGCCATCGTCGCCGAGGGCTCGGGCACCGCCCGCCGCTTCACCTGCCCCTACCACGCCTGGAGCTACGACGCCGACGGCGCCCTCGTCGGCATCCTCGACCGCAACGACTTCGGGGCCGTCGACCCAGCCGAGCTCGGCCTGACCCCGCTCCCGGTGGCCGAGCGGTCCGGCCTGATCTTCGCCCTGGTCCGCCAGGACGCGGCAACGAGGGACGACCTCGACCTCGACCCGCTGCTCGACACCTTCCTCTGTGGCTACGACCGGCTGCTCGACCACTTCGGCTTCGCCGACTGCGCCTTCGCCGGCAGCCAGCGGGTCGACGGCCCCAACTGGAAGGTGGCCTACGACGGCTACCTCGACTTCTACCACCTGCCGATCCTGCATCGAGAGTCGTTCGGCACCGAGATCAACAACAAGGCGATCTACGACGCCTGGGGCCCACACCAGCGGGTGTCGAGCCCCGACCCGCGGCTGGTGGCCCTGGAGCAGCGCCCGAGCGATGCGTGGACCGACGTCGAGCTGACCGGCGGGGTGTGGACGATCTTCCCCCACACCTCGATCGCGACCTTCACGGTCAAGGGTGATCGACGAGGCGACGGGGGACCGATGTACATGGTGTCGACGTTGTACCCCGGGGCCGAGCCGGGGACATCGGTCACGGTCCAGACGTTCCTGGCCGGCTTCGAGGTGACCGACGAGCTCCGGCCGTCGATCGACGCCCAGCGGCGATTCCTGCACGGCGTGGTGCGGGACGAGGACTACGCCACCGGGCTCGGCATCCAGCGGGCGTTGGCCGCCGGGGCCAAGACCGACGTGCTGTTCGGCCGCAACGAGGCCGGTGGGCAACGGTTCCACGGTTGGGTCGATCGCATCCTGGCCGCCGAGACCGACGAGGACCTCCTGGCGGTGTTCGCCAGCGCCGAGACCGCCTTCCAGCGCTGAGCGGCCGGCCGGCGGCCCTGCACCGACCACCCGACCCGACGGTCAGCCGAGCGCCACCTCGAGCAGCGACCCCGACTCGGCGATCATCCAGGCGGTGTCGCCCCCGTCCCAGCGGAAGATGCCGTTGGCGGCGTAGGTGATCGGCCGGTCGATATCGCCTGGCGCCCACTCGGCCAGCGTCGCCCAGTCCGACACGGCCAGCGTCTCGACGTCGACCGATGCGCTGCTCAGCGCCGTGCCGCCGCCGTCGACCTCGTGCAGGACGAGCAGCACCCGACCGTCGTGGCTGAGCTGGGCCCACCGGGGCGCCCGCTGATCCATGCCGGGAGGCAGGCCGACTCCCTCCGATCGGCCCACCTCCCTGGCGAACAGTCGCAGCGCCGTGTCGCCGGGCTCGGGGACACCGCGCTCGACCTCGTCGTCGAGGGTGAGCGCCAGCCCACCGTCGACGGTGACCGACACGAGCAGCTGCTCGCCCAGCCCGCCGGCGATCGTCACCACCTCACCCCCCGATGAACCATCCGTCGACAGGGTGAACACCTCAGGCCCGCCCGGCACGGACCCCCAGACCACGTTCTCCGTCGGCCACCACAACTGGGGCACGCCGGCCTCGGTGAACGGGGCGAACGTCGACGGCTCCAACGTCGACGGTTCGAGCAGCGACAGCTCCCCCGGCCGGTCGATGTCGAGGCCGAGCAGCTGCGAGCCGTCGGGGGACCAGGCGAGCACCCGGTTGGCGTCGAGGTCGGTCTCGACCGCCGTCCCGGCCTCGAAGTCGACGATCGAGATGGGATCCTGGGCGCCCCAGGTCACGGCGATGGCCGTCTCGTCTGGCCGCCACTGGATGCCGTGAGCGGCGCTGCCCTCGGCCGCTGCGTCAACGCAGCGGACACCGGTCGGGTCCTCCAGACACCACTGCCCGCCGACCGGAGCGACCCTGGCTTCGCCGCTCGGCGACAGCGCAGCGTCGGCCGACAGCACCAACTCGGAGGCGACCGTCGACACCTCACCGGTCATCGGTTGGACGGCCGGCGGCCTCGTCGAGACGCCGACCCGGTCGCCGTCGTCGTCGCCGCAGGCGGCGATGGTGATCGCCATCAGGGTCGCCATGAGCAACAGTCGTCGCATGCATCGGACCCTACGACGGGCCGATGGCGGTGTCTGTCGGGGGCACCCCCCAACGTGGCATCGCCGACGTCGACGGCCAGCGGGCCAACGGGCCAACGGGCCACCGGGCCACCGGGCCACCGGGCCAGCGGGCCACGGGTCACCGGGCCACCGGGCCACCGGGCCACCGGGCCACCGGGCCACGAGCGTGGTTGCTCGACGATCGACGGCTTCAGATTCGAGTCAGACGCGCTTCACGGCCCGGTGACCGCCGGGAGATCGGCCTGTGACATCGGTTTCCTACGTTGATCCTCAACGTCGAGTGGATCGGACGGACAGCTGAGCCTCTACCCAAACGTCGACCCGTTCATCGGGACCGAGGTCACCGACCTCCCGGAGCCCGATGGGATCGCGGCGTCGTGGTGGTCGCCGAAGCCCCGGGTCGGCAACACGCATCCGGGGGCGTGTTATCCGCTC
>JBCCVL010000260.1:0-5718 GCA_039195375.1 Actinomycetota bacterium
CCCGCCGGTACCGAGCCGCCGAACCCGACGGCGTTCCTCGCCTCGCCCCTGTACGCCGACTTCATCGACCAGATCGCCAGCGAGTCCTACATCTCGGTCGTCGACGCCCCGCCCATCCTGCCGGTGGCCGACGCCACGTCGCTCTGTCCGCTCGTCGACGGTGTCGTCATCGTCATCGAGTCCGGTGCCACCTCCCGCGACGATCTCCGGGCCGCCGTCGATGGGGTGGAGCGGGCCGGTGGGGCCCTGCTCGGCGTCGTCGTGACCAAGGTCAAGAGCCGGGCCCGGCGCTACCGCTACGGCTACGGCGAGTCGTCCGACCGTCGCCCGGGCTCACCGGGGTCCGGCGGTGACTGGCACCCGGCCGCGTCGGGCGAGAACGGGCACGGGCCGCGAACGGCGGGGGCGCCGGTCGGGGAGCGGCTCCGCTGACCGGGTCGCTCGTTTGACTGGGCAGGGTGGCCCACTACATTGCGGAAAGGCGTTCGGCGGGGAGTAGTGGCGGAGTTGCGAGCAGTGGCGGAGCAGGTGACGGCTGGGTTCGACCCGGCTGCGATCGGCGCCGCTGGCGCCGTGGCCGTCCTGCCTCGGGTCTCCGGCCGCCGGGAGGTCCCGACCCGATGACCGGCGGTGCGACCACGCGCCGCGGTGGCCTGCCGGCGCCGGCGATCGCCCTCGTCGACGCCGTCGTCTTGCAGCTCGGCCACCTGGCGGCGCTGCTGCTGCGCTTCGGGCTGGACATCCCCGAGTCGCGGATCGAGGGCATGTTCCGGTTGGCCCCGATCACCGGGGTGCTGCTGGTCGCCCTGTTCGTCGGCTTCGACCTCTACCGCCCGGCCACGATCACCGCCGCCCGGAGCGTCAGCTTGCTCGTGCGACCGCTGTTCCTCACCTTGCTGATCCTGTCGGTGGTGATGGCGACCACCCAGGCCCGGTTCGCACCTCGGCCGGTGCTGTTCGGCGGTCTCCTGCTCGGGTTCGGTCTGGTGTTCGTGTGGCGGCTGGTGCTGGTCAACATGCAGAACCGGTTGCGTGGCCCCGACCGGGTGATCCTCGTCGCCGACACCGAGCTGACCGACGACCGCGACCAGGACGCCCTGATCCACCGGTTGGCGACGATGCCGACCAGCCACGTGCGGATCGATCTGGTGCTCGACCACCGCGACCGGGCGGAGATCCTGGCCAGGGCCGAGGCCGCCGACGTCATCATCGTCTCGCCGGCGATCCCGCAGGCCGCCCGGTCGGACCTGTCGAGCGCGCTGCTGGACCGGGAGACGTCGATCCTGCTCATCCCAACTGCGTTCGAGGTGGCGCTCACCACCGGGACCAGGAGCCTCTTCCACGACCTCGACGGCCTCGAACTGTCGAGTCAGGGCCCGTCGCCGGCGACGGCCGCCCTGAAGCGGGTGTCGGACGTGCTGCTGGCGTCGGTCATCGGGGTAGTGGCGCTGCCGATCCTGGCCCTGCTGGCGCTCGGGATCCGGCTCGACTCGCCCGGCCCGGCGCTGTTCCGTCAGGAGCGGGTCGGACGGGGTCAGCGGAGCTTCACGATCCTCAAGCTGCGGACGATGCACGAGAACGCCGAGGCCGACACCGGGCCGGTCTTCGCCGACCGTGACGACCCCCGCTCGACCGGGCTCGGCCGCCTGTTGCGGGTCACCCGCCTCGACGAGCTCCCGCAGCTGTGGAACGTCGTCAAGGGTGAGATGAGCCTGGTCGGGCCGCGGCCCGAGCGGCCGGCGTTCGTGGCCGAGTACCTCGAGACCGTGCCCGGGTACCGGCGCCGGTTCCAGATCCGGCCGGGGCTCACCGGCCTGGCCCAGGTAAGCGGCGGCTACGACGCCAGCGCGGCCGAGAAGCTCCGGTTCGACCTGTTCTACTGCAACCGGCAGTCGATGCTGCTCGACCTGCGGATCCTGATCCGCACCCTGACCACGATCCTCACCCCGTCCCAGGCCGGTCCGGCGAGCGCCATCGACCTCGACCTGGCTGCGCTGGTCGGCACCGGCCGGCGGCCGGTCCCGCCAGCGGAAGGCGCGGAGGCACCGCCAGCCGAAGGCATGAGCGGCGAGCCCGCCGTCGGCGCCGACCCGGTCCCGGTCGACGATCGATGATGGCCGTCGCCATCGGGGCCGGGCTGGCGTACCTGCTGGTCGCAGTCCTGATCGGCGTCGCCACGGGCGTCCGACTCGGTGGGCGAGATCTCACGGTCTCGTTCGCCCTCGCCGCCGCGCCGGTGGCCCTGGCCGCGGCGAACCTGGAGTCCGGGCTGTTCGAGCAGAAGTTCGCCTCCGAGATCGCCTTCCAGCAGTTCAAGGGCCTGGAGCGCACCGTCGACACGAGTACCTTCGGCGTCTTGGCCCTGTTGTCGGCGCCGGCCTTCCTCGTCGTCGACAGTTGGGAGGCGACCATCGGGACCAACATCGGGCTCGTCGCCGCGGTGTTCGCCTACGTGCACCGTGTCGACGCCCGACTGTCGCTGCTGATGCTGGCCCCCGCCGTGCTCAACTTCAGCATCTTCGCCCTGCGCGACCCGCTGATCGGCGCCTGCTTCCTCGGTCTGACGCTCCTGATGAGCGCCCCGGCGCTGACTCGCCGTGGCGCCGCCGTCGGCCTCGGAGCGGCCCTGGCAGTGACCAGGCCCGAGTCGGCGCTGGTCGTCGCTGCGGTTTGGTGCGGCCGACTCGTTCGCCAGCAGCGGCTGATCCGGTATCGGCTGATCGCCGTGCCGTTTGTGCTGGCCGGGATCCTCGCCGCCCTGTATCTGGCGCCGCGGGCCATCGGGTTCAACCGGAACGTGTTCGGCGCCGACCTGTTCGAGCTGCTCGACACGTTCGCCGTTCGCCGGGGCCAGCGTTTCGACGGTGGCGACGACGGCGGCGGCAGCAACATCCTGGGCGGTGCCATCGTCGATCTCCCGTTGGCCATCCGCTACCCGATCCAGCTGCTGACGGTCTTCGTGTTGCCGCTGCCCTTCGAGATCCGATCGCTGACGATGGCGTTGGCCTTCGTCGACAGCATCGTGTTCATCACGGTCGTCGCCCGGCTCCTGCGGACCCGCCACTGGATCAGCATCTCGCTGCTCGGCGTCTACGTGGCGTCGATCGCCTTCTTCGCCGTGAACTACGGCAACCTGTTCCGGCTCCGGATGCCGGCCTACTTCATCGTGCTCGGCGGCCTCCTGGCCGTCCGGATCTGGGACCGGTCACCCGGTCGGGCGGAGCGTCGGTCGGTCGCCGACCCTGCGGCGCCGGACGGCCGGCACGACGTCACCGGTGCCACCGATGCCACTGATGTCACCGGTGCCACCGACGGTGCCGTCCCCGTCGGGGCGGGGCGGCGAGCGCGATGATCCAGTTCTTCTTCGTCGGCGTCGGCAAGTGCGGCACGTCGTGGATCCATCGCTACCTGACCGGCCGACCCGAGATCGGCACGCCGACGTTGAAGGAGACCTACTTCATCGACGCGGGCGAGCGGCGACGGGAACGCATCCTGCGCCGCCTCTACGAGCACCGCGACGGACCGCTGGCCGACTTCTCCAACGTCTCCTACTGGGATCCGGACAACCCGGGCGAGATCCTCGCCTACAACCCCGACGCCAGGGTCATCGTGACCGTGCGCCGGCCGTCGCAACGGGCTGTCAGCCATCACCACTTCCTGCAGCGAAGCGGCATGATCGACGAGCAGCCCATCGCCGACTACCTCGCCGCCGGCGACCCCGAGGACATCGTCGCCCGGTCGGACTACCGCCCGATCATCGACCGGTACCACCGGGCGTTTGGACCCGACCGGGTGCTCGTGCTGCCGCTCGAACTGCTGGCGTCGGACCCGCAGGCCTACGCCGATCGGCTCTGCACGTTCCTCGACATCCCCCCACAGGCCCTGACCGAGATCGAGCGGGACCCCGTCCTCCCGGCGCAGCGCTCTCGTCTGCGGGTCGTGACCAGGGCCGGTCGAGCCGTCGCCAGCCTGCTCCGGCGCCTCGGATTCCTCGGCGTTATCGGTCGGGTCAAGGGTTCATCGCTGGCCCAGCGCCTGCTGTTCGTCCCGGCCGCCGGCGACGACGATGCGACGGCGGTCGCCGAGCGACACCCGCAGTTGGCCGAGCTCGACCGCGACTATCCGTCGCTGCTTGGCGAGCTCGGCCTCCCGGTCGGTGTGGCCGATCAGCCGGCCCGCTGACCGGATCCGGCCACCCCGGCACCGCCGGTCGTTTCGGCCGTTGCGTCGAGCGGTGCGTCGGCGTCGGTGGCCGAGGCCCGCCGGTACTGGCCGGCGGTGAGCCCGAGCAGCGACGCCCAGTAGACGGCCTGGCCCCAAGCGGTGCCGACCGGACCGGACCGGACGGTGAGGGCAACCGACGCCGCGGCCCCGACGCTCCCGGCCACCAGGTAGATCCGCTGCAGGCGGGACTCGGCTCCGGTCATCGCCATCGCAGCCTGGGGGGCGGCGGCGAGCGTGGCCGCGACCTGCCCGATCGCCAGGGGCACCAGCACGTCGCCGTAGGCCCGGTACGGATCGCCGAAGAGACCGAGGAACGGTTCGGGCACGAGGGCGATGAGCAGGATCGGTGGCAGGCAGGTCGCCACCAGGGCGGCACCGAGGAGCCGGGTCGCGGTCCCAACCCGTGCCGGGTCGGGGCCCTGATGCAGACCGGCCAGGCGGGGTGAGGCGATCGTGACCACGAGGTTGCGGTAGAGGATGACGATCGACAGCGCTCGCAGGGCAACGGAGTAGCCGGCCACGTCAGCGTCGTCGTTGAACCAACCGAGCAACAGCACACCGCCCCAGACCGCCGTCGTCTGGATCGTGGCGATCACGGCGAAGGGGGCGCTGGTGCGGGCGAACGCCACACGGCGGCTTCGGTCGACACCGGCGATCGCCCGCCGGCCGAGGACCGAGGGGCCGAGGCGGATGGCGCCGGCGGCGGCGAAGCCGGCGAACGACAGTGCGACCACCACCGAGGCCAACAGGACCGACAGTTCGACGTCGAACAGGCCGGTCAACGCAACCACGATCGCAGCCGCCACCAGGCTCGGTCCGCCCGACTCGAACACCGCCCCGCTGACCAGGCGTCGCTCGGCCTTGTGGATCGCCGAGAGCACGAAGACCGCCGCCCAGGCGGTGATGGCCGTCGACACGACCAGGAGGTGGGCCCGATCGCCGTCGGGGGCCAGGACGGCGATCGCGATCCAGACCACGACGGTGACCGCAGCGCCAGACACCAGCACCAGCCGGAGGGCGAGGCCGGCGTAGGCCGCGGCGTCCTCAGGCCGGCCGGTCTCGCTGGCCCCGCCGGCGAAGCGCAGGACGGCGTTCTCCAGCCCGAAGCGGCCGGCGATGGCGGCGATCTGGGCCAGGGTCAGCCCGAACGTGAGCCGACCGACGTCGTTGATCGGGAGGGAACGGGCCAGGACGAGGTGGAGCAGGATCGTGCCAGCGGCCACGACGAGGCGGACGGCGAGAGCGGTGGCCGTTGCCGTCATGAGCCGCCGCCCGGTCGGCCGGAGCGCCCGTCGCACCAGGTCCGAGCGGTCCAGCACGGTCACCGCCGCCCGGCGATGAACCCGACGCTCTGCCGGCGGGCGATGCCGGCAACCGAACCGGTCGAGACCACCCGGGTGTCGACCAGGTCGAATCCGGCGTCTCCGAGCAGCCGCTCGATGACCTCGACGTCGTAGTAGCTCACGATCGGAGCCCCGATGTTGAGCGCCGGGC
>JBCCVL010000261.1:0-5706 GCA_039195375.1 Actinomycetota bacterium
CTCTCGGACGGCTACACGAAGGTGCTGGGCTACTGGCAGCCCGGGATCACCGGCCCCTACGACGAGGTCCCTCGCTCCGAGGTCCACGACGCGGTCGCTGACGCGTTCCGTCGCTTCCGGGTGGTGAAGCTCTACGCCGACCCGCCGGACTGGGACAGCGAGATCGCCGACTGGAAGGCCGCCCACGGCGACCTCGTGAAGGGCTGGCACACCGGTCGCGACCGAGCGATGGCGCTGGCCACCTACGCCTTCTGGGTTGACCTCGGTGGCTCGGAGGGTGAGCCGCCGGCGATCTGCCACGACGGCGACCCGCTGTTGCGGGGTCACATCCTGGCCGCGGACCGACGGCCGTCGAAGATCTGGGTCGACGAGGACACACGCCTCTGGACGATCGGCAAGCCCTCCGATGGCCGGAAGATCGACCTGCACGTCTGCGCCATCCTCGCCCACGAGGCGCGGCGCGACGCCATCGCCGCCGGGCTCGGATCCGGCGAGCCTGACGAGAGCGAGATCCTGTGGTGAGCATCACCCTGCGGCCGGCGCGCTCGGCCTTCCGCACTGCGCTCGAGGTGGTGCATCACGCACCTGCCCGGGCCGGCCGGCGGGCAGCAACCTCGGTCGTCGAAGGTCTCGGCTGGGTCGTCGCCTTGGTCTCGCTGGTGCCGTGGCGGTCGATCGCAGGTCAGGCGACCGAGAAGCTCGGTGCGACGCTGATCGCCGGTGCTGGTTGGCAGGTCGATCCGGCGCTGGGGATGCTCGTGGCCGGTGCGATGCTCGTGCTCGCCGCCAACGCCAACGCGCTCGGGCGCTTGCTCGCGGCGCGGGCGCTGGCTCGAGGTGACGAGTGAAGCCCCGGCCGATCTCCGAGCTCCGCGAGTCAGGGGTGCTGTGGGCAATCAACCGCACCCTGTTCCACCCGCGTGGGTTCGCCCTGGCGCTCCATCTGAACGACGACGGCACCGTCGAGGGCTGGTCCATCCAAGGCGACGGTGCCGAGGTGTGGTCGTTCTCGCCGGACGATGACGACGAGTCCTTCGAAGCCTTCGCCGCCACCCTCTCAGAGGTAGCGAAGTGACCGTCGGCGATGTGCTCGCTCGGGCCTTCGTCGAGGATCTGATCGAGTCGAACAACCCCGATGCCGCTGGCCTGTTCGGCGCGGTGGCGACGACAGCCGGGCCGAGGGTGAACGAGGACACGGCGATGCGGTTCTCCGCCGTGTTCCGTGCCCGTCAGATCCTGGCCGGGGTGGTGGCGTCGCTGCCGCTGAAGGTCTACGAGGGCGACGACGGCGATCGCCAGCGGGTGCGGGGCACCGTCATCGACAAGCCGCACCCGGACCAGACGTCGTTCGAGACGTGGGAGCTGTTGGTCGACCGGTTCGTGGCGTACGGCAACTACTACGCCCAGAAGCACTACGACCTCGCCGGACGGCTGCGCTATATCGAGCCGATCCACCCCCGCGACATCACCCCGAAGCGGGAGCGCAAGGCCCGCACCCAGGCGAACCCGTTCGGCAAGGTCTTCGACGTCGTCGACGCCGACGGCACAACCCACCGGGTCACCAGCACCGACATCCTGCATGTCCCGTCGATCTCGCTTGACGGCGTGCGCGGCGAGTCGGTGATCGGCCTGGCCCGCCAGGGCATCGGCCTCGCTCTGGCCGCCGAGGAGTACGGCGCCCGGCTCTTCTCGCAGGGCACCCTGGTCGGCGGCGCGATCAGTACCGACAAAGTCCTGTCGCCGACGAAGGCGCAACGTCTCCGGAACCGCTTCCGTCAGGCCGCCGCCGGGCTCCGCAACGCCCACGACGTGCTGGTGCTCGACAGCGGCGCCAGCTACGACCGCCTCGACCTGCCACCCGAGGACGCTCAGTTCATCGAGAGCCGCTCGTTCCAGGTGGCCGAGGTCGCTCGATGGTTCGGTGTGCCGCGGTTCGCGCTGGCCGACATGGACGGCTCGTCCAACTGGGGCACGGGCCTCGAGCAGCAGCAGATCGTCACGCTGATCTACACCTTCGGTCCGATCCTGATGCGGATCGGCCAGCGCCTCTCGGATGAGCTGCTCACCGGCGCCCGCTTCGCCGAGCACGACGTCGCCGGGTTCCTGCGCACCGATTTCAAGAGCCAGCTCGAGGCGATCGCCAAGGGCCGCCAGTGGGGCGTGTTCGAGGGCAACGAGTCGCGTCGCCGCCTGAACCTCCCGGACGATCCCGCCATCGGCGGCTTCCTCATCCCCCAGAACATGACCGTCGTCGGCGGGCCCGAGCCGGAACCGGAGCCCGAGCCGGATCCCGACGTCGACGACGACTGACTTTCGCGACGCCGGCGTCACCCGGCCGCGACCAGGAGGACCTGTATGCCGAAGCTCAAGGCTCTGACGCGCGCCGACCTGGCCGACGCCCAGGGCGTGCACCGCCGGAACTTCGCCCTCGACACCGCCGAGCTCCGCACCGATCTCGCCGAGCTCGGCCCCGACGACCCGATCCCGTTCCGGGGTCACGCCGCCGTCTTCGACTCGCGCACCTGGATCGGCGGCAAGGTCTGGGGGTTCTGGGAGGAGATCGCCCGGGGCGCGTTCACCAAGACGCTCCAGGAGTGCGACTGCCGCTTCCTCGACCAGCACGACCCCGCCCGCCTTCTCGCCCGCTACCGGCGAGTGCCGGCCGACACGATGCGCCTCGCCGAGGACTCGACCGGGCTCGACGTCGACGCCGACCTGGCTCCGACCACCGTGGGCCGCGACCTCGGCATCCTCCTCGATCGAGGCGACCTCACCCAGATGTCGTTCGCCTTCCGAATTGTCAAGGAAGAGCGCGAGGAGCTCGAGGACGGCACGACGTTGTGGCGGGTGCTCGAGGTCGAGCTGTTCGACGTCTCGACCGTCACCTACCCGGCGTACGACGACACCGACGCCGGGCTCCGCACCTTCACCGAGGTGTGCCGCTTCGCCGGCCTCTCCGACCGCGACCAGGCCCGCATGGCCGAGGCGCTGCGCTCGGACGAGGTCGACCCAGATGTGGCTGGTCTCCTCCGCACCGCTTCGGGCGCGCTGGAAGAGCTGGCCACCGCTCCGGGCGCCGACGGGCGCTCGGAGCCTGACCTCACCCCCGAGCCGGCCAGCTCCACTCGGGACGAGGACACCCCCGCCGCCGCCACACGGCACGGCGGAATCCGCGACCCGAAGATCCTGCGCCGCCTGCTCCTCGAGCGCCACGGCGCCACCACCTGACCGGAAGGAACCGACCATGGCCACCTACACCGAGCGCGCCAAGGCGAAGATCGAAGAGCGCGCCACCGTCTGGTCCCGCGCCGAGAAGATCCTCGACCGGGCCGAGACCGACGACGGCCGCGACCTCACCCCCGAGGAACGCACCGAGTTCGACAAGATCGAGGGCCAGCTCCGCGACCTCGACGCCGACGTGAAGCGCTACGAGTCGGCCGCCGAGCGCGACCACCAGCACACGACCCTGCGCGAGGCGCCCTTCGAGGTGCGCAACGCCGACGGTGAGCGCACCGAGGAGACCGACACCAGCGAGGCCTACCGGGCCGCGTTCGACGGCTACCTCCGCGGCGGTCTTGCCCGCCTCGACGACGACGCCCGAGCGCTCGTCGAGCGCAACTTCGCCGGCAAGGGAGGGGACACCACCCGCGCCCAGGCGACGCTGCCCGACACCGCCGGCGGCTACCTCGTGCCGCCCGAGTACAGCGCCACGCTCATCCAGACGATGAAGGCGTTCGGCGGGATGCTCGAGGTCGGCTTCGACTTGGTCACAGCGTCGGCCGAGGAGCTCCCGTGGCCGACCTTCGACGGCACCGCCCGCAAGGCCACGATCCTCGGCCAGGGCAAGGCGCCATCGAAGGGCACGCTCACGTTCGGCCAGCGCCGCCTCTACGCCCACATCTACCGGCCCGAGACGCTGCTGGTCAGCTTCCAGCTGCTGCGCGACTCGGCGGTCGATCTCGAGGACATGATCTCGACGCAGATGGGCGAGGAGATCGGCCGGGGCTACAACGAGCACGCCACCACCGGCTCCGGTGCCTCCGAGCCCCAAGGCTTCCTGACCGGTGTCGCCTCCGGCAAGCAGACCGCCGGCGGCCAGACCACCTCGATCATCTACGCCGATCTCGTCGACCTCGAGCACTCCGTCGATCCGGCGTACCGCAACGAGCGCTCGCGGTTCATGTTCAACGATCTGACGCTCGCGTCGCTGCGCAAGCTCGTCGACGCCGACGGGCGCCCGCTGTGGGAGCCCTCGCTCCAGGTCGGCCAGCCGAACCTCATCAACGGCAGCCCCTACACCGTCAACCAGGACATGCCCGACCTCGCCGCGTCGGCCACCCCGATGGCCTACGGCGACTTCGAGCGCGGGTACGTCAACCGTCGGGTGCAGGCCTTCCGGATCATCCGCCTCGAGGAGAAGTACGCCGAGGAGCTCCAGGTCGGCTTCGTCGGCTACCAGGAGATGGACGGCGGCGTCCGCGACGCCAGCGCCATCCGCAAGCTCACCATGGCGGCCGCCTGATGAGCACCCGGATCGAAGTGCTCGTCCCCGTGACGGGCGTGGACTTCTCCTGGCGCCCCGGTGACATCGTCGAGCTCGACGATGACCTCGCCGAACGCTGGGCCGACGGCGTGCGCGCCAGGAAGGCGCCGAAGGATGCGACGCCCACCGCACCCGCCCCGCAGGCCACCAGCCCGAACCGCCGTGAGGCGGCCGGCGACGAGGACAGCGACGGCGAGCCCACCGGAAGCGAACCGAGCGGACCGGTCGGCGTCGATGCCCTCCCGGCCACCACGGGCGACGAACCGGTCAGCGGCGAGGACGCCCTCCTCGCGTCACTCGTCGCCGGACACCCCGGAAGCGAGGTGACCCTGGTCGCCGTCGGTGCCCTCGTGCCCGACGGCGGCGAGGTCGCCTACCGCGTCGACGACGAGCTCCGCCTCACCACCTTCGCGGTCCGAGACGGCGCCTACCACACCGACCCCGCACCGAAGCAGGGCGAGGACCGACCCTTCGACACCGCCGAGTCCTACACCGGCAACGTCGACGACATCCTCGCCCTCGTCGACGGCAACCCCGCCCGCGCAGCGCTCGCGCACGCGGCCGAACAGGCCACGGCCAAGCCCCGCCCGACCCTGGTCGAGCCCCTCGGCCAGCTGCTCACCACCGAGGAGTAACCACCATGCACAGCGACATCGCCAACAACATCGGCATCGTCCCCTCCATCGACCCGCAGGCCCACACCGCCTCAGCCAACGGCGCCGGCGTCGACCTGGCCGACTTCGGCTCGGCCGCCGTGGTCGTCGTGGCCGGCGCCATCACCGACGGCACGCACACGATCACCGTCGAGGAGTCCGACGACAACTCGGCGTTCACCGCCGTGGCCGCCGAGGACCTCGACGGCACCTACACGGTGATCGACAGCGACGACGACGGCACCGTCCAGAAGGTCGGCTACCAGGGCACCAAGCGCTTCATCCGCGCCGTGACCACCGTCGCCGGCGTCACCACCGGCGGCATCTACGGGGTCCACGTGGTCAAGGGCTCCCCCCGGGTGGCACCGGTCGCCTGACGGTGATCGAGACCTTCGTCGCCCAGGACCGACACGTCATCGGCGCCGGGTCGATCACCCTCGCGGTGGTCTGGCCCGGCTCCGATGGCGAGCCGGCCGACCTCACCGGCAACACCGCGACCGTGTCGGTCGC
>JBCCVL010000262.1:0-5633 GCA_039195375.1 Actinomycetota bacterium
CTCCGCCGGCCTCGATCCAGGCCTCGGCCTGCTGGCGCCACACGTCCATCCGCGGTTCATCGAGATGGGCGGCGGTCGCCAGGCCGGTGACGGCCCGGACCGCCTCGGTCCGTCGGCCGGACATGGCCAGAGCCACCGCCTGGTAGGTCCTGGCCAGCGTCATCAGCCCGAGGGGATCGCCCTGCTCCAGGTCGGCCAGCGCTTCGGCGGTGTGTCGCAGCACGCCGTCGAGGTCGCCGGCGAGGAGCAGGACCAGGCTGTCGACGAACAGGGCGCTGGCTCGGAGGGGCTCGGCGGTCGCGGCCCGCATCCCTGCGGTATGGGCCGCGGCAGCATCCAACCCGGCGAGGCTATGGAGGACGAGGGTGCGGTTGAGCTGCAGCTGGTGGAGAAGGACGGGGTTCGACCCGCCGTCGGCCAGGGCCAGACGCTCGGCCCGGTCGAGACCGTCGAGCACATCGTCGAGCCGTCCGGTCATGGCCTGGGCCAGGGTGTAGGCCATCAGCACCGATCCTTCGACCGGGGGCGGCAGCGGGAGCTGGAGAAGCTGTTGGCCTTCGGCCAGCACGGTGGCGAAGTCGCCCGCCATGCCGGTGGCCAGGAACGCCCGGGTGCGCAGCTGGGCCGACGCCTCGGGAGGGGCCCCGGCGGCGGTGAGACGATCGACGCCCTCGCCGAGGAGGGTCAGCGCTTGGCCGACGTCGCCCAGGTCGAAGAGGTGGGTGTCGGCCAACGCGCCGACGGCCTGCAGCACGTCGGGTGGCGTCGCCGCCTGCTCGACGGCCGCGGTGAGGAGGGGCAACGCCTCGTCCAGCCGCCCCTGGGCCCGGAGCGCCGAGCCGAGCATGGTCGACAGGGCGGGGTCGGCGGTGGGGTCGAGGGCTCGCAGCAGCCGCTCGGCCAGGACCGGCTCGAACCGATCGAGCGCTTCAGCCGCGCCTCGCCGCAGGAGGGCCGGGTCGGCCGTCTCGCCGAGATCGAGCAACCAGCTGGCCAGGCGGAGCGATTCGCCGTCGCCCACCGTGGCGGCGTCGTGGCACTCGGCCAGCTCGAGCAACACGGCTCGGCGACCGAGCGGCCCCAGTCCGTCGCGCAGCACATCGCCGAGGATCGGGTGGGCCAGGCGGAGCGTGGGGGTGCCGCCGGCCTGGTCGGCCCGAAGCAGGGACCGCCGCTCCAGCTCGGCGAACACCGTGGCGGGAAACACGTCGGCCAGCCGGGCCAACGGCAGCGGCTCGGCCACGGCGACGAGATTCATGCAGCGCCGGTGGTCGGCGTCGAGGCCGTCGAGGCGGCGCTTCACCAGATCGGTCACCCGGGCCCCGGCGACGAGGTCGGCGGCGAGGTCCCACTGATGCGGGCCCCGACGGAGGACGCCGGCCGCCTCGGAGCTGAGCAGGACCTCGGTCACCAGCAACGGGTTGCCTTGCGTCTTGTCCCAGAGGGCGGCGGCGAGGCCGACCGAGAGCGGCCCGTCGAGGAGGTGGGCTCCGAGCTCGGTCGTCGCCTCCCGGTCGAGCGGCGGCAGGTCGAGGCGGGCGGCGGCGTCGGCCCAGCTGAGGGTCGGCGGTGTGGTTTCGGCCGCCGCCGAGGCCTGGGTCCGCCGGGTGGCGATCACGGCGACGCCGTCGGTGCGGGCCAGGCGATCGAGCACGGCGAGCGTGGCCTCGTCGACCTGGTCGATGTCGTCGACGGCCACCACGGCCGGGGTGGCGGCGGCCATACGGACGGCGAGTTGGTTGATGAGCACGGCCTGGTCGATGGCGGCCACGCCGTCGACCAGGTGGGCGACGGCGGCGAAGGGGATGCCTTTGGCCGGCGCCGTGCCCCACACCGTCCACACCGTGTGCTCGGGCGTGAGGCGGTCGGCCACCCGTCGGAGCAGCGCCGACTTGCCGACACCGGCGTCGCCGGTGACCAGGACCGACGCCCCGGCCGTGGCCAACGTGATCAGGCGACCCACCTCGTCGGCCCGTCCGACCATCTCCGGCTCCATCGGGGCTCAGCATAGAGACTCCGGTCGGGCGCGACCGAGCCGGTCTGGGTGATCGAGGAGGCCGGATTGGGTGATCGATCGGGTCGTCTGGGTGTTGTCCGTCCGACCGACCGGCCGCAAGGGTTCGGGAGGCGGTCGCCGGTGGGCGGCCCAGCGGCGACGGGAGACGGGCCATGACAGCGCAAGCACCGAGAGCGGCCATCGTGGCGGTGGCGATGGCGCTGTTCGCCGCCGGGTGCGGGGTGGCCGATCGGATCGACGACGTGCAGGCCGAACTCGAGGAGAGCGCCGAAGCGGCCGAGTCCGCCGCCGAGTCGAACGACGGCTCGACGGACGGGTCGGACGGCCCCGGGGAGGAGGGTGGCGATCTGTCAAACGACCTCGCCCTCGGGTGGCGGCTCACCGGGCCCACGGGCACAACGGCCCGGGTCGAGGATGTGCTCGAGACCGAGGCCAGCCTGGCCGGTCAGTCGCAGGCCTACGAGCAGAGTTTCAGCTTCGAACTCGACGAGACGACGCCGGAGGAGTTCCTCTACACGGCGTGGGTGGTCGAGGGCGACGTCACCTTCAGCGTCGACAGCGGCGGCCCGATGCAGGTCGAGCTGGTGCGGGGCTACCTGACGCAGCCGTCCGAACCGGGGGTCCTGCCCGAGATCGTCTTCACCGAAACCGTCAGCTCGGCAGAGGTCGCCGCCGGCGAGTCCGTCACCCTCAGCGGGACCCGGATCGACCCGTGACCGGGCGGCGGTGAGGGCTCCGTTCGCCATCGACCCCACCCGGGGTGCGCTCGTCGCCCGCCTCCCGGTGCCGGGCCCGTTCCCCGAGCTGGTGTTCGCCGGCTCGGCCGACGCCGGGCCGGCGTCGATGCCGGTGGGCCTGGGCGGCTGGTGCCTGCCCATCGACCACCGGTTGGACGTCGGCGCCAACGCGGTGCTGCTCGGCGGGCGACGGCGGGCCGTCGCCCGGCCACGGGCTGAGGGCGACCGGCTGATCGTCGATCGGGTGTCGAGTCGGCAGCGGCTGGTGTTCGACGAGACCGGCCGGCTGTTGGAGATTCGTGACCACCCGGGTGTGCTTGTCCGGTGGTGGCTGGCGTGGAACGGCGGTCGGTTGGCGGCGGTCGGCGACGCCCGGCGACGCCGCCTCACCGTGACCGCCCACGGCGACCGGCTGACCGTGTCCGGCGGTGGCCGCCGAGCCGTCATCGGCCTCGATGCCCGGGGCCTGCTCACCTCGCTCACGGCGGACGACGGCCGCGCCTGGCACGTCGCCTACGACGATCGGGCCCGACCGACGACCATCGTCCGGCGTGTTGGCACCGGCTCGACGGGCGAGGGCGACGAGGCGGAGCAGCGGTTCGAGGCCTCGTACGACGAGGAAGGACTGGTCCGTCTGGATGAGCCGGGCCGCCGGACCGACGTGGTCCGCACGGTCGACGGCGCCCGCCGCCGCATCTCGCTCGTGCGATCGACCGGCGAGGAATCGTCGGTGGAGCTGGCCCCCCTGGAGGGAGGGGGCCGGCTCGAAACCCGCCGATGCTGTGGCTCGCCGGTGCCCTACACCGTCGCCACCCACCCCGACGGCTCCCAGGTGGTGAGCGAGGCCGACGGCTCCACCGTGACCCGGCGGGTGGTGCGGACCGGCGGCCATTCCCCCGTGTGGGGTACCGCCGCCGGCACCGGTTCCCAGCGGGTGGAGATGGTGCGGCGAACCCCGTCGGGCCGGACGACGATCGGTCGCCGGTGGGTCGAGGAGCATACCGACGGCTCGGTGGAGGAGGTCCACGAGGTCGACGGTCAGCGCCGCCGGCGGTGGACGAGCGCCGACGGTCGACGGACCGAGTCGACCTCGGCCGCCGGGCGCCGCTCGGTCCTCACGCTCGACGACAGGGGTCGGGCGGCGACAGCTTCGGCCTCCTCGGGCCTCGCCGTCCGCAACCACTACGACGAGCACGGGCGGCTGACGGCGCAGACGACGGGGGCCACGACCCTCACCTACCGCTACGGCGACGACGGCCTGGTCACGGTGGACGACGGCCACCGGCAACTGACGGTCATTCAGGACCAGCCCGGTGGTTCGATCTCCAGCCTCCTGGCCGACGGTCGACGGGTGGTGGTCGCCCGCAGCGAGGACCGGCGACGGGTCGACACCACCGTCGACGGGAACGCCCGCTGGTCCCTCCGTCGCCGACCCGACGGCGACGTCGAGGCGTTGCTTCCGGGTCCCGACGGCGACGGCGCACTTCGACCGGCGCTCAGGTGGACGACCGACGACGCAGGCCGACTCCTCGGCTACGACGAGGGCGTCGGCCCGATCACGCTTCGGCGCGACGCCGGCGGGCAGCTCGTCGGCTTGGCGGGATCGTCGGTCGAGATCGCCATCGGGCGCGACGCCGCCGGGCGGGTCGACGAGCTCACCACCGGCGCCGGGTCGGCGGCCCGCATCGAGCGGGACGGGCCACTGGTGACGGCCTACACCAGCGAGGGGCACGCGCCCGGTCGGATCGAGTTCGACTACGACGGCTTCGCCCACACCGCCACCACGATCGGCCCGGTGACCCTGGCCCGGTCGGTCGACGCCGACGGGTTGGTCACGGCCGAGGGTCCGGCGCAGTTCATTCGCCACCCGACGACGGGGCTGGTGACGCGCCTCGAGGTGGGGCGGGTGGTCATCGCCTTCCGCCACGACGAGCACGGTCGGGTGGTGGCCCGAACGGTGTCCGTCGCCGGCGACGACCGACCGATCGCCCACCTGGCCGACACCTTCGACGACGTCAACCGAGCCGTAGCCGGGGACGAGATCGTGGGCGAGGAGCGCCGCACCACCACCCGCACCTACGGCCCCACCGGGCGGCTACTGGCGGTGGAGGTCGACGGGGCTCCGTCGTGGGCGGCGCAATGGGACGACCTCGGCAACCGCACCGTGACCCACCACCTCGCCGACGACCGACCCGACGTCCACCTTCGGGTCGACGGCGGCGATCGCCTCCTGTCGGTCGGCCAGGACCGGGCCCGCTACGACGAGGCCGACCGCCTGACCCAGCTCACCGGCCCGAGTGGCACCATCACGTTCCACCACGACGACCTCGGTCGCCTGGTCGCCGTCCGCACCGCCGAGGGGCAGCTGGTGCAGCACACGGTCGACGGGTTCGGGCGGCGCACTGCGACCTACGTCGACGGCGAGTACCGACAGGGCTACCTGTGGGCGGGGGCGAGGCTGGCGGCCACCCTCGGCCCCGACGCCACGCTCGACACCGTGTTCGTGCCCGGCGCCGGGCGCACGCCGGTGGCCATGATCCGCCACGGTCGCACCTACGCCCTGGTGGCCGATCGGTTGGGGTCGATCCGGCTGACGATCGACGCCGACACCGGCGAGGTGGTGCGGCACTGTCGCTACGACCCGGACGGCCGCACCGAGATCGACACCAACCCCGGCTTCCACCCCTTCGGCTTCACCGGCGGCCTGGTCGACGGCG
The DNA here is from genome assembly GCA_039195375.1 of Actinomycetota bacterium. Classification (GTDB taxonomy): domain Bacteria; phylum Actinomycetota; class Acidimicrobiia; order Acidimicrobiales; family SZUA-35; genus JAHELU01. The sequence continues at coordinate 5,472 of JBCCVL010000262.1, forward strand.
TCACCGACCTCGTTCTCCTCGGGGCCCGCACCTACCACCCCGGCCTGGCCCGCTGGATCTCCCGCGATCCCCTGCTCATGACGTCCGGGCAGCACAACCTCCACACCTACGCCTCCGGCGATCCCGCCAACCGCATCGACCCCACCGGCCTCCAGGACCTCA
>JBCCVL010000263.1:0-5600 GCA_039195375.1 Actinomycetota bacterium
GGAGACGATCCAGAAGTACTTCGCCGCCGAGGGCCGTCAGCCGACCGACGGTGAGCTGGAGACCCTGGCCCAGACCTGGAGCGAGCACTGCTCCCACAAGACGTTCCGGGCAACGATCACCACCCCGGACGGGGAGATCGCCGGCCTGCTCGACACGTTCATCCGCGGTGCGACCGAGCGGATCGACGCCCCGTGGGTCGAGTCGGCCTTCGTCGACAACGCCGGCATCGTCCACTTCGACGAGACCCTCGACCTCGCCCTGAAGGCCGAGACCCACAACCACCCCTCGGCGCTCGAACCCTTCGGTGGGGCCAACACCGGCGTCGGCGGTGTCGTCCGAGACATCCTCGGCGTGTCGGCCCGTCCGATCGCCATCACCGACATCCTCTGCTTCGGCCCCGAGGACCTCGGGGCCGACGAGCTGCCGGACGGGGTGCTGCACCCCCGTCGGATCCGCTCGGGTGTCATCGCCGGGATCGGCGACTACGGCAACAAGATCGGCGTGCCGAACCTGGCCGGTGCCATCTTCCATGACCCCGGCTACACCACCACCCCGCTCGTCTTCGCCGGCTGCGTCGGCCTGCTGCCCCGTGGCGCCAACCCGACGGCGGCGGCTGCCGGCGACGCCATCGTCGTGCTCGGGGGCGCGGTCGGGCGAGACGGCGTCGGCGGGGCCACCTTCTCGTCGCAGTCGATGGGGGCGGAGACGGCCGAGGTCGCCGGCTCCTCGGTCCAGATCGGCGACCCGGTGGTCGAGAAGGGACTGATCGACGTGATCCTGGCCGCCCGTGACGCCGGCCTCTACACCGCGATCACCGACTGCGGCGCCGGGGGCTTGTCCTCGGCGGTCGGCGAGATGGCCGACGAGCTCGGCGCCCGCGTCGACCTGGCGCTCGTCCCCCGGAAGTATCCCGGCCTCGCCCCCTGGGAGGTCTGGCTGTCCGAGGCCCAGGAGCGGATGGTCGTTGCGGTCCCGGACCCGGGCCCGCTGCTCGCCCTGGCCGAGCGCTGGCAGGTCGGCGCCACCGTCATCGGCCAGTTCACCGGCGACGGTCGCCTCGTCGTCGTGGACGGTGAGCGGGCGGTCGTCGACCTCGACACCACGTTCCTCCACGACGGCCGACCCCCGCTCGCCCTCGAGGCCGGTCCGATCGACACCAGGCGACCGCCCCGCAGCCCGGTCGAGCCCGTCGGCACTGACATCGAATCGAACGACGCACTCCTGCGCCTCCTGGCCCACCCGTCGCTCCGATCGAACGAGGCGGTCATCCGCACCTATGACCACGAGGTCCTCGGCGGCACGGTGCTACGCCCCTACGACGGCGCCGAGCTCGACGGCCCGGCAGACGGCACGGCCATCGTGCCGCCCGGCACCGCCGACATGGCCGGTGACACACCGGTGAAGGCCGCCGTCATCGGTATCGGCGCCGCGCCCCTCATCGGCCGCCACGACTGCGAGGCCATGGCCTGGGTCGCGGTCGACGAGGCCATCCGCAATGCGGTCGTCGCCGGCGCCGACCCGAGTCGGCTCTCCCTCCTCGACAACTTCGCCTGGGGGGATCCGACCGACCCGACCGCCCTCGGGCGCCTCGTCGCCGCCTGCCGTGGCTGCCACGACGCCGCGGTGGCCAATGGCGCCCCGTTCGTCTCGGGCAAGGACTCGCTCTACAACGAGTTCGTCCACCCAGACGGCACCCGCGACCCGGTCACCTCGACCCTGATCATCACGGCCGTCGGCGTCGCCGCCGACATCGAGCACATCCCCGCCGTCGGCCTGTGCCAGCCGGGCAACGACGTCTGGCTCCTCGGCCCGGCAACCGGGCTGCTCGGCGGGAGCCACCTCGACGAGGTCGTCGCCGGCGATCGGGGCGGCCACGTGCCCGGTGCCGACCCCGAGTCGGTCGGCCGACATCGGGAGATGCACGCCGCCATCGCCACCGGCCTGGTCCGCAGCGCCCACGACCTCTCGGAGGGTGGCCTCGCGGTGGCCGCCGCCGAGTGGGCCCTCGCCGGCCGACTCGGTGTCACCCTGACGGTGGCCGAGCACCACAGCGCCTACGAACTGTTCGGCGAGGCCATCGGCCGCTACCTGTTCGAGGTCGAGCCCGAGCACGCCGACGATCTGTTGGCCGTCGCCCCGTCCGCCCGCCGGGTCGGCTGGGTCACCGACGACCGGCGGGTCAGGATCGGCACCGAGCTCGACGTCGGGCTCGACGAGGTGGCCAGGGCGTTCACCGGATCGGAGCTGCGATGACCGAGCCGTCCGTCCTCATCCCGGTTGCCCCGGGCACGAACCGCGACGGCGAGCTGGCGGTCGCCTTCGAGGCGGCGGGAGCCCGGACGGCCCGCATCCCGCTCGAGGCGCTTCGCCAAGGCGAGGCCAAGCTGCACGACCACCAGATCCTCGCCCTGCCAGGAGGCTTCTCCTATGGCGACGCCCTCGGCGCCGGCCGCCTGCTCGGGCTCGACCTGCTCACGTGGTTCGCCGACGAGCTGGCCCACGCCCGGCAGCGGGAGATGCCGATCATCGGGATCTGCAACGGCTTCCAGGCGCTGGTCAGGGCGGGGTTGCTGCCCGGCTCCGACGACGAGGCGGCCGACACCGCCCGGCCCGGTCGCGACGCCGGCCCGGCGGCCACCCTCGCAACCAACGCCAACGGTCGGTTCGAGTGCCGGTGGGTCGAGCTCCTGCTCGGGTCGGCCTCGTCGCCCTGGCTCGATGGCGTCGATGGCCCGTTGCGGTGTCCCGTCGCCCACGGCGAGGGGCGGTTCGTGGCCGACGACCTGTCGGCGCTGCAGTCCGGCGACCGGATCGCCCTCCGCTACGGCGACGGCCGGGGGGAGCCGGCGAGCGGCATCTACCCGGCCAACCCGAACGGGTCGCCGGACGACGTCGCCGGCATCGTCGACGCCAGTGGGCTGGTCCTCGGCATGATGCCCCACCCCGAGGATCACGTCGTCGCCCGCCAGGACCCGGCTCGGCGCCGGCAGGGCGGGGGATCGTGCCTCGAGCTGTTCCGCGCCGGTGTGCGGGCGGTGTCCGATGGTTGACCGGCCGGCGATCTTGACTTTTCGTTCAAGTTGACCGGGCGTCCCCCGGAGCCGGACGCGCGTTGGCCATGATGGGGCCCGTGGGAGCCGTGCGGACCCTGTCGACCCTCGACCTCGGTCTCGATGGTCGGGTCTCTGGCAAGGTGCGCGAGGCCTGGTCCCTCGGGAACGGTCGCCGCCTCCTGGTCACCACCGACCGCATCAGCGCCTTCGACCGCATCCTCGGCACCGTCCCCCACAAGGGTCAGGTCCTCAATCAGCTGGCGGCCTGGTGGTTCGCACGGACCGCCGACGTGGTCGCCAACCACCTCATCGAGGTCCCCGATCCGAACGCGGTGATCGCCGTCGAGGCCACACCGCTCCCGGTCGAGGTCGTCGTGCGGGGTCGCCTGACCGGCAGCACCTCGACGTCGTTGTTGCCCCGCTACCTCGCCGGTGAGCGCATGCTCTACGGCCATCACCTGCCCGACGGGCTGGCGCCCCACGGGCCGCTGCCGGAACCCCTGATCACGCCGACGACGAAGGCCGCCGACGGCGAGCACGACCGGCCGATCACCTCCGCCGAGGTCGTGGCGGACGGCCTGGTCGACGAGGCGCTCTGGCACCGTATCCAGGACGTCGCCATGGCCCTGTTCGAGCGGGGCCGCGGCATCGCCGCCGACGCCGGGTTCGTCCTGGCCGACACCAAGTACGAGTTCGGACTCGACAACCGGGGAGAGCTGTTGCTGATCGACGAGGTCCACACCCCTGATTCGTCCCGGTACTGGGCGGTCGAGAGCCTGGAGGCCCGGCTGGCCGCCGGTGAGCCACCCGACGGGTTCGACAAGGAGCCGGTTCGGCTCGCCCTCTCCGAGCTCGGCTACCGCGGAGACGGTCCGCCCCCGGCGCTGCCGCCGGAGGTCGTCGCCGCCACCACCGGCCGCTACATCACCCTCTTCGAGGCGATCACGGGTACCGCCTTCGAGCCGGGAGCCGAGCCGGTCGAGGAACGCCTGGCCGCCAACCTCGGCCCGTATCTCCGATCCGATCCCGCCGCTCGATCCGTCGACGACACCAGAACCGGGGCCTGAACGATGCGTCCGTCCGCCAACGAGCACGCCGACACCACTGCGCTCGACCTCGATCGGCCCCGCGAGGAATGCGGTGTGCTCGGCATCGCCTCCAGCTCGGATGACGTCGCCCGTTCCGCCTTCTTCGGTCTCTACGCCCTCCAGCACCGGGGGCAGGAGGCGGCCGGCATCGCCGTGTCGGACGGCCGGGCGGTCCGCACCCACAAGGGCGTCGGCCTCGTCAACCAGGTCTTCCAACCCGGCACGCTCGATCCGCTCGTCGGCGGTCTGGCCATCGGCCACACCCGCTATTCGACGACCGGCTCGAACAGCGAGCGCAACGTCCAGCCCTATGTGGTCGAGACGATCCACGGCCCGCTCGGGGTCGCCCACAACGGGAACCTGGTCAACGCCGACCAGCTGCGGACCAAGCTGCTCGAACGGGGCGCAGGCCTGCAGTCGTCGTCCGACTCCGAGGTGCTGGCTCTGATGCTGGCCGGAGCCGACGGGGCCAACTGGGAGGAGCGGCTGGCGGCCGTCATGCCGAGCTGGGAGGGTGCGTTCTCGCTCGTGATCCTGTCGGCCTCGAAGATCATCGCCGTTCGAGACCCCTGGGGTTTCCGCCCGCTTTCGGTCGGTCGGCTCCCGTCCGGCGGTCACGCCGTCGCCTCCGAGACCGGCGCTCTCCGGACCCTCGGTTGTGAGACCTCGCGGGAGATCGAGCCCGGCGAGGTCGTCGTGCTGCAGAACGACATCGCCCGCACGATCCAGGCGATGCCGGCCAGGGAGAAACTGGCCCGGTGCACCTTCGAGCACATCTACTTCTCCCGTCCAGACGCCACCTGGGACGGGCTGCTGGTCCACCAGACCCGGCAGCGGCTGGGGGAGGAGCTGGCCAGGGAGCACCCGGTCGACGCCGACGTGGTGATCCCGGTTCCCGACTCGTCCACCCCGGCGGCCATCGGCTACGCCGCGGCGTCCGGCATCCCCTACAACGAGGGCTTCGTCAAGAACCGCTACATCGGCCGTACCTTCATCGAGCCGACCGACGACCTCCGCCGGCAGGGCGTGGCGCTGAAGTTCAACACGCTGCCGACCAACATCGACGGCATGCGGGTCATCGTGATCGACGACTCGATCGTCCGGGGGACCACCTCCGGGCAACTGATCCGCATGATCCGTGACGCCGGGGCCAGGGAGGTCCACGTCCGCATCACCTGCCCACCGGTGGTCAGCCCCTGCTTCTTCGGGGTCGACATGGGCTCCTACGACGAGCTGATCGCCCACCAGCTCGAGGTCCCCGAGATCGCCGACCACATCGGCGCCGACAGCCTCGGGTTCCTCTCGGTCCCCCGGATGATGAAGGCGTTGGGGCGAGACGACGGCTACTGCAACGCCTGCTTCACCGGCGAGTACCCGGTGCCGGTCCAGCTGGCACTCGACGTGTCGAAGCAGCGCTTCGACGGGGTCATCCAGTGAGTGGCCACCCGGTCGAACGAC
>JBCCVL010000264.1:0-5571 GCA_039195375.1 Actinomycetota bacterium
CCGGGTGGTCGAGGCGATCGAGGTCGGCCACCTCAAACCGGTCCTGGCCGCCACGTACCCGCTGGCTGAGCTGCCGGCGGCCCAGGAGGCCTTCCAGGCCAAGCGCTTCGTCGGCAACCTGGTGGTCGAGATCCCCTAGTGTCCCGACCGCAGACGTTCGTGGTCAGCGCGCGAGGTCTCGACCGCCGAGCGATCGGCCCGACCCCACACCAGGATCAGCGCCCCCATTGCGAGGGCTGCGGCCCCGATGGCGATCGAGGCAAGCGGGTCGAACGGGGCGGGGAAGAACAGCAGCTCACCGGTGGCACCGCCGAGCAATGCGTCGCCGACGAAGAGGTCGTAGTCGAGGACCAACGACCACGGGACCAGCAGCTGATAGGCGACGAGGCCGCCGATCACGACGACCGGCACGGCGGCGCCGGCAACCCACGCCCGACCGGCATCGACGCAGCGCCGCAGCGCAACGGCGGCGATGAGGGCGACCGCCACCGTCGCCGTCATCTCCCGGACCAGGACCCCGGAGCGGGACCAACCCCGCGCTTCCCACCCGACATCGCTGAGGACGGTCCTGGCCGCCTCCGGCTGCTCGCCCCCCGGCCACAGCCGGGGGCAGGCGTGCAGGTCGATGGCGTCACCGAACGTCGAGAGCGCCAACGCCGCAGCGAGCACCGAAGCCAGACCCAACCCGACCCAGGCGCCGGCCACCACCCGCCACCGGGTCGGCCGCTCGGCCACCCGTAACCCGAGCAGCGCCAGGAGGATCGGCAGCGACGGCACGGTCAGCCACTTCGTGAGCCAGGTCAGCGCATGCTCGGGCTCGGCCACACCGACCAGCACGGCGGACTGGCTCGCGGCGAAGGACAGGGGGAACAGGACGGCCAGGCCCCACCACCGCCGACGCCAACGACCGGCCGATGACCGCTCCGCCCCGGTCGCCGATGCTGTGACGGTTGGTCCCACGATGACCACTCAACCCGATCGACCACGGTCGGGTCAACGGGCGAATCCACCGCCGGGGAGCAACGCCGTCGACCGCCTTGGGCCCCGACCAGCGCCCTCACCTAGCATCCGGGGATGCACCCCCTCTCCATGATGACCGAGGCCGAGGCCGAGGCGGCCAAGCAGATCCTCCGAGACGCCGGCCACGTCGACGACAACAGTCGCTTCCACGGCTGCTGCATCCACGAGCCGGCCAAGGACGAGGTGGCGGCCTGGTCGTCCGGCGACGAGGCCGACCGTCGGCTCGAACTGGTCGTCCGCAACGGGCCCGACGTGTACGAGGCCACCGTCTCGGTCACCCGCTCCGAGGTCGACCGCTGGGAACACCAGCCCGGCGTCGTCCCCCGGGTCGGGCTACTGGAACTGGGCGCGGTCATGGACACCTGCCGGGCCGATCCGGACTTCCGGGCCGCCCTGGCCAGGCGGGGCATCGACGTCGAGGGTGGCGGCTCCGAGAACGGCAGTGCACCGACCGTCCAGATCGACCCGTGGCCGACCGGCGACTACGGCATCGGCTTCGAGGAGGGTCGTCGGGTCCAGCGGTGCATCGCCTTCCTCCGGCCCGAGCCGACCGACAACGGCTATGCCAGACCGATCGACGGGATCGTCGTCCACATCGACGTCGACACCCTCGAGGTGCTGCACGTCGAGGACTTCGGCGAGTGGCCGGTGCCGACCGAGCGGGGCAACTACGACGTCGCCTCGGTCGAGGCCGACGTCGGCCCGATGCGGACCGACCTGCGCCCGGTCGAGATCACCCAGCCAGAGGGCGTCAGCTTCACGCTCGACGACAACGAGCTGGCCTGGCAGAAGTGGACGATGCGGATCGTCATGGACGACACCGAGGGTCTCGTCCTCCATCGCATCAGCTACACCGAGACCGGCGCAGACGGCGAGACGGTCGAGCGGCCGATCATCGACCGGGCGTCGCTGGCCGAGATGATCGTGCCATACGGCGACACCCGGGCCAGCCAGACCTTCAAGCACGCCCTCGACGCCGGCGAGTTCGGCCTCGGCATGATGGCCAACTCGCTGACGCTCGGCTGCGACTGCCTCGGCGAGATCACGTACCTCGACGCGGCGCAGATGCTCGACGACGGCACCGTCTACACGCTGACCAATGCCGTCTGCATCCACGAGGAGGACTTCGGGATCGGGTGGAAGCACACCGACTCGGCCACCGGGACCGTCGAGGTCCGCCGCAGCCGCCGACTCGTCGTCTCCAGCATCCACACGGTCGGCAACTACGAGTACGGGCTGTTCTGGTATTTCCACCTCGACGGCTCGATCAAGTTCGAGATCAAGCTGACCGGCATCCTCACCACGAGGGGGCACGCCGACGGCGACGACCTCACGTTCGCCCGCCAGGTGGCGCCCCAGGTGTCGGCCCCGATCCACCAGCACCTGTTCTGCATGCGGCTCGACATGGCGATCGACGGCAACCGCAACTCGGTGGTCGAGGTCAACACCGAGGCCCTGCCGCCCGGACCCGACAACCCGCTCGGCACGGCCTTCGCCGCCAGGGAGAGCGTCCTGGCCTCGGAGCACCAGGCGATGCGGAACACGAACTCGTCGTCGAGCCGGTACTGGCGCATCCAGAGCGACGAGGCCACGAACCGGCTCGGCAACCCGACCGCCTACCGGCTGCTGGCGTCGTCGACGGCGACGATGTTCGCCGCCCCCGACTCGCCCCACGGGCAGCGGGGCGGGTTCGCCAACCACAACCTGTGGGTCACGCCGACCGTCGGCACCGAGCGCTACGCCGCCGGCGCCTACCCGACGCAACGCAACCAGGGCCACGGCCTCCCGGCCTACACCGCGGGCGACCGCCGGACGACCGACACCGACGTCACCGTGTGGCACACGTTCGGGCTGACCCACGACGTGCGGGTCGAGGACTACCCGATCATGCCGACCGAATACACCGGCTTCCTCCTGGTCCCAGACGGCTTCTTCGATCGGAACCCGGCTCTCGACGTGCCCCCGTCGACCGAGCACTGCCACTAGGCGCTCGGCAGGGCCCGACCAGGGCGGCGTCGCAGTGGATGGCGCCCGGCCGGGTGTCGACGGCGAACCCTGGCCGGATCCGGAATCGGGCACACCGTGCGCCACCGCAATGCGTTCGCTAACGTCCTGCAGCGATGACCCGCTCGTTGTCACGACAGGTCGGCTACGTGCCGGCGGTCGCCGTCGGCTTCGTCGTGACGCTCGCAGCTGCCGCCTTGCTGTGGGAGGGTCCGGACGACACGGCGTGCTACGAGCAGGCGATCTCGATCGACATCGCCGCCAGTGACGCGCTCGTCGAGGGGTGTGACTCGGAGGTGTTCACCGCCGTCAACGAGGCGATCGCCGCCGAGCGGACTGCGCTCGGGTCCGACCCCGACCACGAGGTGGACCAACCCGACTTCACGGCCGCCCGCTCCGCCCAGCTGACGTGGATCGTGCTGCTCAGCATGACCGTCGGAGTGGCGGCGGCGACCGCGGTGATGACCGTTCGTATGGCCGAGCGACTCGTCGGCGTCCGCCAGCGGTGGCGGACCTGGCTGCTCGGCATCGGGGCCGCGGTGGCGGCGATCGGGACCGCCCTCGGGATCCTCTGGGTCCTCAGCCCCGGCATCGAGTTCACCCCCTACGACGCCATCTACCCCGGGTACACCCAGGCCCTCGTGCTGGCCACGCTCCTGCCGGGGTCGGTCGCCATCGTCGGGCTCGTCGTGCTCTGCGAGCTGCTCGGATCCGGTCGCGTCGACGACCTCGGATCGCTGCTCGGGGTGCAGGCGGTCCTCAACCGGATCACCGGGCTCCTCGGTGCGCTGCTGTCGCTCGCGGTCATCACCACCGGGGCCCGCTGGCAGATGATCTCACACCTCCCGAACGGGGCTGCGGTGCCGAGCACCCTCGTGATTCTCTACGGCGGGCTGTTCACGGCGTTGGCGGCGGCCGCCTACCTCCCGACGCAGCGCCGGTTCGCCGAGCGACGGGAGCAGCTGATCGACGTCGAGGCGGGTCGGAGCGGGGCCGACCGGTATTCGGACGAATTCCTCCGGCGACGGAAGCTGATCCGCGACGACCTCGAGGCTGGTCGGAGTCCGTTCGCCAGCTTCCTGGGATCGTTGAGCATCCTCGCTCCGCTGGTGTCGGCCGCAGTCTCCACGCTGGTCGCCTGAACAGACCGGCGGCCGAGCGGTTGTCGAAGAACCCCTCGTCGACGTCACGTTGGTCGACGATCTCGTTGCGACCTCGCCTCGTCGGGTCAGCCGGCGGCATCGTACGACTCGGCGATCCAGCCGGCGAGGTCGTCGTCGACCCCGTCGACCGACGTGACGTCGACGCGGTGGGAGCACATCCCCGTCGTCTCGATCACCCGATCCCCAGCCGGCGTGACCGGCAGGTTCAACCCGAGCTGGACCCGCGTCGACGACGGGGCCTGGATCAGCAGGAACTGCTTGGCCCGGCGGTAGCTGACCCCGGTCTTCTGGACCACCCGCTCGACGTCGGGCCCGAGCCCATCTGCGATGGCGGCCACCGCATCGTGGATCGGCACCAGCCCCGCCTTGGCGCCGGCGTACTGGGCGGCGAAGAGGTCGTCGGTCGAGGCCGGCCCTCCGGCCATGGCGTCGCGGACGGTCTTGGCCAGCAGGTTGGCGTTGCCGTGGCTCAGGCCGTGGTCGGCCTTGAGCATGGTCACGATCTGACCGTGCTTCTCGACCTCGGAGGCCCGAACCAGCTCGGTCCAGTCCTCGACGGACCGGCCGGTCGACGCAACGATGTTGGCCAGTTGGGTGGCCGCCTGCTCGCTCGGGTTCGCCATGGTGCACTCCTCGTCTCCTCGGGTCAGCGGCGGACCAGGTACGGCCACCGCCTCGGCGCCGACCATCGTGCGCCGTCGCCGCCGTCACCGATTGAACGAAACGCGCACGCTCGGTCCGCGACCGGGCGTGCGGTCAGATCGACTCGGGCACGAACCCCGCGGGGTCGCCGTCGTCAATCGGTCCGTAGACCGCCTGGGCCGCCACGTACTGCGACGGCGTGACCCCGACGTGGCGCTTGAGGTCGCGGATCAGGTGCGCCTGATCGCACCAGCCCCACTCGGCGGCGAGCACCGACCATCGAATCTCGCCGTGCACGTCGAGCTCGTGCAGTAGCCGGCGGAGGCGGAGCAGCCGGGCCAGCACCCGCGGGGTGAGGCCGACGACGGCGGCGAAGACCCTGGCCAGGTGGCCGGGCGACCACCCGACCTCGGCTGCGGCGTCGACCAGCGGGGTCGTCGGGTCGCGTTCGAGCCGCCTGACGACGCGCTCGATCGCCAGTTCCCGGTCGGACAGCCGCCGGGTGTGCTCGGCGAGGTGCTCGACGACGAGGTCGACCTTGGCGTCGGGGTCGTCGAGGCCGACCAGGCCGTCGCGGATCCCGGTCGCAGCCGGCCACCGGGCTTCCAGGTCGACGACCTGACCGCGAACCGCACCGGGATCGACACCGAGCGCAGCGGCCGCTCCGACCGGCGTGGTCACGATGCCGACGGCGTGGGTCTCACCGGTCGGCTCGTTGACCATCGGACCGTCGTGGGGGCCG
>JBCCVL010000265.1:0-5570 GCA_039195375.1 Actinomycetota bacterium
CGCCTGGCCGGCATGAGCCCGCTCGGTGAGGCGATCACCGCAGACGACATCGCCGCTGCGGCCCTCTACCTGGTCAGCGACGACGGCCGAGCGGTGTCGGGCCACACCCAGGTGGTCGACGCCGGCTTCACCACCGGTGGGATCCGCCCGAGCCCGTTCCACACCGTGAGCCCGGCGATCCAGCGTGAGGCCGGCCAGCGCGACCCCGGCTGAGGGCCGCGGTTCGGGGGCTCAGGGCTCGAAGCGGCGGATCACGTCGGCGAAGGCCTCGACCCGCTCGGGCCCGTCGTTGCCGGTGAGGGCGACGCTGGCCCGCCGAGCCCCGGCGTCGGCCATGGCCAGGAACCAGGCCTCGTGGTCGTCGGTGGTCCCGGCCCGGTTGGCCGCGGCGTAGGCCTCGGCCGACCGGTTGCGAGGTCGGAGCCGCTCGACCACGTCGCCGAGCTCCCGTCCGGTTCGGGCGTGGACCAGCGGTGACAGCACCGTCATCGCCACCTCGTCCGGGTCGCGACCGAGGTCGTCGCAGTGGGCCCGCAGCACCTCGACCTTGCGGGCCACCGTTGCGGGGTCGCCCATGACGTTGGCCGCCGCGGCGTGGCGAGCGGCGAGCCGGAGGGTCCGTCGCTCGCCCCCACCGCCTACCAGCAGCGGCAACGGGTCCTGGAGGGGTCGGGGGTAGGCGAGGGCCTCGGGGATGCGAACGTTGGCCCCCTCGTACGACTTCGACCCCGGCCCCCACAGGATCGGCAGTGCCTCCAGTGCCTCGCCGAGCACGTCGAGCCGGATCCGGTCGGGGTTGACCGGGTAGCCGTAGGCCGCCTGTTCCGCATCGAACCAGCCGGCACCGAGTCCGCACTCCATCCGACCGCCGGACAGCACGTCGAGCGTGGCCACGATCTTGGCCAGGAGGCCGACGTTGCGGTGTTCGACGCCGGCCACCAGCGTGCCGAGCCGCAGGGTGGTGGTGTGGCCGGCGACGAAGGCCAACGTGGTGAAGCTCTCGAGCATCGGCTCCCACGCCCGTCCGACCTGGGGGACCTGCCGGAAGTGGTCCATGACCTGGAGCGAGCGGAAACCGGCGGCCTCGGCCGCCTGGGCGATGGCGACGAGGCGGGGGCCGATCTCGTCGTTGTCGCCGCCGAACTCGAAGCTCGACACCACCAGATCGAACGCAAACGCGGCGGGCGGCGGTCGGTCGACGTGGCTGGTTGCGGTCGGTACCCGGAGCGACTCGGTGACCAGGCGCGGTGGACCGGGATCGATGACCACCGCATCGAAGCCTTCGTCGTCGAGACCGTCGCGGACCGACCGCCAGGTCCGTAGCTGCTTGTCGAGCACGGTCTTGGGGATCGGGTTGGCCCGCTGCCGGTTGCGCTCGTGGCAGGCCGCCGGCTCGGCGTCGAACCCGACGGCCACGCACGGCACGCCGGCCTCGCGGGCCGCCCGCTGCCAGGCTGCTCGCCGGTCGGCGTCGAGCCCGAGGCTGTCGACCACGGTGGTCAGACCCTTGGCCAGCCGGACCGCCAGCAGCTGGTCGAGCAGGGCGAAGGCCTCGGTGCCGGCGGTCTGGTCGTCCGCCCCGGCGCCGGTGAGGGCCCGGAAGTGGTCGGTCGACAGGACCTGCCCCTCCCGGAAGTGCTCACCGGCCCACGTCGACTTGCCCGAGGCCGACGGGCCGATCAGCACCACCAGGGCCGGCGAGGGGATGGCGGTCTCGCTCACCGGGTCTCGTCCTCGTGCCCGTCGTCGGCTGCGCCATCGGCGTCGTCGGCTGCGGCGCCGGCCCCTCGGGCCACGACCTCGGCGACGGCGGTGATGAACCGCTCGTCGAGCGATCCGCCGGTCAGCAGGAACCGGAACCACATGGCGCCGACGACCGGTTCGATGATGGCCCGTGGGTCGGTGCCGGCCGGTATCTCGCCACGCTCGACCGCCCGTTCGACGATCGGCTCCGACAGCAGCATCCGTCGTTCCATGAACTCGTTGAGCGACTCGGCCAGTGGCTCCGACGTGGCGGCCGCTGCGACGAGGGACCGTGAGGTACCGGGCCGACCGCTCACCAGGTTGGTGGCCACGGCCATGGCCAACGCCTGCAGATCGTCGTCGAGGGCGCCGGTGTCGGGGATCGGGATGTGCTCCTCGGCGTGGAGCCCGACCGCGTCGGCCACCAGTTCGGGTTTGGTCGGCCAGCGCCGGTAGACGGTGGTGCGGTGCACCCCGGCCCGCTTGGCCACCTCGTCGGTCGACAGGGCGTCGTAGCCGGCTTCGTCCAACAGTTCGGCCGCGGCCGCCAGAACCGACGCCCGCACCCGGGCGGACCGCCCCCCGGGTCGCCGCTCGCCGACCCGGACCTGTTCGTCTGGCGTGTCGTCTGCAGCCACCCCTCGAACTTTATCGCATCAGATGTTGCGTTTGTGACTCCGATCGTGCAGACTGTAAACGCAACATCAAGTGCGTTAAGAAGAGAGGGCTGCCATGCGCCATCACCTGCACACCGAGATCGAGATCGACGCCCCGACCGCCGTCGTGTGGGATGTCCTCACCGACCTCGACCGGTACGAGGAGTGGAATCCGTTCATCGTCGAGTCGTCGGGCACGGTCGCCGTCGGCCAGCGGCTGACCAACCGGATGCAGCCACCCGGCGGCCGGGCGGTCACCTTCACGCCGACCGTGACCGAGGTCGAGCCCGGTCGGGTCTTCGAGTGGCTCGGCCACCTGCTCGTGCCCGGCCTGTTCGACGGCCGCCACCGATTCGAGCTCCACGAGACCGTCGGCGGCGGCACCCGACTCGTGCACACCGAGCACTTCGGTGGCGTCCTCGTCCGTCCCTTCAAGCGCTCGCTCGACCGGAGCACCCTTGCCGGGTTCGAGGCCCTCAACGACGCCCTTCGTCGGCGGGCCGAGGCCCGGGTCGATCACGAAGGCTGAGGTCGGACCCGCCGACCGATCCACGCCCCGTCGGCCGGTTTCGACCCCGGTGAGCGATCCTGCCCAACGGCCGCTCAGGGGGTGACGGCCGGCGTCCGCGAAACATAGGGTCCTTACGCAGTCGAGCTAGGTGACATGCGGAAGGGGTCGACGATGCGGAGTCTGATGAAGGTCTTCGCCGCGTTTGCGGTTGGAGTCGTTGCGGTGACGGTGCCGTCCGTTGCGGATGCGGCGGATGGTGACGTGGTGCTCAGCGAGGTCATGTACCACGCCGCCGACGGATCGACCGACGACGATGATGACTACGACTTCATCGAGATCACCAACACCGGCGCGGCGCCGGTCGATCTGTCGGGCTGGGAGATCGAGGAGGCCATCGAGTTCGTCTTCCCGGCCGGCACCTCCATCGATCCGGGTGCGTACCTGGTCGTGGCCCACGACGAGACGGCCTTCGCCGAGCGCTATGGCGAGAACCCCGACTTCGAGTTCGACGACGGCAAGCTCAAGAACTCGAGCGAGCTGATCGAGCTGCGCAACGGCTCGGGTGACGTCATCGACCAGCTCGAGTACAACGACGACCCGCCGTGGCCGGGGTCGGCCGACGGCGAGGGTCGCTCGCTCGAGAAGCTCGACCTGTCGCTGACCAACGCCGGCGACGACACCGACGCAGACAACTGGCTCGCCTCGCCGACCGAGAACGGCACGCCTGGTGCCGAGAACTCCCTGGCCACCTCCGGCCCGGCGATCCTCGACGTCGACGACGGCTCCGAGCGGCCGGCGGCCGACGTCGGCATCCCGGTCACGGCCAACGTGGCCAACGCCACCTCCGTCGACATCGCCTACATGGTCGGCTTCGGTGAGGTGGCCCAGATGCCGATGACCGACGAGGGCGGCGGTGCCTACAGCGCCGTGCTCCCGGCCCAGCCGGCCAGGACGCTCGTGCGCTACGAGATCATCGCCACCAACGACAACGGCACCACGACGAGCCCGGACGAGACCGACACGATCTCGTACCACGGCGTCGTCACCGCCGATCCGAACCAGCCGACCGACCTGCCGATCCTGGACTGGTTCATCACCGAGGAGGAGTTCGAGCTGCTCCTCGGCGACCACCGCTTCACCGACATCACATCGCCGATCGTGCTGGCCTACGGCGACCAGGTCTTCGACTCGGCCACGATCCGGGTCCGGGGCAACGCCACCCGCTCACTGCCGAAGCCGAGCTTCCGGGTCGAGCTGCCGCGGGGTCAGCTGATCTCGTTCGACGGCTACGTCGACGAGCCGGTCGACGAGTTCAACCTGTTCCGCCGCAACGACCTCAAAGCCGATCTCGGTTGGGAGATGGCCGGCGACGTCGGCCTGCAGGACGTCGACTTCTTCGGGCTGCGGGTCTACCAGAACGGCGAGTTCTGGAGCACCGGCGCCTACCTGACGGCTCGCGACGGACGCTGGCGCGAGCTCGTCGGCTACGACAACGCCGCGGTCTACAAGGCCGAGAAGCTGATGGAGAAGACCTCCAACCCGAACAAGGCGGCCAAGCAGTGGGACAAGAAGAACGGTGAGGAGGGCGACTACACCGACATCTGGGAGCTGACCAACATCATCGACACCGGGAAGTCGGACCAGCAGTTCGAGGACATGATGGAGACCCTCGACATCCCGGCCGTCATCAACTACTGGGCCTACGTCTCCTTCCTGCGCCAGCAGGATGCGGTGTTCAAGAACCACTACTGGGTCCGCGATTCGGAGAACGGCGGCCGCTGGCACGTCGACCTGTGGGACCTCAACCTCGGCGTCAGCCGCGGTGCCCTCTGGACCACCGACATGCCACTGATCAAGGCGCTGAACCGGTACCCCGAGTTCCAGGAGATGCACGCCCGCCGGCTCAAGACGATGATCGACACCTACGATCCCGTCGAGCGCGTCGCCGAGTACGACCAGCGCTACAACGACGCCTTCGACGCCCTCTGGGACGACCGGGCCCTGTGGCCGCAGCGCTCGGCCCCCGACGTGACCAGGATGTCGTGGATCAACGGGCTGCCGAGCCGGTACTCGTACTTCGCCTCCAACACCGACAAGGCCAAGGGTCGCGACATCCCGGCGTCGCAGAGCGCCGACCGGCCGATCGCCATCACGTCGATCACCCCGGAGGACGGCGACCTGCCGGCCATCGTCGCACTGACCAACAATTCGGCCGACGAGGCGTTCGACCTGACCGACTGGACGATCGACGAGCTCGACTTCGAGTTCCCGGCCGGCACCGTGGTCCTCCCCGGCTCGACCGTTGTCATCACCTCGGACGACAAGGACTACCGGGCCGCCACCGACGGGGTGTTCGTCGGCGGCGAGTTCGACGAACTGCCCGACGAGGGTTTCCTCACCCTGGCCGACGCCGACGGCCAGGTCGTCGAGTCGGTCGGCTACGGGAGCGACGACCTCGACGGGGACGGCATCACCAACGACGTCGACAACTGCCCGACCGATCCGAACGCGGATCAGGCCGATGGTGACGGTGACGGGATCGGCGATGTGTGTGATGCCGACGGTGACGACGGGCCGCTCGGTGATGCCGACGGTGACGGCGTGGCCAACACCGCCGACAACTGCCCAGCCGACGCCAATGCGGATCAGGCGGATGGTGA
>JBCCVL010000266.1:0-5524 GCA_039195375.1 Actinomycetota bacterium
CTCGACCGGCGCCGAGCCGTCGTCACCCACCGGCAGCGATGGCGCTCAGGCCGACAGCGGCAGGCGGGGCACGTCCCGCCACAGCCGTTCGAGGTCGTAGTGCTCCCGAGCCTCCTCGGTGAACACGTGCACGACGAAGAATCCGTAGTCCATCAGGACCCAGCTCAACGTGTCACGACCCTCGATGCGCTTCGGCTTGGGCCCACCGACCCGATCGATCGCTTCTTCAACGGCGTCGACGATCGCCCGTACCTGTCGGTTGTTGCGGGCCGACGTCACGACGAACCAGTCGGTGATCCCGAGCACGGAGCCGACGAAGAAGGCGTCGGTCCGCTGGCCCAACTTGTCCTCGGCGGCGGCCGAGGCCACCCGGACCCAGGAGATCAGCTCCTCGTCATCCATGGGGGGCTCGTTCGGGATCTCGTCGGGAGACGGGGTAGTCAGTGTGGGCTCCTGCCGTCGGCGGTTTGGACATCGATCATGGTACTGCAACCCGGTGACACCGGTCAGCCGTTCCGCCGCCGCCGGCCCCGTCGCACCGTCGCACCGTCGCACCGTCGCCGACCGCGGCGAGTGGCCGGCAACCGCCGACGTCGGCGACCGCTGCGACCGCTGACCCCAGGGGCTTACGACGGTGCCAGCGAGGTGTGGTCGACGCCGACGACGAGGGTCACCACGAACTCGTCGACGGGCTCGGGGTCGACCGCCACCTCGGCAACCCCGGCGAGTTGGCCGAGCCTGGCCAGCTCGGGCGGCAAGGCCTCACCGGTCCCGACGACGGTGACCGGCGCGATGACCTGGGTCGGGCCGCCATCGAACACGCCGGCGTTGGCGATCTCGACCACCTCGTGACCGTCGGCCGCCACCTGGGCGGCGATCTCCTCGAGCGCCGCCCCGCCGACCCGGTCGACGATCCGGACCCGCAACCGGTCCCCGTCGACAGCGCCCGCGGGGAACGCCACCACGTCCCGGACGAGCTCCTCGGTCGCAACCGCATCGACCAGAGCGACCGGCTCCAACTGTGTCACCGGTAGGTCGACCACCCGCGACCGGACGGGGTCGATCTCGCCGAGATCGGCGGCCAGCGGGGTCGCGGTCGCCGGCGGGTCGGCCAGCAGCGCCTGCCAGAGCAGATGTCGCCGGGGCAGGACGGAGAGGGCAACCGCCCCGTCGGCCGGGCGGCCGGCGACGGCCGGGGCGACGGCGGCGCCGACCCGCACCTGACCGACGGGCACCAGCACCTCGCCGTCGATGTCGGGGACCGGGTCAGGGTTCTCGATCAGGTAGCTCGCCTCACCGAGGAACGCGGACCAGCCGGCCTCGTCGAGCACGTCGATCCGGCCGACGCCGAGCCGCATCGCCTCCGACACGGCGAGCACGGCGTCCTCCGGCGCCCGCTGGTCGAGCGTGGCACCGCCGATCTCGAGGGTGCCCGGCACGATGATGACGGCGCCGGCCGATGCCATCTGGGGGTTGTGGACCACGAGGGTCACGCCGGTCACGGTCCCGCGGTCGACCTCGGCGACGCCGATCACGGTCGACGGGTCGACGAGGGCGGCCCAGCCGGGGTCAGCCCGGGTCGGTTCTTCGACGAAGGTCCCGGTCCGCGAGTCGAGCAGCGTGTGGTAGCCGTGGATGAGGATGAAGGGAATGGCCAGCGCCAACAGCACCTCGAACGCGGCGAACAGCACGATGCTGCGTCGTTGGTGTTGGAGCAGGGCGGCGGAGATCCGACTCAACCGGCCTCATGGTAGAGGCCCCACTCGGTGATCCGGTCGATGACGGCGTCCGGGGTGAGGAAGCGGATCGACCACCCCTGGGCCACCCGCCGGCGCAGGCCCGTGCCCGAGATCGAGACGGACGGGATCTCGACGAGCTCCCACGTCCAACCGGTCGGCGGCTGGAAGTCGGCTCCTGGACGATTGACGACCACGATGGTCGCCTGCTCACGGAGCCGCTCGGTGTTGTGCCAGGTGTCGAGTCCGGCGGCGGCGTCGGCTCCGACGATCACCACCCACTCGGTGCCGGGGTGCTCCCGGGACAGGGCGTCGAGGGTGACGGAGGTGTAGCTGGGACCGCCGAGCTCGAGCTCGATGCCGGACACCGACAGCCCGGCGGCGTCGCCGACGGCGGCCCTGGTCATCGCCAGGCGCCGGTCGGCGGCGGTGATGGCTCGGCTCCCGACCTTCTGCCACGGCCGGTTGGCCGGCACGAGCACGACCTCGTCGAGCGACAGTGCGTTCAGCACCTGGTCGGCCACGATGAGATGGCCGAGGTGCGGCGGGTCGAACGTGCCGCCGAGGACGCCGACTCGACGAGGCGAACCGGACGTCGCCGAAATGGGGGTTGAGACCATGAGCCCTGTCGTGTACCGTGCCCCGCCCACGATCCCACCTATTGTGACGAACGTCACTTCCCATCGTGGAAGGATCGTACTAAAAAAGGTGTTTGGGCCTATGCGGGTTCGACTGCGCTCGAACTCGGAAGCCGAAGGGGCACTCGACGAAGAGCTGTTCCGATCAGGCTACCGGCCCCGCGCAGGCGCCCGCCCTGCATCCCCCCGAAATCCCCCCGAACCCCCCGCACTTACGAATAGAGAAGCACGCGCCATGAGTGATTCAGTTGGACAGTACCTGAACGAGATCGGCCTCGTCCCCCTTCTGACGGCAGAGGAGGAGCGGGAGTTGAGCCAGATCATCGAAAAGGGCCGCGAGGCCCAGACCCGCATCGACGACGGCGACAACTCGATCGCCAACCGCCGCGCCGTTCGCGCCGCGGCCCAGGCCAAGGACCGGTTCATCCGGGCCAACCTCCGCCTGGTGGTGAGCGTCGCTCGCCGCTACCCCCTCCCCCCCTCGATGGAGCTGCTCGACCTCATCCAGGAGGGCAACCTCGGCCTCGAGCACGCCGTCGACAAGTTCGACTGGCGCAAGGGCTTCAAGTTCTCCACCTACGCCACGTTCTGGATCCGCCAGGCCATCGGCCGGGCCCTCGACCAGAAGGCCAGCCTGGTCCGCCTCCCGGGCGACCGGTCGGCCAGCCTCCGGGCCGCCCTCCGTCAGGTCTCGGGCGACGGCGACGAACTCGACGACGAGCACGCTCGCCTGCACCGGCTGACCACCCCGACCTCGCTCGACCGGACCATCGGCGACGACGACTCGAACGAGCTGGTCGACCTCCTCCCCGACTCGACCCCCGGCCCCGAGTTCGAGGTCATGGCCCGAGCCGAGGAGAGCATGGTCACCGACCTGCTCGAGGTCCTGGACCCCCGCGCCAAGTACGCCGTCGAGCAGCGCTTCGGCCTCAACGACGGCCGCAAGCGCAGCTACCGCGAGGTCGGTGAGGAGCTCGGCGTCACCGCCGAGGCCGCTCGCCGTCTGGTCAAGCGTGCCGTCAGTGCCGTGCGTGACCAGGCTGGCGACGTGATGAGCGACTTCGACGCCGCCTGAGAACAACGGCCTCCGGCCGTGACCTCGAGTTCGCCCCGGGCGGACTCACCACATTCCTGCGGATCGGGGCTGCCAATCGGGCGGCCCCGATCCCTTTTTGCCCACCGGGCGATGGCACAATTGGGTTGCGGCCCACATGGCCAGGAAGGACACTACTGCCGTGACGTGGAACCCCGATTCGTGGCGAGCCCGACCGGCCGCCCACCAGCCCACATGGCCAGACCAGAGCGAGCTCGAACGAGTCGAGAAGGAGCTCGCCGCCGTGCCGCCGCTGGTGTTCGCCGGCGAGGCCCGAGACCTCAAGGCCAAGCTGGCCCGTGTCGCCCAGGGTGAGGCCTTCCTGCTCCAAGCCGGTGACTGTGCCGAGTCGTTCGACGGGTTCAGCGCCGACGCCATCCGGGAGAAGCTCCGGGTCATCCTGCAGATGGCCGTTGTCCTCACCTACTCCTCCGGCGTACCGGCGATCAAGGTCGGCCGCATCGCCGGCCAATTCGCCAAGCCCCGCTCCAAGCCGACCGAGACCGTCGACGGCACCGAGCTGCCCTCGTTCCTCGGCCACATGGTCAACGACCTGCCATTCTCCGCCAGGGACCGCCGGCCCGAGGCGGCCCGGCTGCTGCAGGCCTACAACCAGTCGGCCTCCACCCTCAACCTCCTGCGGGCCTTCACCAAGGGCGGCTTCGCCGACCTCCACCGGGTCCAGGCCTGGAACCAGGAGTTCGTCGCCTCGTCGGCCGAGGGCCAGCGCTACCACGTCCTGGCGGCCGAGATCGACCGGGCACTCCGCTTCATGGAGTCGACCGGCGTCTCCTCCCAGCACCCCGAGATCCACGAGGCCGAGTTCTTCACCAGCCACGAGGCGCTGATCCTGCAGTACGAGGAGGCGCTCACCCGCAAGGACAGCCTGACCGACGAGTGGTACGACTGCTCGGCCCACATGCTCTGGATCGGTGAGCGCACCCGCCAGCTCGACGGGGCCCACGTCGAGTTCCTCAGCGGCGTCCGCAACCCGATCGGCTGCAAGGTCGGTCCGACCGCGACACCCGACGAGGTGGTCGGGCTCTGCGAACGCCTCAACCCCGACCGCGAGCCGGGCCGGCTGACCCTGATCGCCCGGATGGGAGCCGACACCGTGGCCGACGGCCTGCCTCCACTGCTCGAAGCCGTCCGTGACGCCGGCCATCCAGTGGTGTGGGCCTGTGACCCGATGCACGGCAACACCTTCACCTCCGAGACCGGCCACAAGACCCGCCACTTCGACGACGTGCTGGCCGAGGTGACCGGCTTCTTCGCCGCCCACCGTCTGGCCGGGACCTGGCCGGGCGGGATCCACGTCGAGCTGACCGGTGACGATGTCACCGAGTGCCTCGGCGGCGCCGACCAGCTGCAGGCCGCCGACCTCGGTCGCCGCTACGAGACGATGTGCGACCCTCGCCTCAACGGTCGCCAGAGCCTCGACCTGGCGTTCCGGGTGGCCGAACTGGTCGACCCGAAGCACGCACCAACCGAGCCGTCGTAGCACCACGACGCGCCGAGGGCGCCGCCGTCACCCGGGTCGATGCCGGCATCGTCGGCGCGCACGCCGATCGGCGGGCCGTCCGGTGACGGCTCGCGGGAGGCGAGCCGAGCCGAAACGCGAGGTGGGCGGCGGCCGAAGCCACCGCCCACCTCCAAGCCCGTTGTTGCCCTCCCGGGGATCAGGCCTCGGTCAGATCACCACGCAGGATGCTGACACCGCTGTGTTCGGGGTTGCCATCGTCCAACTCGACCGACACGTCGACCACGTCGAACTCGTCCAGGTCGATGCCGTCGGGGATCTGGTAGCTGCCGTCGGCCGACACCTCGATCTGTCCGAGTGACTCCAGACCGACCAGCTCCTCGGCGTCGTCGAAGTCGAGCAACCACAGCTCGTAGAACGAGCCTTCGGGGGCCGCCTCACCATCGAAACGAACGTTGAGGTCACGACCGTCGAGCTCGGCTTCCCCGGTGCCGCCGAACTCGCTCAGGGCCAGCAGATCGGCCCGGCGATCGGGATCGCCGGAGCCTCCGATGGCCAGCCCGACCGGGACGGCCAC
>JBCCVL010000267.1:0-5500 GCA_039195375.1 Actinomycetota bacterium
GCGGGGAGCGGGGGGCAGGTCGACGAGGTGGAACTTGCCGAGCGTCTTGTTGTAGTCGGCCATCTCCCGCTCGCCCTGCAGGACGTGGATCTCGACCTGGGGCTGGTTGTCCTCGGCGGTGGAGAACGTCTCGGTCCGCCTGGTCGGGATCGTGGTGTTGCGCTCGATCAGCTTGTGCATGACCCGGCCCTTCGTCTCGATGCCGAGCGACAGCGGGGTCACGTCGAGCAGGAGGACGTCGGTGACGTCACCCTTGAGCACACCGGCCTGGATCGCAGCGCCGACGGCGACCACCTCGTCGGGGTTGACCGACTTGTTGGCCTCCTTGCCGGTCATCGACTCGACCAGCTCGACGACGGCCGGCATCCGGGTGGAGCCGCCGACCAGCACGATGTGGTCGATCTCGTCCTGCTTCATCCCGGCATCGGACAGGGCGGTCTCGACCGGGCCCTTGACCCGGGCGAGGAGGTCGGAGGTCATGTCCTGGAACTTGGCCCGGGTGAGGGTCAGCTCGAGGTGGAGGGGCCCGGCGTCGGTCGCGGTGACGAACGGCAGGTTGATGTCGGTCGAGGTGACCTGCGACAGCTCGATCTTGGCCTTCTCGGCCGCCTCCTTGAGCCGCTGGGCCGCCATCTTGTCTGCCCCGAGGTCGACGCCGTTGGCGTTCTTGAACTCGGTGACCATCCAGTCGATGATCGCCTGGTCCCAGTCGTCACCACCGAGCTCGGTGTCACCGGAGGTGCTCTTCACCTCGAACACGCCGTCGCCGATCTCGAGGATCGACACGTCGAAGGTTCCGCCGCCGAGGTCGAAGACCAGCACGGTCTGGTCGGCCCCGTCCTTGTCGAGCCCGTAGGCCAGGGCGGCCGCAGTCGGCTCGTTGATGATCCGGAGCACCTCGAGGCCGGCGATCGTGCCCGCCTCCTTGGTCGCGGTGCGCTGGGCGTCGTCGAAGTGGGCGGGGACGGTGATGACAGCCTGGGTGACCGTGTCGCCGAGGTAGGCCTCGGCATCGCGCTTGAGCTTCATCAGCGTCCTGGCCGAGATCTCCTGCGACGTGTAGTTCTTGCCGTCGATCTCGGTGTTCCACTTGGTGCCCATGTGGCGCTTGACCGAGCGGATCGTGCGGTCGGGGTTGGTGATGGCCTGGCGCTTGGCCACCTCACCGACCATCACCTCGCCGTCCTTGCCGAACGCCACCACCGACGGGGTGGTCCTGGCGCCCTCGGCGTTGGGGATGACGAGGGGATCGCCGGCCTCCAGCACGGCGACCACCGAGTTCGTGGTTCCGAGGTCGATACCAACGGCCTTTGCCATGTTCTCTTCTGCTCCTGGATGTGGTCGGCGACGGTCGCCGATCGGGGGGATCTTTGGGCCAGCGATCACGGGTGGGCTGCGGGGGCAGCCGGCGACGCTCCGTGTTTAGCGGCTTCCACTCTAGCTACTTGAGTGTGGTATTGACAACTTTTGTGTGTTGCCGATCGCTACTGTATCGGCGGTCCGCAGACGCTGGTGAACCCGGGGCCGCCAAGTAGGGTGGACGGCCGATCGGAGGGCTCGGTCACATGACGGTTGATCACACGGAGCGCAGCGTCGGCGGCGGCTACTGGCCGTGCGGCTGGCCCGTCGAGTGTGGAGGCAACCACCGACCGAAGACGGCGCTCGGGCGTGGGCTCGGGGTCCGACCGACCGATCGGCTCGTCGCCACCACCCGCCACACCGGCCGCTGGCCCGTGATGTTCGTCCGCCGGGACCCGGGCGAGCTGTACCTCTGTGGCAACACCCTGGGCGACGGAGCGACCGCGGCATCGTGGGTCGAGCGGGTCGACCCGACCACGCTGGCACCGCTCGACCGCTCCGGTGACCTCCCGACCGGCGACCACGAGTGGTGCGGCTCGATCGCGGTGCACGCCAACGGCGACCTCTACATGGTCAGCGGCTCCCACCTGCACCGGCTCGATCGGCGCTGCGCGGTCGTGCGCAGCCTGGCCCTGCCCGTCGACCACGCCCACAACGGACTGCTCGTCCTCGGCGACGGCTCGATCGTGACCAAGGACCTGCGGCTCGGGCCGGACCCGTCGACCGTGACCGTGCTCGACCCCGACCTCGAGGTGCTGACCTCGGTCACCCTGCCCGAACCGTCGATGGGCCGGATCGCCGCGGTGCCGAGCGACCGGGGGACCTACCGCTCGGGCGGCGAGGACCTCTACCTGCCCGGCGCAACCCGGGTCTTCCGACTCCGCTGGGACGGGCGGTCGCTCGAGCTCGACGACGACTGGCAACCGACCTATCGCGATACCGACCGTGGCGGGCTGGCATGGGACTCGACGATCGCCGACGGCCGGCTGTGGCTGCACGACAACGGCAACACCCCCGGCGTCGAGCTCCGGTTCTCGACCAGCCCGACGCAGCGGTTCCCGCTCGGGCCGGTTGCCGAGCCACCGGCTCCCGCCTGGACCGAGCCGGTGCGGCTGATCGGGATTCCGATCGCCGATCCAGGTGAGCAGTTCGTGATCCGCCCGACCGAGCTGCCCGGCGGCTGGGTGATCGCGCCGCCGCTGGTGAGCGGCGGGATTGCGGTCGCCTGGGACACCGGCAACACGGGCCTCGCCGCGTTCGACGTGTCCCCGGGGCCGGACGGCGAGGTCCGGGGCGAGATGCTGTGGTTCCAGCCGTTCCGCTCGTCGATGCAGCCCCTCCTCTACCCCGACACCGGCGAGCTGGTGACCAACGACTTCCGCTACCTCGAGAACGGCACCACGAGCGACGACCTGGTCGTCCTCGACCTGGCCACCGGGCGGATGAAGGCCAGGGTCGCCACCGGCGCCACCCGCCCGAACGGCATGTTCCTCACGCCGGGCGTCAACCGGGACCTCTACTACTGCACGTTCGAGACGGTGGCCCGGGTCCGCGTCGAGTCGCTGTAGCGACGCCGGAGCGGGCGGCGTCCGCCCGGCGAAAAACCTCGTTGTGGCCGTGCCCTCGTGACGGCGGATCTCGTTTCTACCGTCCATGCGCACCCCACTGCCGCAGCAGGCGACGGTCAGACGGATCTCCGTGGCCGCCGTCGCCGTGATCCTGGCCGTCGGCCTGAGCCTCCTCGCCCCGGCCCTGGCCACCGGTCGAACGACCGCAGACGATGACGGGCCGCACACCGGCCCGGTGGCCACGGCCCGCGCCGCCAGCGGTTCGCTCGACGGGCTCTGGTGGTGGTGGAGGGTGTGGCTCCACCTGCTGCGCACCGGCCATCTCGATGTCGACCTCGAACTCGACGTCGACCTCGATCTCGACCTCGAACTCGATATCGACCGGACCACCCCGACCATCGTCGTCGCCCCCGTGATGCCATCGAGCACCGTGCCGTCGTCGAGCACCGCGCCGACCGCATCGACGGCCACGACGGCGCCGGCATCGACCACACCGGGAGCGACGACACCACGAGCGACGGCGACGACGACGGCCGAGCCGAGCCCGACGGGGACCGGACCGTCGGAGGCGACCTCGACGACCACAACGCCGGTCGGCCGGTCGACCGAGACGACCGCCACGTCGACCCCGGCCACCACCGCGACGACCACCGCCCGGACGACCCGGACGACGGGAACCGACGAACCGGCGCCACCGACCACGCCAGACAGCGACCGCCAACCCGATCCACCACTGCCGCGCCACTGGGGCGGGATCCACCGGATCACCAACGGCAGCGGCCGGGCGACCGAGATCGACACCGCCAGTCCGATCGGGGAGATCTCGGCCCACGGCGTCCGCATCTACTGCGTCATCTCCCACTTCTCCCACGACGACCCGATCGTCTTCCCGAACCGGGCCGGGGCGGCCCACGGCCACATGTTCTGGGGCAACACCGGCACGGATCACACGAGCACCGGCGCCTCGCTGCTGGCCGGCGGCAACTCCAGCTGCGAGGGCGGGACCAACAACCGGTCCTCCTACTGGATCCCATCGCTGCACGACGAGGCCGGCGCCGCCGTGCTGCCCGAGTCCGTCTTCGTCTACTACAAATCGTTCGGCGGCCCGAGGTTCGACCGCTCGACCATCCGGCCGATCCCCGCCGGCCTGGAGATGCTGGCCACCCGCGAGGTCGCCCGCTCCGGCGACCACCACGTCCGGGTCGGTGGATCGGCGACCGAGGTCCAGCTCCACATCGCCTTCCCCGAGTGCGTCGCCGTCGACCGTGCCGGACGGCCGGTGCTGACCAGCGCCGACAACGTCAGCCACGTCTCGTATGCCGGCGGCGGCGGTCCGACCGGTTGCCCGGCAACCCACCCGTACCGCATCCCGCAACTGAGCTACGTCGTGCGGTTCGCCGTCCCGTTCCCGAGCAACTGGTCACTGTCGTCCGACCACCATCATCCCGGCGGCAAGGGCGACAGCCTCCACGCCGACTACATCGCGGCCTGGGATCAGGCGAGCATGGACGCCATCACCGAGTGTGTGGTCGTCGGCCGACGCAACTGCGGGTTCGCCGGCGGACGAGGCCAACTCCCCGAGCGGTTCACCGGCCAGGACGGCTCACCGATCTACTCCTCCAGCGTCGACCTCGCCCCCGGGGCCGACCGGACACCGTTCGGGGTCGGCTTCGCCCCGATGCTGCACTGATGCGTCCGATGCGCTCGCCGGCACCGATGCCCCGGCCGTACCCTGGCCCGACGATGGGCGAGATCGGAGGACCTCGGCTGCGGTGAGGAGGCTCGTGCGCTCGGAGATGCCGTCGGCCGCGTTCGCCGATGTCGTCGCCGCGGCCGCCGACGCCGAACCGTGGGCCGTCGACGCCCTGGTCGACGCCAACCTCACCCGACTGACCGACTTCGCCAGGGCCAGGGCGGCCGCCGACCCGGCTGGCGTCGCCGACGTCGCGCTGACCTCGGTGCTCAACCGTCTGCCCGAGCTGCGCTTCGAGGTCCCGGAGCAGCTCTGGGCGTACCTGTGCCTGACGGCCAGGTCACGGATCATCGACGAGCAGCGGCGGACCAAGCCGGTCGAGCTGGTCGACGACCCGACTCGTCTCGAGCGGGCCGGAGCGGCCGCCGCCTCATTCGACGACCGGATCGCCGCTGGCGTCGCCGACCGCCAGTACGTCGAGGAGCTGTTGGCCCCGCTGACCGGCGAGCAACGACAGGTCCTCGAGCTGCGGTTCCTCGACGACCTCTCGATCGAGGAGACGGCGAACCGGACGGGCCGGACGAGAGGGGCGGTGAAGGGCCTGCAACGACGGGCGATCAACGCCATCCTCGCCACCGTCGCCGTTGTCCTGGTCGTCCTCGCACTCCGTGATCTCACCGACCGGTCGGTCGGTACCGAGACCGACGTCGGGCCGGCCGAGACCCCCGGTCCGTTCGACGACGGGACGACGACCGACGGCGACGAGTCGGGTCGGGTGACGCCGGGGCCCGACACCCTCACGGTCGACGACGGCAGGACCTCCATCGAGACGGCTGGCGATGGACCCGATCGAACCGGCGAGGTGACGACGGGAGACGAC
>JBCCVL010000268.1:0-5496 GCA_039195375.1 Actinomycetota bacterium
CGGACACTGCGGGTGGGGGAGCGGTCCGGCACCCCGCTCGAGGACCTCGGCGTCCAGCCGGACCACCGGATCGACCTGACCCGCAACGACCTCATCGCCGGCAACCAGGATCTGCTCGACTCGGCCGCCGACCTGTTGGCCGGGCTTCCGCTCCGCCGGCTCGACGCCACGGTCGGAGCCGTCGCCGCCGGCACGGCGACGATCGAGATGGTGACCGACGAGATCGGTCGCGTCGACGTGTACCTCGACGACCGTCCCTTCGCCAGCCTCAATGTCCGGGAGGGATCGAGCCAGGTCGACGTGCCCGTCGGCGCCGCTCGGGCCCGGCTCGAGGGCTACAGCGGCAGCGAGCTGGTGGTGGCCAACCACCTCGACCTGCCATCCTGAGGACCGACGACGGATGACGACAGCGGTGGTGAGGGGGTCAGCCCGAGCCGCACCGCCTCGTCACGGGACCGGCCACGAGCCGCAGTCGACGTTCCCTTCGAGGAGTCGCTGCTGGCGGGTGTCTGAGGTCGGCGGCGTCGGATCAACCGGGTTGGCTCGGGTTGCCCCGGGGGAACGCCAGCCCGAAGATCGCAGCCTGGGCGCCGAAGGCGAGGAGGCACACCGTCCAACTGACCCGCAGGGCCGACAGCCTCGCCTCGTCGTCGCTCGGGTCGCCGATGACGGCGACGGCCAGGGCGATGGCAACGGCGACGCCGAGCTGGAACACGGTGGTCCGACCGGCACCACCCATGCCGAACCGCTGCGAGGGCACGTCTCGCATGGTGGCCCCGACCGACATGGCGAAGCTGCAGCCGGCGGCGATCCCGAGGAACAGCCCCGGCAGGACGACGCCGAGCAGCAACCGGGGCTCCAGGTTGGTCAACAGCAGGTGCAGGCCCATGGCGACCATCCCGGACAGGCCGCCGACGGCCAGCACCGGCCCGTTGCCGATGCGGTCGGCCAGGCGGCCGACGGCCGGTGAGATGCCCGCCGCCAACAGGGGTCCCGGAACGATCGCCAGGCCGGTCCGGATCGTCGACCAGCCCCAGCCCTCCTGCAGGAACGTGGGGAACGGCACGAAGAACGTGAAGAAGCCGATGACAAAGGCGACGGTGCCGACACAGCCGAGCCAGTAGCTCTGCAGTCGGAAGAGGTCGAGGTCGAACAGCGGGGCCGGATGGCGGTTCGACCGGAACACGAACAGGGCGATGAGGGCAAGCCCGACCACGATCGCAAGGAGCGTCTGACGGCTGGCGAACCCCCAGGTCTCGCTCTGCACGATGGCCAGGATGAGGGCGCCGACGCCGAGGCTGGCGGCCGGGATCGAGACGACGTCGACCCGGTCCGGCAGGTCGTCGCTGCGGCTCTCGGCCAGCCAGAACCATCCGGCCACGAGCGTGAGCAGGGCGACGGGGACGTTGACCAGGAACACCGACGGCCACCCGAAGGCTCCGACGAGCAGTCCACCGAGTGGCGGACCGAGGGCCGCCGCGAGCCCACCCATCGCCCCCCAGATGCCGATCGCCATCTGGCGGCGGTTGAACGGGAAGGCCGGGAGCAGCAGGGCCAGGCCGGCGGGGAACTGCAGTGCCCCGCCGATCGATTGCAGCACCCGAGCGGCGATCAGCAGCTCGGCACCGGGCGCAAGGCCGGCGGCGAGCGAGCCGATCGAGAAGATGCCGAGCCCGGCCAGGAACACCAGCTTGCGGCCGTAGCGGTCGGCGGCCCAACCGGCGAGGAGCAGCAGCGAGGCGACGCCGATGTTGTAGGCGGTGATGATCCACGACAGCGTCGACTCGGTGGCATCGGGGAATGCGGCCCGAATGTCGGGAAGGGCCAGCGCGATCACGGTGATCTCGAGGCTGACCATGAACCCGACGATCGACGTGACGGCCAGGGTGCGCCAGGCCTGGGTGCTGATGACCGCGCTGTTCTCGGACGTCGGTGTGCTCACGTGCTGCTCATCGGTTGCCGCCGACGATACCCGACGCTCGGTCACACCGGGTCCGTCTCGGCCCCGGCCGTCCTGGGCTGAGTTCCCACACGGCGGCGGCAACGCAGGCGTCACCGGTAGCCTCGGCGGCCATGAGCACACGAGCGAGCTGGCGACAGCATCCGATCGTCGTCCTCGACGGCGGCATGGGTAAGGAGTTGCACCGGATCGGTGCCCCGTTCCGGCAACCCGAGTGGTCGGCGCTCGCGCTGATGGAGGACCCGTCCGCGGTCGTCACCGCGCACCACAACTTCGTCACCGCCGGGGCTGACGTGATCATCGCCAACACCTATGCGGTGGTGCCGTTCCACCTCGGCGACTCGCTGTTCGCCGCCCGTGGACGGGAACTGGCCGAGCTGGCCGGTCGTCTCGCCCGCGAAGCCGCCGACGCGGCCGACCATCCGGTCGCCGTGGCCGCCAGTCTCCCCCCGATCTTCGGTTCCTATCAGCCGGACGACTTCGACGCCGTCGCCGGTGCCGGGCACCTCGACCTGCTGGTCGAGGCCCAGGCCACGTTCGTCGACCTCTGGCTGGTCGAGACGATCGGCAGCATCGCCGAGGCGGAGGCGGCGGGCGCCGCCATGGAGCGGGCCGGCGTCGAGGGCGAGCGCTGGTTCTCGTTCGCGCTGGCCGAACCCGTCCCCGACGGTGGGCTCGCCACGTTGTGGTCGGGCGAGTCGGTCGAGGCGGCGACGACCGCAGCGCTCGCCGAGCGGGCCGACGCCGTGCTGTTGAACTGCGCTGCGCCGGAGACGATCGACGCCGGCCTGCCCGAGGTCGTCGCGGTCGTCGACCGCACGGGGTCGCCGGCGAGCGTCGGCGCCTACGCCAACGGATTCCCGCCGAAGCCGAAGGTCTACTCCGCCAACTCCGTGATCCTCGACCGCCGGGACGACCTGACACCGACGACGTACGCCGCCGTCACCCAGCGGTGGATCGACCTCGGGGCCACGATCGTCGGCGGGTGCTGCGGGATCCATCCCGAGCACATCGCCGAGGTGGCGGCACAGTCACGGACCCGGCCGGCCGCACCGTCGGCGGCGGGCTGGGGTGATCGGTCGATGGGGAGCTGAGCCGACGAGGTCGAGCGGCCGGACCCCGTGCGGGCCGGCCGCCGGCCAACGGGTCAGCTGATGGTCGAGCGCCAGGCGTCCCAGGCTTCGAGGCTCGCCTCCGACATCTTGCGGTGCTCCCTGGCGATGGCCCGGGAGTCGGGGTCGGTCAGGCGGCCACCGATGGCGGCCGCACCGAAGCGGTTGCCCCGGAAGTAGACGCCGTAGTCACTCGGCCGGAAGAACCGGTCGAGGTCATCGGGGACCGACGCCGACGGCGTCAACGGACCGGGGTCGCCGGCGGGGAGGCCGAGGCCTTCGAGCGCGGTGTAGATGTCGTCGTCGGTGGTCCGATCGGCGAAGTCACGGCCCTGATAGCGATAGACCTCCTGGCCGTCCGGCCCGAAGACCAGCATCCCGGGGAGGGCGATCCCGCCACGTTCCTCGGGATCGAACAGCCCGAGTGGCTGCAGGATCTGCTCGCCACGGGGATCGGCGACCAGGTGGGTGTGGGTCAGCCCCCACCGGGCCGACATGCCGGCCTGGCGCGCGTCGTCATCGACCGAGACCGCCACGACCTCGCCGCCGGCGGCGTGGATGCGGTCGTAGTTCGTCGCCAGCCGCACGAGCTGGGCGCAGCAATACGGTCACCAGTCACCCCGATAGGTCATGAGGATGATGGCTCCAGAGCCGCGGCGCAGTTCGAGCGGGTTGATCATGCCGACTGTGTAGTCGCTCGGGGCCGGTCCGGCCACTTGCCCGAATCCACTATTGACAAATCCACTTTTCAAAAGCAGTCTTGGCGACGTGCCCGACCGTGACAGCCTCGATCTGCTCGATCTGCCCGATCTCCCCGAGCTCGAGGTACTCGACGGACCCGAGGCCGCAACCGACGTGCTCGACCCACTGCGCTCACGGGTCCTGGCCGAGCTGGTCCGGCCCGGTTCGGCCAGCTCGCTTGCCCCGGTCCTCGGGGAGAGCCGCCAGAAGCTCAACTACCATCTCCGGGCCCTGGAGGCCCACGGCCTGGTCCGCCTGGTGGCCGAGCGGCCCCGTCGTGGTCTGACCGAACGGGTCCTGCGGGCGACCGCCCGGTCGTATGTGGTCTCACCGGCGGCGAGCGATCTCCCGGCTCCCGACCCGCGACGGACCGATCGACTCTCGGCCCGCTACCTTCTGGCCCTCGCCGCCCGCGTCATCACGGAGGTGGCGGAGCTGGCCAGGCGGGCCGACCGGGCCGGCCGGCCCGCGCCGGTCCTGGCCATCGACACCGAGATCCGCCTGGCCTCGCCCGAGGCCAGGGCTGCGCTGGCCGATGAGGTGGCGGCGATCACCGCCGACCTCGCAGCCCGCTACCACGACGAGTCGGCTGATGACGGGCGGTGGTACCGCCTGCTCGTCGCCTCGCACCCCCGACCCCGCCAACAAGCAACGACCGACCGGTCCGGCGGGACCGACCGGTCATCAACCGAGGAGCACTGACATGTCCGACACGGAGCGATCGCTCGAGTTCGAGATCGAGGTCGCCGGGACCCCCGAGGAGGTGTGGCAGGCCGTTGCAACCGGCCCCGGTATCACCTCCTGGTACGTCCCGCACCGGGTCGAGGAGAAGGAGGGTGGCCACGCCGTCGCCCGCTTCGGTCCCGGTCCCGAGATGGAGGTACCCGGACGGGTTGCGGCCTGGGAGCCTCCGAACCGGATCGTGTTCGACGGCGGCGAGGGCGTCGACGGGCTCGCATTCGAATGGGTGGTGGAGGCGGCGGGCGGTGGACACTGCGTCGTCCGGTTGATCAACTCCGGTTTCGGGGTCGGTGACCCCTGGGACGACCTGTACGACGGGATGTCGGAGGGCTGGCGGATGTTCCTGCTCAACCTCCAGCTCCACCGGCGGCACTTCCCGGGCCAGACGGCGACCCCGATGCTGCCGACCGCCTCGTTGGCCGGACCGAGGGACCGGGCG
This sequence comes from Actinomycetota bacterium, assembly GCA_039195375.1. Taxonomy (GTDB): domain Bacteria; phylum Actinomycetota; class Acidimicrobiia; order Acidimicrobiales; family SZUA-35; genus JAHELU01. Next base: position 4,994 of record JBCCVL010000268.1, read on the forward strand.
TGGAAGGAGTTGCTCGGGGCGCTCGGCCAGGACGAGCAGCCGACCGTCGGCGACCGCATCGAGCTGGGGGGCGACGACGGCGAGCTCCCGCGGTTCGCCGGCGAGGTGGTCGACGTCGCCACCCACCGGATCGCCCTCGTCCTCGACGCCCCGGCACCGGCGACGGCGTTCATCGCCGCCGAGGGTCGACCGGGGGCGCCGCACATCGAGGGCTCGATCTGGTCGTACCTGTACGGACCGGACCAGGAGGCGATCGCCGAACGTGACGAGCCCCGGTGGGCCGCCTGGTTGGCGGCCCGAGCGGTCGACCCGGAGGCACCGCCGACGGCCTAGCCACAACTAGCCAGCTGGCTCCTCGGCCCCGCTCCGGGCTGGGCGTCGGCCACCGGCCAACGATCAGCATCCACAGCCGGGACGTGGGGGGGGGGGGCCGCGGCGGCGCGGCGACGCCCCCCCGGGGAGAGGGGGGGGCCGGGGGCGGGGCCCCACGCGGGCGGGCGGGC
>JBCCVL010000269.1:0-5409 GCA_039195375.1 Actinomycetota bacterium
CGGAAGTCGGGCGGCGACACGGCGGCCTGGTCGAGGACGATCGGCAGGAAGACCGCCGGATGGTCCTGGAACCCGAGCCCGACCGGCAGGTCGATCCGGGTGTCGAGGCCGAGCGTCCGGAGGTGGTCGCTCGGCCCGATCCCCGACCGCTGGAGGATCGCCGGCGAGTGCACGGCGCCGGCGGCCAGCACCACCGCCTCGGTGGCGGTGATGTCCTCGACCCGGCCGTCGACCACGGCCCGGACGCCGACCGCCCGGTCGCCGTCGAACAGCACCGAGTCGACGGTGACCCCGCCCCGGATCTCGAGGTTGTCGCTCCCCCGCCGAGGCTCCAGGTAGGCGTCGGCGGCGCTGACCCGCCGCCCGTCGCGGCGGTTGATGGCGTAGGGCGACACGCCGGTGGTGCCCGGCGCGTTGTGATCGGCGGCCCAGCCGTAGCCGAGGTCCATGGCGGCCTCGGCCAGGGCGAGGTCGACCGGTCCCCAGGCCGACGCCGGCGCCCGGTCGATGGGGATCGGGCCCTCGGCGCCGTGGTAGCTGGCGTCGCCGTAGCGAAGGTCGGTCTCCAGCCGGCAGAAGGCCGGCAGCACCTCGTCGTACGACCAGCCCGTGCACCCGTCGGCGGCCCAGCCGTCGTAGTCCTCGACCGTGCCCCGGATGGCGATCTGACCGTTGATGAGCGAGCTGCCGCCGACGCCACGGCCCCGCCAGTACACGCGGGGCTCCTGGGCCCCGGTCCTGGTCGAGGTGAGGTCGTCCCAACGCCACGTTGCGTGCTCGGGGTCGTTGATGATCCGGCTCGGGTTCGACGAGGCCATGGCGTCGGGCACGTCGGCCGTGCGGAGGTCGGGCCCGGCCTCGAGCAGGACCACCCGCCTGGCTGCGTCCTCGCTGAGCCGAGCCGCCAGCGTCGACCCGGCCGACCCGGCGCCGACGATGACCACGTCGGCGGCGCTCGTCGTGCGGTCCACGACCGACCGCTCAGTCGCCGGCGGTCTGACCCGCGGCCTGGATGGCGTCGCCCAGCGGAGCGACCTCGCGGGCCCGATAGGGGCCCCGCATCGAGAAGATGACCTGGTCGACGCCGGCCGCCACCCGCTCGGCCGCCTGGTCGGCCAGGCGGCTCGGGTCGGCCCCGGCCTCCCAAGCCAGGTGGGCCGTGCGCTCGATCTCGGTGTGGTCACGCCCGATCGCCTCGCAGTGGGTGATCAGGACCTCGTTCTTGGCCTGCCACTGCTCGACCGTGCCGAACCCGCCGTCCCAGGCCTGGGCGAACCGGGCGACGATCGGGAGGGTCCGCTTCGGGCCGCTGCCCCCGATCAGGAGCGGCACCGGGGACTGGAGCGGCTTCGGCTCACAGCGGGCGTCGGTGATCGTGAAGTACCGGCCATCGAAGTCGGTGACCTCCTGGGCCAGCAGGCGGACGATGACCTCGACCCCCTCCTCGAACCGGTCGAGCCGCTCGGTCACCGTGCCGAGCTCGATCCCGTAGGCGTTGGACTCCTCGAGGTTCCAGCCGGCACCCATGCCGAGCGTCAGGCGGCCGCCGGAGATGATGTCGACGGTGGCGGCCATGTTGGCGGTCACCGCCGGGTGGCGGTAGTGCATGCCGTTGACCATGCTGCCGATGCGGATCCGGCTGGTGGCCTGAGCCAGGGCTGACAACATGGTCCAGCTCTCCAGGCAGGGGCCGTGGGTGTCGCCGACCAGCGGGTAGAAGTGGTCGAAATTCCAGGCCTGACCGAACGCCTCGCACTCGTCGGTCGCCAGCCACACGTCGAGGAAGTCCTGCCAGGGGCCGTGCTGTGGGGGTGTCTTCACCGCGAAGGTCGCCATGGCGGCGAAGCTAGCAGGGGGGCCGTCCCGGTGGCAGGTGCCCGTCTTCCCGGTTGGGGCGGGCGTGGTCAGCCGACGACCAGGTAGCCGTCGACGGTGGCGAGGAACGGCGAGGTCGGTGGCGGGGGCAGCTCACGGCCGTGGGCCTCGACCCTGACCTCGCCGACCCACTTGTCGTGCTGGTACTCGTGGTTGATGACGGCGACGAGCAGGTTGTGGGCGATCAGCCGCAACTGGGCCGGGGCCCCGACCTCCCCACGGTCGATGGCCCCGATCCGGAACCGGACCCGCTCGGCGACCGCGTCGCGGTAGTCGCCCAACCGGGTCACGTCCGGCAGCTGACCCCGATCGGTCTCTGCGGTGGCCGAGTCCATCAGGGCGTCGAGCTCGGCATCGATGCTCGGCTCGGCCGCGGTGAGGTTGCGGACCATGAAGTGGGCGACGGCCGGCTGGTGGCCGAGGTGCCAGCCGATGGCGCTCGACTCGACGTTCGGCCGCCAGGCGACCTCCTCGGGCGCCAGGTCGCTCCACAGTTCGGCGGTGTAGGCCAGCGCCCGGTCGTACTCCACGAGCAGTTCGGCCAGCGACGGCGACGGTGCGGTCATGGGTTGCTCCTCGTCGAGGCGTTCGGCGCCGTGCCGATGGCGGACCCGGCGCCGGTCTCGTTCGCGGTGTCGGCTGCGGTTGTCACTCGGGGGTGTGACGTCGGTCGATCGGCGACGCCGGCGGCCAGGATGGCCGCGGTCGCCCGCTCGGCGCCGGCCAGGGCACCCTCGATGTGGCCGGCGCTGTCGACGACCGTCTCGGTCGACGCCCAGTGCAGCCGTCCGCCAAGGGCCGGCTCGTGGTAGCGGGCGTTGCCGAAGAGCTGGTAGGCGGTCGACGCGACCTGGCCTGGCGCCGACGGACCGAGCTCCTGTCGCCAGTCGACGACGAGCAGCTCGATCGGGGCCGGCGCCTCCGGTCCGAACAGCAGCGCCAGCTGGGCTTCGATGGTCTCCCGGTCCGGGACCGGCTCGGTGGCCGTTCGTAGCCTGGCGAAGCCGAACAGGGCCGCCGGGTCGCCGTCCGGTCCGCTCATGTCGTGGATCTCGCCGAGCGGGCCGAGGTGGCTGACGGCGGAACCGGCCAGCCCCCGATCGCGCCAGAACGGCCGCTCGTAGAGGGCGACGACCTTGGCCACCGAGCCCATCCACACCGGTGTGGCCGCGGCGAGGCCGGCCAACCGTTGGGGCAGGGCTGGCCGGAACTCGATGCGATCGACGGCGACGGCCGGCGGCAGTGCCAGCACGACGTCGGAGGTGCGGATCGAGCCGGACGCGGTGGTGACGACGAGCGACTCCGTGCCCGTGTCGCCCGGCCCGTCGGCGGCCCCGTCGTCCTCCACGACCCGTACCTCGACGGCGAGGACCGGGTCGTCGAGCCGTACCGTCCCATCCGGCAGTCGGGCGGCGAGGCCGTCGGCCAGGGCCGCAGCCCCGGAGGAGAAGCGGCCGGACGGGACGTCGATCGGGTTGCCGTCGAGCCGGATCCGGCCCCGCGGGTCGTGGTAGACGGCATCGCCGGCGAGGTGCTGGGGGTGCACGGGCAGAGCGAGCTCGCTCGCCAGTGCGGCCACCCGCTCCTCCCCCGGCCAGAACCAGGTGGCACCGAGATCGACGGGGTGACCGGCCGCCGACCGGCGGGTGAGCAACCGACCGCCGATCCGTCGACCGGCTTCCTGCACCAGCACCGAGCGTCCGGCCCGGACGAGTCGATCGGCGGCGGCGAGTCCGGACACGCCAGCCCCAACCACCACGACGTCCACGTCGGTTCCGTTGGCCACGCCGCAGAGTCTAGCATGCAGTAGACTCTGGAGGACCAGGCCGGTCACGAGCGAGAGGGGCAGCAGCTGATGGCCAGACCGACGGGGCGGGAACTGAAGGGCGAGGTCCTGGCCGAGGCCACCCTGGCCATCCAACGGCGGGGGGTCGAGGGACTGTCCTACGGCTCACTGGCCGAGCGACTCGGTGTTCGGGCGCCGTCGATCCACCACCACTTCCGCCGCAAGGACGAGCTCGTGCTGGCCGTCACGGCCGCCTACTGTGACGAGTTCCAGGTACGGGTCGACGCCATCGACGACCCGTCGCCGAGCCGTCGTGTCCGTCGCTACGCCGAGTTGTTCGACGAGGTCGCAGCCGACGGGCGGCTGTGCCTCTGCGGGGCCGTCGCCGCCGACTGGGCGACGGTCGACGACGAGATCCGCAGGCTGGTCTCCGGGTTCTTCGCCGATCAGGCCACCTGGTTGACTCGCCAGCTCGACCAGGCGACCGCCGACGGCGAGCTGGCGGCCGACACCGAGGCAGGCCCCCTGGCCGATGCGCTCCTCGCTGCGCTCGAGGGCTCACTGCTCGTCCGCCGAGCCGACGTCGAGCCGGCCGGTGCCGCCGCCCTGGTCGACACGATGCTCACCCTCGCCGGCCGCCAGGCCGGTCGAGGCAACGACCGGCGGTGACCGGTCCCCGCCGCCCGCTCGCCGGGATGGGCGGGCTCAGGGACGGACGGGCCCCGGGAAGCGACGGTGTCAGGGATGGACGGTGTCGTCCGCCGCTGGGATCGGGGGCTCGCCTGCGCCCTGGACCGACTGGTCGACGTCGATGACGTTGCCGGTCAGCAGTCCTGAGTCGGGCGACAGGCAGAAGGCGATGGCGTTTGCCACCTCCCACGGCTTGACGAGGCGACCGAACGGCCGGTTGGCCTCGGCCGTGGCCAGCCAGTCCTCGGGCGCCCCGTCCTGCTCGATCTGGGTGCGGTGCTCGGACTCGGTGTCCATCCAACCGGGGTTGACCTGGTTGACCCGGATCCGGTGCTCCATCAGGGCGAAGGCCAGGTTCTTGGTCATGACGGCCAACGCCGCCTTCGACATCGAATAGGCGGTCAGCTTCGACGCGCCGCCGTGGCCGGCGACCGAGCCGACGTTGACGATCGACCCACCGGTCTCCTGCTCCACCATCGCCCTGGCTGCGGCCTGGATCAGGAAATAGGGGGCCTTGACGTTGACTGCGAACTGGTGGTCGACGTGCTCGGGGGTGTCCGTGAACAACGTCGCCCGGCTGGTGGCGGCGGCGACGTTGACGACGCCGTCGACTCGGCCGAATCGCTCGATGCAGGCACCGACCACCGCAGCCGGGGCTGCGCCGTCGGTCATGTCGGCGGCGACGAACATCGCCGGGGTGCCCTCCGCGGTCAGCGCCTCGGCCAGGGCGTTGCCCCGGTCGGCCGAGCGGCCGGCCAGCACCAGCCCGGCGTTCCCGTCTGTGGTGAGCTTGCGGGCAACGGCCTCACCGAGGCCCTGGGTCCCGCCGTTGATGATCGTGATCACGACGTGTCGCCCGGCGCTCAGGCCGCCGGCACGAGCGTGCGCAGGTAGTCGAGGCTGCGGGCGACCCCGAGCACCGGTCCCTCGCCGACCGGCGGCTCGCCGTCGGTCAGGGCAACGTCGGTCTCCATCACGTACCAGCCGTCGTAGCCGGCCCGCTCCAGGACCTCGACGACCTCCGCAACCGGCACGATCCCGTCGCCGAGCGACGGGAA
>JBCCVL010000270.1:0-5358 GCA_039195375.1 Actinomycetota bacterium
CCCCCCTCGGCCCCCCCCCACCCCCACCACAACCCCGCGGTGGGGGGGCCCGCGCCCCCGGCCCCCCCCCCCCCCGACCCGCTGCTGCATGCCGCCGGACAACTCGTCCGGATAGCTGTTGGCGAAGCTCTCGAGGCCGACGAGGCCGAGGGCCCGGATGGCGGCGTCGAACCGCTCACTTCGAGCCACACCCTGGACCTCGAGCCCGTAGCTGACGTTCTCGACCACCGACCGGTGGGGGAACAGGGCGAAGTGCTGGAAGACCATCCCCATCTTCTGGCGCCGGAACGCCTGCAGGGTCGACCCGGTCATCTTCTGGACGTCCTCGCCCTCGACGATCACCTCGCCGTCGGTCACGTCGTGCAGCTTGTTCACCGTGCGGATGGCGGTCGACTTGCCGGACCCGGACAGGCCCATGACCACGAAGATCTCGCCCTCGCGAACCGAGAAGTTGACGTCGGTGAGGCCGACGACGTGGTTCGTGCGCGCCTGGACCTCGTTCTTGTCCACCCCGGCCTTGGCCAGCTCGAGCGCCCGGCCCCGGGGTTGATCTCCGAAGATCTTGTAGACGTTCCGTAGGTGAATGATCTCTTCGCCGAAGTCGGCCATGCACTCCACTCCCCTCGGCCCACCACCGAAAAAAAGGCCGAAATTCGGCCGCGGCGGTGTGCTCCACTGGTCGTCCCTTCGAAAAACGACCATACACAAGACGGATTGCGCCATCGAGTCCAACGACATGCGACGCCAGGAGTTTGCACTCTTGTAACGTCCAAGGCCCGTCATGGCCACCACGTGTGGGCGTCATCCCACCTGGCGTGCCCGGGCCGGGCCCGGCAACGACGAACCGATCGCCGACCGCCGCTACGATCGCCCGATGCCAGATGAACGCCGCGAGGCGTCGGACCAGCCGACCGGGGCGGGCGGGCCGGCCTCGCCGGACCTGCCGAGCGAGTCGAGCGGGTCGTCCGGCTCGGACGGACCCGACCTGGCTCGCCGGATGTGGGAGGTGAGCGAGCGGTACCACCAGGTCTGCTACGTCGCGCCGGAGGTACGGGAGGCGGGGACGGAGGCCGGCCTCAAGGGCTTCTGGATGAACTACTTCGCCACCAGGGCCGCCCCCCTCGGTCCGGTCCCGCCCGAGGTCGTCGAGGCCGTCTTCTTCTACTACGCACCGAGGCGGGTCCGCCGGGCGATCCCCGACGCGTGGTCGTTCTCGACGCCCGAGCGGGTGCTGGAGGCCCGCTACCGGGCGATGGACACCGCGCTCCGTCGCGAGCTCGGCCCGCTGGCCGACGGACCCGAGATCGTCGAGGCCGTCGAGCTGCACCGTCGATCGCTCGACGGCGCCGACCTGCTCGGCAAACCGCTGTTCGCCGGCTGGGCCGGCCTGCCCGAGCCCGAGGCACCGCATCTGGCGCTCTGGCACCTGACCACCCTGCAGCGCGAGTACCGCAGCGGCTGCCACCTGCTCGCCCTCGGTGCGGCCGGGCTGGACGGCTGCGAGTCGGTCGTGTCCCACGTCGCCGTCGACGAGGCTCCTCGGTCCTGGATCAGCGATGAGGCGGCGTGGAGCGACGACGAGGCGGCGGCTGCGGTCGAGCGGCTGGTCCGGCGGGGCTGGCTGCACCCCGATGGCACCGCAAGCGAGCAGGGCCGTCGGGAGCGGCGGGCGATCGAGGACGCCACCGACCGCCTCGACCGCCGGCGCTGGGACCGGCTCGGTCCCGATGGCTGTGACCGCCTGCACGAGCTGATGGGTGCACTCGTCGCCCCGCTCCCCGCCGATGACCAGCTCGACTGGCGCGAGATCTACGGCGACAACTGAGTGACGACCGAGCCGACCAGCCAGGGGAGCGACGCCGCCGCTCCCCTCGATCCCCCCGACCACCCCGAGCTCGTCGTCTTCGACTGCGACGGGGTGCTGGTCGATTCGGAGGTGCTCGTCGTCGACGTCGAGGCCAGGATGCTGACCGAGGCCGGCTTCCCCATCACCGCCGATGAGATCGCCGACCACTTCATCGGGCTCAGCTACGGCTCGATGATGGCCGAGCTGGCCAGGCGCCACGGTCGTGCGGTGCCGGACGACCTGAGCGAGCGGATCCAACAGGCCGCCATCGACCGCTTCCCCGACCACCTCAGACCGGTGCCGGGCATGCCCGCGCTGCTCGCCGGGTCCGAGCGGCCCCGCTGCGTCGCCTCGTCGTCCGACCTCGACCGCATCGCACTGTCGCTGCAGCTGACCGGACTCGACGTGCACTTCGCCGCCGACCGGGTCTTCTCGGCCCAGATGGTGGAGCGGGGCAAGCCAGCGCCCGACCTGTTCCTACTGGCCGCCGAGACGCTCGACGTCGAGACGGCGGCCTGCCTGGTGGTCGAGGACTCGACCGCCGGGGTCGTTGCGGCCCGGGCGGCGGGGATGGACGTGGTCGGATTGGTTGCCGGCGGCCATGCACGCCCCAACCTGGGCGACCGGTTGACCGAGGCCGGTGCCCGGCGGGTCTTCACCACCGTCGAGGAACTGGCCGGCCACCTCGACTCCGGGACCGGGTCGGGCTCACCCCACCTGGACGGCCCCTGACGTCGAGCAACTACGATCCGCTGATGATCGGACGGAACGGAGAAGGGGAACGATGAGCGGCCGACTCGATGGCAAGGTGGTGCTGATCTCCGGTGGGGCCAGGGGCCAGGGAGCGTCCGAGGGCCGGCTGTTCGCCGCCGAGGGGGCCACCGTGTACCTGACCGACGTGCTGACCGAGGGTCGGGCGGTGGCCGACGAGATCGGCGGCACCTTCTTCGAGCACGACGTGACCGACGCGTCGGCCTGGGAGGCGATCACCAAGGACATCGTGGCTGAGCACGGTCGGGTCGACGTCCTCATCAACAATGCCGGGATCTTCCGCATCGCCGGTCTGGCCGACACCGACCGGGAGCTGTGGGACACGATGCTGGCCATCAACCAGACCGGTGTCTTCCTCGGCTGCAAGGCGGTGGCGCCGGTCATGGTCGAGCAGCAGTCCGGCTCGATCATCAACATCTCGTCGATCGCCGGCCTCCGCGGCGCCGGCATGGCGCTTGCCTACGGCGCCACCAAGTGGGCCGTCCGGGGGATGACCCGCAGCCTGGCCCAGGAGCTGGCCCCGAGCAGGGTCCGGGTCAACTCGATCCACCCCGGCATCATCGACACCCCGATGGCCGACGAGTTCGACCGGGCCGGGGTGCGGGAGATGGTGGCCGAGCGCATCCCGATCGGGTACGAGGCGTCGGCCGACGAGGTGGCCAAGCTCGCGCTGTTCCTCGCCTCCGACGACAGCGCCTACTGCACCGGTTCGGAGTTCGTCGTCGACGGTGGCATGACCGCCTGAGCGCCGGACGGGCAGAAGGGACGACGATGGACGGGATCCACGACATGGGCGGGGTGGAGGGCTTCGGGCCGGTCCCGTACGAGCCGGAGGAGCCGATCTCGGTCGGCGAGCGATGGGAGTCGTTCGCCGGCGCGGCCTTCTTCGCCCTCGAGCGATCGGGTCGCACGAACATCGACGCCCACCGGCACCGCATCGAGCGGCTCGACCCGACCCGCTACCTCCCGGTGTCGTACTGGGGCCGGTGGCTGGCCGCGGTCGAGTCCGCGATGGTCGAGCAGGGGATCGCCAGCGCCGATGAGGTCGTCGCCGCCGTCGAGGCCACCGGGCACGACCCCGCCGCCACCGCTCCCCCGCCTCGGCTGAGTCCGACGGTCGGCTTCGAGTCGAGGGAGAACACCCGCGGGTTCCTCCGCCAGACCGATCGACCGGCCCGCTTCGCCGTCGGCCAGCGGGTCCGCACGCTTGCCCATGCCCCAAGCGCCGGCCACCATCGCCTCCCCCGCTACGCCAGGGGCAGGTTCGGCGTGGTGGCCAGGACCTACCCGTCGTTCACCCTGCCGGACGCCATGGCCCACGGTGGCCCGGACGACCCGGCCTACGTCTACGCCATCGCCTTCGACGCAACCGAGCTGTGGGGCCCGGGCGCCGACGCCAACCAGCGGTGCCACCTCGACGTGTTCGAGCCCCACCTCGAACCGGCGGAGGACCCCGGCACCGACCCGACCGAGCGGGAGGACCGCTGATGGGTACCGACCACCACCACGAACCCGGGCTGGCCGCGGACCAGGCGATCCGGGCCGAGGCGCTCGAGGGCCTGTTGATCGACAAGGGCATCCTGACCGCAACCGAGGTCGACCACTACATCCAGACCTGGAGCGAGCGGATCGGTCCGATGATCGGGGCCAGGGTGGTGGCCAGGGCCTGGGTCGACGAGGGGTTCAAGCGGCGGCTGCTGGCCGACGCCACCGCCACCGTGGCCGAGGTCGGTATCGACCCCGGCCGGCTGGAGCGGCTCGAGGTCGTCGTCGACGAGCCGGGCGTGCACAACGTCGTCTGCTGCACCCTCTGCTCGTGTTACCCCTGGACGCTGCTCGGCCTGCCGCCGGCGTGGTACAAGTCGCCCGAGTACCGGTCCCGGATCGTGCGCGAGCCCCGTGCCGTGCTGGCCGAGATGGGCCTCGAGCTCGACGACGACACCACGATCCAGGTGTGGGATTCGAGCTCCGAGGTGCGCTACCTGGTCGTGCCACGACGCCCGGCCGGGACCGACGACATGGACGAGGACAAGCTGCTCGAACTGGTCACCCGGGACTCGATGATCGGTGTGGCCCGACCCCGCTCCCCCGAGCAGACGTCGTGACCCCGCCGGTCGACGGAAGCGAGCCGTTGGCGGCCGACGTCCTCGACGCCGACGGGCCGGCGGCGCCACCCCGGGCCAATGGCGAGCTGGTGTTCGCCGACCCCTGGCAGTCCCGCCTGTTCGGGACGACGATGCAGCTCCGGGAGTCGGGCCGGCTCGACTGGGAACGGTTCCGGCATGGCCTGATCGCCGAGATCGACCGGCACCAGCGGGCGCTGGCCGACGACGCCGAACCAGACGTCGCCGCCTACGACTACTGGGGCTGTTGGCAACGGGCCCTCGAGAACCTGCTGGCCACGACCGGCCTGGTCCCGGCCGAGGACCTGGCCGCCCGGTCGGCCGAGCTGACCAGCCGACCGGCCAGCCACGACCACCCGCACTGAGTCGACCCGTCGGGATCGGTCGACGACCGCCCGACGTTCGACCGGGTCGATCGCTCAGGCCGAACCGGCGGCCTCCCGAACGGCGCCGAGCAGGACCGAGGCCCCCGCCGCGGCCTGGTCGGCGGTGATCGCCTCCGCCTCGTTGTGGCTCAACCCGTCCTCGCAGGGAACGAAGATCATCGCCGTCGGATGGTGGGCGGCGACGTAGCAGGCATCGTGACCGGCGCCAGAGATCATGCGTCGATGGGTCACG
>JBCCVL010000271.1:0-5312 GCA_039195375.1 Actinomycetota bacterium
CCGACAACCACAGCGCCGGCCTGGCCACCACCGTCCGCCGGTTGCTGGCTGACCACGCAACCGCCTAGGCCGAGGCGGGCCGGGCACGGCCAGACGCGTCGGGCGGGCCGGGCGCCCGACCGGACCGGCGCCGACGAACGGGGAGACCCCCGGGCCGATGCCCGGGGGTCTCCATCGTCACGGGCCCCGCAGAGCGGGGCGACCGGTCGGGTCAGCGGTTGTCGACGTTGATCAGGGTCAGGCCGAGGAGGCCAGCCCCATCGCTGTGCGACACCGCACCGATGTGCCACTCGCCTGCGGCGGCGCCGGTCCACGACACGCCGAGGTCGGCCGTCTCGCCGACGGTGACCGAGGACGGTCCGTCGACGACCAGGCTGCCGCCCGGCGTGGCCGAGATGACCCAGGTGTACAGGTCATACGGGGAATCGCCGCCCGGAGCCGACCAGCCGTGCACCCACACGTCGTAGGTGTCGTCGGCCGGCAGGATGAGGGCGATCGTCTCGGCGGTGCCCCCGGCGGTGCTCGACGCCACCAGATTACCGCTCGAGTCGAGCACGTAGATGTCGATGTCAGCCGCCGCCTCGGTGGCCTCCGGCGGCATCTGGACCAACAGCGCCGCCGCCCCCGAGGTGGTGATCTGATGCAGGTTGGAGAAACCGTCGGTCGGATCGAAGGTCTGATCCGGGTCCTGGGCGACGGTGCCACTGAAGATGGTGGCCGCCTCCAGGCCGTGACCGGCTGCGGTGTAGTCACCGGTGTACCCGAAGGTCACCGGGACGCTGGCCTCACCGTCGACGCCGGTGGCGTCGACCTGGGCCGGAGCGGCCAGGCTGACGCCACGGACCGAGATCGGGCTGTACACCTTGTAGTTGCCGCCGGCCCACGTCAGCGAGCCGTGACGCCACTCACCGACCGGAGCCGACACGTTGGTGATCGTCACCTGGAAGGTGGCGCTCTGACCCGGCATCAGCTTCATGGTCGACGGGGTGACCTCGACCTCGTAGCCGTCGGGGGCATCGACGATCGGCCGATACATGACGGCGTGCTTCTCGTCGGCGACGCTCGTCACGGTCCGGGTGATCGTCTGCGAGCCGGCGAGGCTGCTGACGCCGATCGACGGGTAGTTGAGGTCGACCGCCGTGATGGCGATGCCGATGCCAGCGAGCGACGAACAGGTGGCGGCCGGATTCGCCAGCTCCTCCGGGAAGACATCGCAGAGGAACCCGAGGTAGTCGAGGAAGCCGGCCTCGTAGACCAGGCCGGGCTGGAACGCCGAGCCGTGGCGACGAGGAAGACCGACGTCGACGTGTCCGGCGCCGAAGTCGAACGGATCGGCCGGCGTGACCTGATCGTCCTTGACCACGTCCTGGTGGGCCGTGGTCATCAGCGCCGACTTCACCGCTCCGGCACTCCAGTCGGGATGGGCCTGATCGAGCAGGGCCATCAGACCAGCGACGTGCGGGCTGGACATCGAGGTACCGGCGATGGCGGCGAAGTCGCTGCCATCTGGCGTCGCCACCGGCGAGTAGGCGGCCAGCACCTGGAACCCCGGCGCCGTGAGGTCCGGCTTGATGATGTCACCGGCGACGGCGTTCGGACCGCGTGACGAGAAGATCGTCATCGACGGCGCTGGGTCGAACTTCGTCGTTCCGACGATCGTGATGACCGCCCGGGCGCTCGGCCGATCGGCGATGTACTGCTTCAGCGCCAGGCCGTCGGTGTTGTTGAGGTGCACGCTCGGCACCGAGTGGGGATCGGTGAAGAGGTTGTCGTTGTCGGTGTTGTTGTAGAGCACCATGCCGGCACCGCCGGCCTGGAACACCGCGAGGCTCTTGGCCGCACGGGCGATGGCGCCCCGTCGGCAGAGCACGATCTTGCCATCGACCGCCGCCGGGTCGAGCGTGCCGGGCTGGCACAGATCGCCGCCGGCGAACTCGGCGTCGACGAACTCGGTCCGACCGAGGCCGGCGGTGAGCGAGGCACCACGGAACCGCACGTTGGCGTTGAACCGCACCTCACCGGCGAAGAACCGGGGCTGGGTGCTGGCACCGACCGACGTCAGCCACGGCTTGGTCGCCGGGTCGCCGACGGTGGCCGGTCCGGGACCGGAGTTACCGGCGGAGGTGGCCACGTGGACCCCGGCGTCGGCCGCGAACAGGAAGGCGATCTCGTCCGGGCCGACATCGCCGGCACCACCGCCGATGGAGTAGTTGATGACGTCGACCCCGTCGAGCACCGCCTGATCGATGGCGGCGGCGAGGTCGGACGTGAAGCAGCCGAGGACACCACACGCCTTGTAGGCGATGACGCGGGCCCGGGGAGCGACACCACTGATCTTGCCGAGCTTGCGGTCGCCGACCTGAGCCTCGACGTTGGCGTTGCCGGCTGCGGTCGAGGCCGTGTGGCTGCCGTGGCCGTCGTCGTCACGGGCCGAATCGAACTCGGTCGGATCGGCGCCGACGACGGCCCGGTAGGTCTGGGCGATGTTCCTGGCGCCCAGGAGCTTGTTGTTGCACTCGAACGGCGCGTCGAGCGGGTTCTGGGCCGTGTTGCCGAACTCACACGCCGGGTAGACGGTCTCGTCGAGCACGATGCCGAGATCCGAGTAGCTGCCGTCATCGGCGAACGACGGATGCTCGGGCCAGATACCGGAGTCGATGATGCCGACGACGACACCCTCGCCGGTCAGACCGGACCGGTGGGCCTCACCCTGGCCGGTGAGTCCGAGGAAGTCGAGGCTCGAGTCGGTCTGGGGCTGGCGCATGAAGTCCTCGAGCACCATCAGCACACCGTCGGTCGCCTTCGCCCGCGCCACCTGCGACGCGGTCATCTCGGCGGCGAAGCCGTTCAGGGCGACCGTGTACTTGTTGGCGATGGCGTCGGCGCCGAGCCCGGCGGCCGCAGCCACCGCATCCTGGTCGGCGCTGAACTCGGCGGCCCTGGCCTTGGCCGCTGCGCTGTCGACACCATCGGTCCCGAACTCGGTGACCAGCGGCTCGTCCTCGAGGATGACGACGAAGCGTCCGGTCTCCTCGGCGGCGGGGGGCGGACCGTCGTCTGACTCGGCGTTCACGGGCGAGGCCAGTGCACCGACGACGGCTAGTGAGAGCGCGGCGACTAGCCACGCTCGAAGCGATCTTCTGGTCACGGGAGCAGCCTTCCTTGATGGTGAGTGGTGTCGAATCTGCAAACTAGTCGTCATATCCGGCCGAATCTAGAAGCAGGCAATTTTCCCTTGGGTGTCCCCAAGGTTTGGCAGTGAATCGGGCAGCTGTTCGCTAGAATCCCGCCGCTCGACGGACGAGAACCGTCAGAAACGAGACATGATCGTCTCTGCGAAGGTCTCGATCTTCCGCCTGGCCCGATCACGATCGTCGATCAGGTCGGGCAACATCAATGGGCACATCAGCCGGTCGGCGCCGAGGTCCTCGAAGCGTCGAGCCGTATCGAGATCGAACACGTTGCCGGCGGTGATCTCGATGGCACCCGGATCACGCCCGGCCTCGGCGGCCGTCGAGCGGACCGTGTCGAGCAGCGGGCCGAGGTCGTCCGGGGTCGCCCTGGCGGGGAAGAATCCGTCGCCGAGTCGACCGGCCCGCCTCGCCGCCACCTGGCTGTGCCCACCGATCAGGATCGGGATCGCCGGCCGACCGTCGATCCGCTGGTCCGGCTTCGGGAAGGACAGCGCCCGTTCGAGCGTGGTGAATCGCCCGTCGAACGATGCCTCGTCGTCGGCCCACAACCTCCGCAGGACCTCGATGGCCTCGTCGGTCCTGGCCCCGCGCTCGGCGAAGGGCACGCCGATGGCGTCGAACTCCTCGGCGAGCCAGCCGACCCCGACGCCGAACGACAACCGGCCGCCCGACATCACGTCGACGGTGGCGAGCTCCTTGGCCAGCACCACCGGGTTGCGCTGGGGCAGGATCACGATGGCCGTCCCGAGCCGGATCCGCTCGGTTGCCCCGGCGATCGTGGCCAGCCACGGCAACGGGTCGGGGTAGTCGAGGTTCTCCGGCCAACCGAAGCGACCGTCATCGGAGTACGGATAGGCCGACGTGTAGCCGGCCGGGATGACGACGTGCTCGATCGTCCACAGCGACTCGAAGCCGAGCGCCTCGGCGTGTCGGGCCAGCTCGATCGCCGGCTCCCGACGCGACAGCGGACCGATGTTGGCATAACGCAGGCCGAACTTCATCGCCTCCCCCTCCGACGGCTCCCCGATGCCCGGGTGTCGGGCGTAGGGTAACGTCCCGATCCATGCCGGCCCAGCCCCGTCCCTCGCTCGCGCCGACCCCGCACCCGGCGCCGGACGTTCCCCGCTGGCGCGTCTACGCCGTGAAGTACGCCGAGCGCGACGCCCGCAGGCCCGAGCACTTCATCGGCGGTGACCCCCACGACGCCCCGATGCCGATGGACTACTTCGTGTGGGCCATCGTCGGCTCACCGGACGGGACCGACGACCCGGCGGCCGAGCAGGTCTGGGTGGTCGACACCGGCTTCGACGCCGCCGAGGCGAGCCGTCGCCGGCGGACCCTGGTGCGGTCGGTGACCGACGGGCTGGCAACGCTCGGCATCGTGGCCGCCGAGGTGACCGACGTCGTGCTCACCCACCTGCACTACGACCACGTCGGCGGTCACGCCCAGTTCCCGTCGGCCCGCTTCCACCTCCAGGACCGGGAGATGGAGTACGCAACCGGCCGCTCGATGACCCACCCGGCCATCAGCCATGCGTTCACCCCCGGCCACGTTGCCGACCTGGTCCACCAGGTGTACGACCAGCGCGTCGTGTTCCACGACGGCGACGCCGAGCTGGCGCCGGGCATCTCGCTGCACCTGGTCGGTGGCCACACCAAGGGCCTGCAGGTGGTCCGGGTGGCGACCGGGGTCGGCTGGGTCGTGCTGGCCTCCGACGCCAGCCACTACTACGAGAACATGGAGACCGGGCGGCCCTTCACCATCGTGTGGAACCTGGAGGACATGCTCGAGGGCCACCGCCACTGTTTCCGGTTGGCCTCGTCACCCGACCTCGTCGTGCCCGGCCACGACCCCGAGGTGTTGCGCCGCTATCCACCCGCCGGCCCGGGCCTCGACGGCGTCGCCGTGCGCCTCGACGTACACCCGTCGTCCCCGTCGTAACTGCGGCGACCGAGGCCCTGCGGACCCGTCAACCAGTGGCGGCCAGGGCCGCCTCGAGCGTGATCGGATCGAGTGGGATGGCCAGGATCCCCTGGCTGAAGAACGTCTCGATGCCAACCGCGAAGTAGCCGGAGACCGTCGTGCCGTTGCGACCACGGCCAACGAAGCTCGTGCCG
>JBCCVL010000272.1:0-5287 GCA_039195375.1 Actinomycetota bacterium
ACGCTGCGATGGCGGCGGCGACCATGGCCACGAGCCCGGTCGCCGCCGCTCCGGCGACGACCAGCCGGTCGAGCCACTCCGGGGCGACCGTTGGGATCAGGGCCCGAACGACCGACTCGCGCCGGAGCCAGACCCAGATCAGCAGCTCGACGGCGGCCAGCGCGAGGGCTGCGGGCAGGACGAGGGCCCGCAACGGTGGGGCCAGGAGCTGCCGGCGAACGACGAGCAGGGCGGCGCCGACCGCGACGGCGGCCAGCGCCGGCAACAGCCACTGACTCGCCCCCGGAGCCGCCTCGGCTGGGAGGCCGAGCACCGAGCCGATGCCGACGACCGTCGCCAGGACGGCCCACCCGCCGACGAGTGCGGCGACGGCGACCGCCGCGGCTGGGCCCGAGGTCCGGCGACGCCACACCAGCCAGGCCAGCGGCAGGGCGCTGGCCACCCCGAGCAGCGCCGGGACGGGCGACGGCGGGGCGAGCAGGTCGGAGCGGACGGCGACCGCCACCGCCTGGTCGTCGACGACGAGCGGGATGACGGCCTCGAGGATCGTGTCACCCGGCTCGGCTCCGAGCGGGCGGCTCGGGTTCATCCAGTGGGCCCGGTGGTCGTGCCAGGCGTAGGTGCCGTCATCGGCGACCTCGATCCAGTCCGGCTCCGCATCGCCGTCGGCCGACGGCGGGATCTCCGCCCCGCCGTAGCGGTCGTCGTTGAGCCAGCGGCTCGGCGACCGGTCGTTCTGCCACACCCGACCGTCGGCGTCGAACCGCAGGTACGGCTCGCCCTCGTAGCCGACGACGTCGACCTCCGTTCCCGGCTCGCTCCGCAGCTCGACGAAGCTGTCGCCGCCGATGATGTCGAGCTCGATGGCCGGCGTCGCCGGCTCGACGGCGACGATCTCGGTCCGGTAGTCGGTCGGACCGGCCGGGTCGGCCGCGGCGGGGCTCACCGGCACGACGACGATCGCCACCGCCAGCAGCAGCCCGATCAGCGGGGCCAGGGCCCTCGACGGCCCCCGTCCGGGCGCCATCAGGTCACGGTGAGGACGAACTGGCCACTCGGATGCACGGTGCAGATGCCCTCGAACGTCCCTGGCGAGGTGAACTCCTGGCGGAGCGTCTCCCCGGCGCCGACGAAGAACGGCCCGACCAGGTGACCCCGGTCGTCCTCGTTGACCAGCTCCAACACCTGACCCACCCTGGCGTCGAGCGCCGCTGGCAGGATCTCGACCGGTTCACCGGCGTCCATGGCCTCGCCGGTGCCGGCGGGGATGACGAAGCGATGGTCGGCGACCTGGTCGCCGCTGGCCTCGCCAACGGTCACCTCGTCGCTGCCGCAACCGACGAGCACGAGCCCGACGGCCACCAACAGCAGCAGGAGCCGGCGGGTCATGCGATCTCGTCGAGCAGGCGTGACAGGTCCTGCTCCAGGTCCTCGGTCGACACGCCGAACGGCCAGGTCAGGACCAGCTGGCCGGCATCGTCGACCGCATACAGCGAGCCGGTGTGGAACACCGTCTCCTCGCCGTTCTGCTCGATCGTGCCGTAGTCGGCGCCGAAGAGGTCGGCGACCGGTCGGAGCTCGGCGTCGTCGACGGTGCGGATCGCGGTGGCGTCCGGGACGAACGACCGCACGTAGCCGGTCAGGATCTCCGGGGTGTCGACCTGGGGGTCGATCGTGATCATGGCCACGTCGATCCGTTCGGCCCGATCGTCGAGCCGGCCGCTTGCCCTCGCCAGATCGGACAGGGTGGTCGGGCACACGTCGGGGCAGCTGGTGTAGCCGAAGTAGACCAGCAGCAGCTCGCCGGTCGCGGCCCGGAAGCTGAACGGCGTCTCGGAGCCGTCGGCCTCGATGGCGGGTAGTTCGTGCTCGTCGACCACCGGGGTCGGGGTGCGCTCGAACCCGGCGAACGCCTGGGTCTCCGGCTCGCTGTCGCCGCAGGCCGCAAGCAGCAGTCCGAGGGCGACCGCCATCGCCAAGACGACCTTGCCCCGGGCTCGGGCCCGGCGGTGGCGGGAAGGGATCGGCTTCGTCATTGGAGCGCCTCGATGTAGGCCAACACGGCGTCAACCTCTGCATCGGTCAGATTGTTGTCGGGCATGATCACGGTATAGCCAGCCACCTTCTGCGCGTCGGGTTCGACGATGGAGCGGCGCAGGTACGCCTCGTCGGCGATCACCTGTTCGCCCGTGTCGAGCTCCCTGGTACTCCCGAACAGGCCTTCCCATCCCGGCCCGACGCCGCCGGCACCGTTGCGGCCGTGGCAGGCGGCACAACCGGACTCGCGCATGATGTCGCGCCCATCGGCCGCGAGCGGCGGGAGCTGGGCGTCGGCGCCACCGCACGCGCCGAGCGCGACCGCACCGGCGGCCCCGGCCGCGAGCGTGACGAGGGCCTGGCGCAGGCGTCGGGGGGTACGGCTGGGCATCATGGGTAGAGGTCGTACGAGCGCCGCCGATGGTTCCCGGCGATGGGTCCGGGTCACGCGCCCCGATCCAGCACCCGGGCCAGGATGCGGGTGAGCTTCTCGGCATAGGCCACATCGAGGAACTCGTTCGGGCCGTGGGCATTGGAGCCAGGGCCGAGCACGCCGGTGATCACGAACTGGGCCTCGGGGAACCGATCCCCCAGCATGCCCATGAACGGGATGGTGCCACCTTCACCCATCAGCTGCATCGGCTGGCCGAACACGTCACGGGAGGCGGCGTCGAGGGTGTCACCGAGCCAGGGGGCCAGCTCCGGTGCGTTCCAGCCGGCCGCTCCCTCACCGCGGAACTCGACCAGGGCCCCGTAGGGCGGGTCGGCTTCCAGGACGTCGGTCAGTTCCCGCTCGACGGCGACGGGGTCGGCCGTCGGCGGGATCCGCATCGACAGGCTGAGCGTCGTGGAGGGACGGAGCACGTTGCCGGCCGAGCCCGTCGCCGGCATGCCGTCGGCACCGGTGTACGACAGTGACGGGCGCCAGGTCCGGGCGAGCAGGGCTTCGAGGTGGTCCTCGACCATCGGCCTGGCCCCCGGCACGAGCGGGGCCGCCTCGTAGACGCCGTCACCGAGCAGGTTGGCGGTTGCGGCGGCCTCTGCGATCCGGTGGCCCGGGATCTCGACGTTGGCCGAGTCGAGCAGCACGGCGCCGTCGACGGCCCGCTCGATGCGGTCGAGCAGCATCCGGACGATCCGGAAGCTGGAGGCGACGACCCCGCCGGCGCCGCCGCTGTGCAGGCCCTCGGTCACGATGTCGACCTGGAGCTGGCCACCGACGAGGCCACGCAGCGAGGTGGTCAACCACAGGGTGTCGTAGGTGGCGCAGCCCGAATCGAGGCACACGACGAGATCGACGTCGCCGAGCCCCCCGTCGGGGTCGGCGGCCAAGGCGTCGACGTGGGCCGGGAGGTCCGGGCTCCCGGACTCCTCGGAGGCCTCGATGAGCACCATCAGCGGCGGGTGGCTGCCGCCGGTCCGCTGGACGGCCTCGATCGCCGTCAGCGAGGCGAACGCGGCGTACCCGTCGTCGGCCCCGCCGCGACCGTAGAGGCGGGTGCCCTCGAGCACGGGGATCCACGGCCCCAGATCATCTCGCCAGCCCACCATCTCGGGCTGCTTGTCGAGGTGGCCGTACAGCACGGTGGCCGGACCGGTTGGGTCGGCGAGGCCGAAGGCGTCGATGCTGGCCACGAGCAGCGGTGTCCGGCCCTCCAGCTCCTGGCGCCAGACCCGCATGCCCTCGATGGGGCGGGACCGCATCCAGTCCTCGACGAGATCGACCGCCCGGGTCAGGTGACCGTTGGCCGCCCAGTCGGCGTCGAACGCAGGGGACAGCGCAGGGATGGCGATGTACTCCTGGAGCCGGGGCACGAGGTCGTCCGGCCAGGCGGTGCCGATCAGGCGATCGGCCTCCGCTGTGTCGATGCTGGTCGTGGCACTCATCTGGTCATCCTCCGGTTCCGGTTGCGCCACAGCGCTCCATGGCGGTCACGAACTTGGCCATGAACTCCTCGGTGATCTCGCCGGAAACGAGCACGTCGATGTCGGCGTCGTCGAGATCGTCGGTGATGGCACCGGCCACGCAGGGGGCGTCGTCGGCCGACACCCCGTTCGTCTGCAGCTGGTCGATCAACTGCTCGGTGATGTCGCCGTCGATACCGCAGGCGAACATGTCCCGGAACTGCTGGTCGACGAACTCGTCGCTCTCCGGCTCGGCCTGCAGTTCGGTGGCCAGCCCGTCGATCCCGTACCGCCCGATCTGACGGTCGACGACGCACTCGGCCTGGGTGGCCGACACGTCGGGGTTGGCCCGCTCGAAGCTCTCGACGGCGGCGGCCCGGTCGAAGTCCTCGCCGCAACCGGCGGCGAGGAGGGCGAGCGCGCCGATCGCCGCCACCGCCACCAACGCGTTCGACCGACTTCGGGCACCGATCACCGGCCCGATGGTAACGGGACGACATGCGGCCGGGGGCGCCGGGCGTGCGACCTCGACGCCGTCGGCACGTCTGCTAGTTGATCTGCTTCGCCCGCCCCTCCCAGTAGGGCTCGCGCAGCTTGAACTTCTGGAGCTTGCCGGTTGCGGTGCGGGCCAGTTCGCTCCTCGTCTCGATCGACGTCGGACACTTGTAGTGGGCCAGCCGGTCCCGGCAGTAGGCGATCAGGTCCTGGTCGGTGGCCGACGCCCCGTCGACGAGCACGACCAGGGCCTTCACGGTCTCGCCCCACTTCTCGTGGGGGACGCCGATCACCGCAACCTCGCTGACCTCGGGGTGGGAGAACAGGACGTCCTCCACCTCGATCGACGAGACGTTCTCGCCGCCGGAGATGATCACGTCCTTCTTGCGGTCGGTGATGCTGTAGTAGCCCTCGTCGTCGCGGTAGCCGCCGTCGCCGGTGTGGAACCAGCCTCCTTCGAGGGCCTGGGCCGAGGCGTCGGGGTTGTCCCAGTACGACTTGAGGACCACGTTGCCCTGGGCCAGGAGCTCGCCCGACTGGCTCGTCTTCATCGTGATGCCGATGGCCGGCGAGCCGGCCCGGCTGAGCTTGCGGGCCCGGTCGGTCGGGGTCAGCTCGTCCCACTCCTCGCGATTGCGGCAGATGGTGAGCAGCGGGGCGGTCTCGGTCAGGCCGTAGATCTGGATGAATTCCCAGCCGAGCTCGGTCTCCATCCGCTCGATGGTGGCCGTCGGCGGCGGGGCGCCGGCCACCACCATCCGCACCGTGCCCCGGCCGGGGATCTCGCCGTCCCACTCGGCGGCGGCATCGAGCACGGCGGCGCAGACCGCCGGGGCGCCGCACAGCAGGG
>JBCCVL010000273.1:0-5282 GCA_039195375.1 Actinomycetota bacterium
AGGCGGGCCGGATCACGTCGCTGATCGGACCAAACGGCTCGGGCAAGTCGACGCTGCTGAAGGTGTGCACGAACCTGCTCGACCACCAGGCGGGCTCGGTGGTGGTGCGGGGCGACGACATCGCCAAGCTGTCGACCCGGCAGGTCGCCACCCGGCTCGCCCTCCTCCCCCAGGGCCCGACCACGCCGCCGTACCTCACCGTCCGGGACCTGGTCGAGCAGGGCCGCTTCGCCCACGTCGGTCCGCTCGGCATGCTGCGCCGCAGTGACCACGAGGCGGTCACCCGGGCGATCAACCTGGTCGGCCTCGACCACATGGTCAACCGTGATGTCGACACCCTCTCCGGCGGCGAGCGCCAACGGGCGTGGTTGGCCCTCGCCCTGGCCCAGGAGACGCCGGTTCTCGCCCTCGACGAGCCGACCACGTTCCTCGACATCGGTCACCAGTGGGAGGTGCTGGAGCTGGTCCGATCCCTCAATGCCGAGCGGAACATGACGGTGGTGATGGTGCTGCACGACCTCAACCACGCCGCCTCGTTCGCCGACCACCTGGTGGTGCTGAACCAGGGCCGGGTGATCGCCAGCGGTGACCCGTGGGACACGCTCACCACCGACCTGCTGCGCGAGGTCTTCGGTATCGAGGCGTCGATCATCCCCGACCCGAAGACCGAACGACCCCTGATCGTGCCCCACGCCGCGGCGGCCAGGGGCACCGCAGACGACTGACGGCGCCAGGGCCGGGGCCCGCGCTACCGCAATCGGGGCCAGAGCCGCCCGGTCCGCTGCTGGTAGGCGGCGTAGGCCTCGCCGAAACGGTCGGTCATCATCGACTCCTCGTACGGCACCCGGATCACGTACAACACGCCGAAGGCCACCAGGCCGGCCAAGCCGGCGATCCAGTTGTGCACGAAGAACGGGAAGCTGGCGAAGACGAGCCAGAGAGAGGTGTACATCGGGTGGCGGATCCGCTCGTAGACCCCGGACGTCACCAGCGTGTGGTCCTCCCGGATCTCGGTGGTGACGCTCCAGTTGCGGCCGAGGTCGGTGTGGCTGCGCCAGAACAGCCACAGCCCGGGGACGAGCAGCGGCAGCCCGAGCAGCGGGACCCAGCCCGGTGCGTCGAAGTCGGCGACGCCGAAGAGACCGGTCAGCAGGTGGACCAGCGGGATGAGCGACGAACCGAGCATCACGAGGAACAGGAGCGGACGCTCGGTCTGGGTCTTCTCCTGCCGCTCGATCGTGTTCTGCTTGGTCTGGGCCTCGAATGGCGCTCGGATGATGCCCATGGCCGCGGCGGCGACGAGCCAGAGCAGCGAGCCCCAGCCATTGGTGTCGAGTCGCCAGACCAGGCCGGCGACGACCGCAACGATGGCGACCGCTCCGACGATGCGTCCGATCACATCATGCTCCTTCCGTCGAACGGGATGGTGCTCGCCTGCCGCCGTCGATCCGGACGGCCGGGCTCGGGTCAGCCATCGTCGGCCGCCGACGGGGGTCGTACCCGGGCCAGCGTCAGCCCGTCGCCGATCGGGACCAGGCACCGCTCCACGCGATCGTCGGCGCCGATCTTGGCGTTGAGGGCCCGGATGGCGGTGGTGTCGGCGTCGCGGTGGCGCTCGTCGGCGACCGCACCGCCCCACAGGACGTTGTCGATGGCGATCACCCCGCCGGGCCGAACGAGCTGGAGGCACAGTTCGTAGTAACGGTCGTAGTTGGACTTGTCGGCGTCGATGAAGGCCAGATCGAACGATGCCGTATGGCCGTCGTCGAGCAGGGCCGACAGCGTGTCCTCACCCGGTGCCAGCCGTAGGTCGATGCGCTCGTCGACCCCGGCCTCGGCCCAGAACGGTCGGCCGACCGAGGTCCACTCCTCGCTGACGTCACAGGCGACCACGAGGCCGTCCGGCGGCAGCGCCAGGGCGGTCCACAGGGTGGAGTAACCGGTGAACACGCCGACCTCGATGGTCCGACTGGCGCCGATGAGGGTGGCGAGCCAGTGCAGCAGCTGGCCCTGGTCCGACCCGATCTGCATGTCCCGGTCGGCGAGGGAGGCGGTCGCCTCGCGGAGACCCCTGGCCGCCGATGGCTCGTCGACCCAGGTGTCGGCGATGTAGCGCTCGAGCTTCGGTCCGATCGGGGTCGTCCGGCTCTCGCCGAACCATCGGGCGGTCACGTCCTGGCGGAGCTCGTCGGCCCGGCCGAGACCGGTCCCGACGAGACCGGTCAACCTGGTTCGCAGTGCGTTGATCTCGACCATCGCCCGATCTCAGCCGCGCTCCTCGAGCAGCGCAACCGCCCGCTCGAGATCCTCGACGATCTCCTCGACACCGACGACCGAGTTCAGCGCCCACAGGAAGTAGTTGACGTCGAGGGCCCGCCCGTCTGACAGGGCGGGGATCAGCGATTCGGCCCCTGGCAGCGCAGCGGCCGGATCGCCGCCCTCCGGGACGAAGCCGACGAAGACCACGTCGGCCTCGACGTCGGGGGCCAGCTCGAGGGACAGGAAGCGCTGGGCCGCATAGAAGGGGAACGGCGAGTCGTCGCCCTGTTCGACGTCGATCGCCTCCGGCGCCGCCAACCCGACCGCCTCGATGACCTGGAACGGCGTCGACTCCCTGGCGAAGGTGGTGAACTGGCCGTCGCCGATCGAGCGGACGAACGACACCGTCCGCCCGTCGAGCCCGGCCGCCGCCACCCGATCGGCCAGGGCGGCGACCGCAGCATCGGCGGCGTCGATCCTGGCCTGCATGTCGTCGGTGCGTCCGGCCAGCTCGGCGACGGCGAGGCTTCGCTCCCGCCAGTCGACGGTGAGGTCGTCGATGGTGACGACCGGACTGACCTGATCGAGCTCGGCCGGCGTCTCGTAGAACATCCCGAAGAACGCAGTGGTGAGGATCACATCGGGGTCGATGGTGGCGATCAGCTCGACGTCGACGCCGTCCGAGGTGACGATCGGCGCCTCGAGGATCCGGTCGAGGACCTCCGGCTCGATCCCCTCGACGTCGACGATCTGCTCGGCGAGGAAGTCGGCGCCGTAGATGTTGCCGGCCACGGGGATGTCGAGGATGGCCAGGTCCCAGAGCAGGTCCCCGAGGTCGACGATGACGGCATCGGACCCGATCACGGCGTCGCCGCCGCCGGCACCCGCCTCGTCGGCTCCCTCGTCGTCGGGGGCCTCCTGGTCCGTCGACGATTCGCCGGCCTCCGCGGCGTCGCCGTCATCGGGTGCCGTGTCAGCGTCGGTCGACTCCTCCGCGGTCGACGCGGAAGCGGTTGGTGACGCCGAACCGGAGGACGAGGCGCCGGGCTCGCCAGTCTCGTCGTCGTCCCCGCCGCAGCCGGCGAGCACGAAGGCCATCGCCACCAGGACGGCGAGCCAGCGGCCGTTACTGCGTCGAGCCGGTGACCGCTGCCCCGCCGCCGACGCCGGTGTCGCCCTCACATTCCCCGCCGACCGGGGGTCCAGTGGGCGTGGGTGCCGACGGCCTTCTTGGCCACACCCCGCTCGATCAGCGTGTCCCGGACGGCCCGCATCGTCGTCATCTCGCCGGTGACGTAGGCCCGGGTGCCCGGAGCGACGGTCTGCGGCAGGGCGACGAGGGTCCGCTGCCGGATGTCGTCGGCACTCGTTGCCCGGATCCAGGTGGTCGGCCAGTCCTCGGTGGTCGGCAGCACGGCGGCATCGGGATCGGGCGTCGCCACGATGACCTCGGCCGTCGGGCTCCGCCCCCCGGCGTCGGCGTTGGCCGAGAGGCCGTCGAGCATCGCCGACACCGAAGCAAGGCTCGTGCGGTCGCCGACGAGGACGTAGTGGTCGGCCCCCGGACGCAGGACCGGGTTGCCACCGGGCCCCATGAACGTGAACGTCGAACCGACCTCGAGCGAGTCGATCCAGCGGCCGCCGGGGGTGTCGGGGTCGTGACGGGTCAACAGGAAATCGATCGTGCCGCTCTCCCGGTCGTAGCCACGCACGGTGTAGTGGCGCCACCGGTCCTTCATGGACGAGCCATCCGGATCGACGACGAGGGCAACGGCCTGACCGGGCTCCCAGACGAGGTCCCGGTTGCGGGCCTCGGCGCTGACGCCGAGCAACCCGTCGCCGACCTCGGACGTCGCCGTGACCGTTGCCTCGTTCTTGACCGTCATCTGCTTGGCCTTCAATCGAAGGCTCATCGACCCGCACCCCGCCACTCGCGCCGAAGCCGGCGGTGACGACCCCGCCGGCTTCGGTTAGCTGGATGGTACAGGTTAAGTAACCTGAACATCATCAGTGGA
Organism: Actinomycetota bacterium; assembly: GCA_039195375.1. GTDB lineage: Bacteria > Actinomycetota > Acidimicrobiia > Acidimicrobiales > SZUA-35 > JAHELU01. The sequence goes on from JBCCVL010000273.1 coordinate 4,275, forward strand.
TGATGGCCTGCGGTGGCGACGACGTCAACCCCACCGCAGCGAGACGTCGAGCTACTCCAGCTCGCCGATGTCGGCGTCGGTGATCCCGAGCGCCTCCCAGGCCGGAGCCAGGGCGTCACGGACCTCGTCGCCGAAGCCGTTGGCACCCGGCTCGTTGGCCAGATCGAAGATGGTGTTGATCGCATCGCCGTCGGCGCCGTTCTCCACGAGCGTGGCCTCCATGACCCGCCAGAAGGCGAGGCCCTCGGCCTGGTGCTCCTTGGCCTTGGCGTCGTCGCCGTCGGCCAGGTCACCCTCGATGAGGCTGGCGTAGCGGATCGTGGCCTGCGAGTAGACGATGGCCAGGCCCTTGATGGCGTCGGCCGCTGCGGTCCCGGCCCCGGCGATGTTCTCGTCGAGCAGGGCGTCGCGGCCGTCGATCATGGCCTGCAGGATCAGCTCGTTGGCCTGGGCGGTCTCGCCGTCCGAGCCGGTGGTGCCGAAGTTGCCGGCCCGGCTGTTGCCCGTGCCGAACGGGGCGCAGCTCGGCTCGCTGCCGTGGTAGAAGGCCCAGCCCTCGTCCCAGTTGTGAACCGCGCCCTCGGCGATGTCGAAGTTGCCCTCGGCCGCCTTGCCCATGGCCACGTTGATCTCGTGGACCACCCAGGCGACCATCACCTGGTTGCGCATGCCCTTCTCGACGCCCTGCGAGCGGACCGCATCGCTCTGACCCTCGAAGATGCCGGAGCCATCGAGGGCGGCGGTCACGAAGTCGTCGAGCGGGGTGGCGGTTCCGTAGAACGTGTCGAGGCCGTGGCTGCGATCGTCGCGAGCGGCGAAGCCACCGAGCGAGCGCATGCTGCCGCTGCTGTTGACCGAGTTGACGCCCTCGCGGTAGATCGTCTCGACGGCGGCGAAGTCGCCGGCGTCGAGCAGGTCGCCGATCGGGCACAGGTCGGCCACCACCAGGCGGTGCGAGTCGACGTTGGAGGCGTAGTCGTAGCCGCCGTCACCCGGCGTCGCCGCCGC
>JBCCVL010000274.1:0-5257 GCA_039195375.1 Actinomycetota bacterium
ATCCGACCGGGACGATCCGGGAGGCTCGTCCCCCCAGGTGACGTCGGTGCGCTGGCCGAGGCGATCGCCGACGCCCGCTCCCATCCCGACCGCACCGCGGCGATGGCGGCCGAGGCCGTGCGGCTGGCCGCCGACTACGGCGCCGACCGCATGCGGGACGACCTCCACCGATTGTGGCGGCTGGTCGGGCATGGCGGCGTCGCCGGCACCGCCGGCACCGCCGGACCCGGGTTCGACGATGCCGGAACGAAGCCGACGTCGGCCACCGGTCCGGCCGTCAGGCCGAGCGCCACTCGGCGGTCGTCCCGTCGGGCTGGTCCGACCCGGCGCCGACGGCCCGTCGACCGCTGAACGGCATCGGCTCGACCGGTTCGATTCGCCGGAGGGCAACCCGGTCGACGCGGGTCGCCACCAGACGGACGGCCAAGCGGGCCGGCCGGGGGAGGGGTGCGCCACCGCCAGCCGTGCGCTGGATGTGGACCCGGCCGGCCGAGCGGACCCGGTTGCCGACGAGCTGGTTCCGAGGCTCGAAGCCGGCGGTCAGTCCGGCGGCGACGGCGTCTCCGGCGGGATCGAGGTCGAGCCAGTCGAAGATCGCGGTCAGCTGTCCGCCGGGGTCGGCGACGAGTTGATCGTGGCGGACCAGCCGGGTCCGGTCGGGCCCGCACACCCGTCGCCCGATCACGACGGCTGACGTGGTGGCCACCGCCCATCCAAGCACCGCCCGGAGTGTCGGCAGTCGCTGGTGCTCGAGCGTCTCGCCGTGGCCGCGGCGAACCGAGGCGACGACGTCGGCCAGGTCCCGGACAACGACGACACAGTCGATCCGGGGCACGATCGGGGCGAGCAGCGGGAGCCGCCAGGTCCGCAACCAGGACGTCTTGGACGAGTCGACCAGCACGGGAGCTCCGGTCTGGTCGTGCAGCTCGTGCAACAACCTGGCCTGGAGGTCCCGGTAGCGGGCCCGGCGATGGGCACCCGGCCAGGGACCGGGCAGGAGCCGTTCGAGGTGGCGGACCAGCCGGTCGGCGGCGAGGAGGCGGCGGCGGTCGGCGGCCGCAGACCCGCCGGCCGGTGGACTCGTCGGCCCGCTGGCCGCCGGCCGGGCTGCGGCAGCCACTCGCCGCTCCACCGGTGAGCGATCGTCGATCGGGCGACCGGCGACGGCGCCGAACACCGCGCCGAGCTCGCCCAGTCCCTCGATCCGGGGATGACAGGACAGGGCGATGTCGAGCACCGTCGAGCCGCTCCGCCCGTAGCCCGCGATATAGATCAGGCGCCGATCCGGCCAGAGCGCCGGGTCTGCGTTTGTCCGGAACGGTGCGGTCACCCTCTCCGCATCGGCGGAAACGGCCGGTTGCGGAGTGGTCGGCGCCGGTCGGGTACCGGCGGTGCGTCGGCGCGTCCTCCCGCCCCGACGCTCAGGTCGGCCGCTCGTCGGCCGATGGGATCGGCGACCGGATCGCACCGCAGGCAGACCTCCCGGAGGATCATGGACGCTGACGGGCACCGCTGGCCGAGACGGGTGCTGCTGGCGGCCACCGCCCAGGCGGCATCGAGCGCCACGAACCTGGCGCTGTACCTCGGGCTGCTGGCGTCGACGGACACCGATCGGTTCGGGCGTCTCGTCGCCGTGCTCGGCGTCTACCACCTGGCGCTTGCGCTGTCCCGGTCGCTGGTCTCGGAGCCGATGGTCGCCAACGGTCGGACCGGCGGCGCTGCCGACCGGGCCTTCAGCTGGCCCTGGGCTCGCCGTCGTCTGGTGGCCATCGGCCTGACCGCCGCCGTCCTCACCGTGTTGGTCGGCCGGCTCGTCTCCGCAGACGGCGTGACCACGGCGGCGATCGCCGCCGCCGTGCCCGCCATGATCGGTCAGGACGGCGTGCGCAACCTGGCCTGGAGCGGCGGCCGTCCCCGGTCGGCGGTCGCCCTCGACCTGGTGTGGTTGGCGGTCGGTGCCGCCGGCCTGGCGATACTGGCTGCTGACGGACCGATCCGACCCGAGCCGGTCGTCGTGACCTGGCTCGCAGGCGGCCTCGTCAGCGCGGCCGTCGCCGCTGCCCTGGCGCCCCGGCTCGTGACGACCGATACCGGATCGACGGGCCAGAGCGCCGGCGGCCAGGTTGACGGCGTCGAGGGCGTTGGCGTCGGCGGCCAGGTTGACGGTGTCGAGGGCGTTGGCGTCGGCGGCCAGGTTGACGGTGTCGAGGGCGAAAGCGTCGAGGGCGATGGCACGTCCGGTCGGGCGCCGATCGGTTGGCGTCCGGCCGAGATCAGGGTCGGGGTCGGGCAACTGCACCGGCGTCGGCGGAGCCACGGCCTGTTGATCACCGCTCGCAACCTGCTGCCGATCGTCGTGGCCATGGCCGTCGAGCCGGCGGCGGCCGGCCTGCTCAAGGCCGCCCTGCTGCCGTTCACCCCGATGCTGACGCTGTTCGGCGGGTTGCGTCTCGTCGTGCTCCCGGCCATGCAGCGGGCGGCGGAGGCCGGCGGCGACGGGCGCGCCGGTGACGCCGGGACACCCCTCGACCGCTTCGTCGTTCGCCTCGTCGGCTGGTACGCGATCGTCGCCACCACAATCTCGGCGGCGACGGTGGCCGCCGTCGTCGGTCTGTCCGAGACCATCGGGCTCGGCGACACTGCCGACGTGGTCGGCTGGGGCGCCGTCGTCGCCGTCATCACCGTGCTCGTCCGACCGCTGGCGGAGGCCATCGGCTTCGGACGGCGGACGGTCGACCCGGTGCGACTCCGTCTGGTCGAGCTGGCGGTCGAGTGGGGCGGGGTGTTCCTGGCCGTCGCCGTGGCCGGGCCCGGTGCCGTGGTCGCCGGCTGGGCGACGGGCATGGCCCTCGGTGGTCTGGTCTGGGTGGCGGTCGGCCTCGGCGGCGACCACCGGCGAGTCGCGGTGACGACGTCGGTCCGGCCGCCCGCCACGACGAGCCGGCCGGCAACGACCGGTCGGCCGTCCGAGAGGACGGCTCGCTGAGCGCGGGTCCCTGCGGCCGTCGGCCCACCACCTAGGCTGGGAACGTGGTCACCCGCCCTCCCTCCGGCACCATTCCAGACGCCCCCGGGTCCTACCAATTCAAGGACGCATACGGACGGGTGATCTACGTCGGCAAGGCCAGCTCGCTCCGCTCCCGGGTCGGCAGCTACTTCCAGAATCCGATCAACCTCCATCCCCGGACGGCCCAGATGGTGGCAACGGCGGAGTCGGTCGAGTGGATCCAGGTCCGCAACGACGTCGAGGCCCTGATGCTGGAGTACAACCTGATCAAGGAGCACCGGCCCCGGTTCAACGTTCGCCTGGTCGACGACAAGTCCTACCCCTACCTGGCGGTCACCGAGTCGGACGAGTGGCCCCGGGCCCGCGTCATGCGGGGGGCCAAGCGAAAGGGCACCCGCTACTTCGGGCCCTACGCCCACGCCTACGCCATCCGCGACACCCTCGACCTGCTGCTGCGGACGTTCCCGGTCCGGACCTGCACCGACAACAAGCTCGATCGTCACGCCAAGCTCGGCAAGCCGTGCCTGCTCTACCACATCGAGAAGTGCTCGGCCCCCTGTGTCGGCGAGATCAGCCACGTCGAGTACGACGAGCTGGTCGACGAGCTCTGCCAGTTCCTCGACGGTGACACCGAGCCCGTCATCACCAAGCTCGAGCACGAGATGACCGAGGCCGCCGACGATCTCGAGTTCGAGAAGGCGGCCCGCATCCGGGATCGACTGGCCACCGTGCGCAAGGCGGTCGAGAAACAGCAGATGGTGGCCGATCGCAACGAGGATCTCGACGTCGTCGGCGTCGCCCAGGACGACCTGGAGGCCGCGGTCTTCGTGTTCTTCGTCCGCCGCGGTCGGGTGATGGGGCAGCGGAAGTTCGTGGTCGACAAGGTCGAGGCCCTGACCGACGCCGAACTGATGGACAAGATCCTCGAGGGTCTGTACGACGAGCCGCCGGTCCAGGGCATGCCGAAGGTCGTGCTCCTGCCGTGGGACTGCTCGGACGCCGAGCTGTACCGGGAGTGGTTGACCCTGCTGCGGGGGTCGAAGGTCCAGATCCGGGTGCCGCAGCGGGGAGACAAGCGGGAGCTGCTGGCCACCGTCACCCAGAACGCCGAGGAGGAGTTCACCCGCCACCGGCTGCGTCGGGCCACCGACCACAACTCCAGGGCCAAGGCCCTGAACGAGTTGCAGCACTGGCTTGACCTGCCCCACTCGCCCCTGCGGATCGAGTGTTACGACATGAGTCACCTGCAGGGCACCGACTACGTCGGGTCGATGGTCGTCGTCGAGGACGGCCTGGCGGCAAAGCGGGAGTACCGGCGGTTCAAGGTCCGCACGGTCGACCAGAGCGACGACTACGCGGCGATGGAGGAGGTACTGACCCGCCGGCTCCGCAACTACCTGGAGGATCGGGAGAAGCCGGTGGCCGAGCGGGGCAAGTTCCAGTACCCACCCCAGCTGCTGATGGTCGACGGCGGCAAGGGGCAGCTCAATGTGGCCGTCCGGGTGCTCGACGACCTCGGGCTGACCGACGAGATCCCGGTCTGCGCCCTGGCCAAGCAGTTCGAGGAGGTCTACGTCCCCGGCCGGTCCGAACCGATCGTGATCCCGCGCAAGTCCGAGGCGCTCTATCTGCTGCAGCGGTTGCGGGACGAGTCACACCGGTTCGCCATCACGTATCACCGCCAGCTCCGCCAGAAGCGGATGACCAAGTCGTTCCTCGACGACATCCCCGGCCTCGGCCCGACCAGACGCAAGCGCCTGGTCAAGGAGCTCGGCGGCGTCAAGGCGGTCCGCAAGGCCGAGCTCGACGAGCTCCGCGAGCTCAGCTGGCTCCCCGACCGGGTGGCCGACGCGGTCTACGAGAAGTCGCGGGGTCTCGCCCGTTAGGTGGGGCCGGTGGCGGCGCACGCCGTGCGCCGGGCCTGGCTCGCCAGCCGCCGAGCACCGGCAACCAGTTCCGCGGCCCCGGCCCGGCCGCACCGCTGACCCGGTCTGCGCCCTCGGTTTCAGAGCGGGGAGGTGGTGGCCAGGCGCCAGCCCTGGGCCGCCTCCCGGCGAGCCCAGAACGCAGCGTAGATGCCGTCCGATCGGCCGATGAGCTCGTCGTGGCTGCCGCGCTCGGCGATGCGCCCGTCGGCCAGCACCAGGATCTGGTCCGCGTGGCGGACCGTCTGCAGCCGGTGGGCGATCACGATGACCGTCTTGTCGGTCGACAGCGCCCGGAGGGCCTCGGTGACCAGGACCTCGTTGG